>CAYGRI010000022.1:0-33048 GCA_964352155.1 uncultured Maritimibacter sp. | reverse complement strand
GCTTTGCTGGGGGGGTCATAGACCTAAGCCCGGATCGCGCGCCACCTCGAACCGGCGATTGGTCTTGGGGGTGCCATTCTCGATGAAACAGATCTTCGCGGTGGTCCCGCCGATGTCGAGCGACAGCGTCTTGCCGGACCCGACCTCGCGCGCCACATGGGCGGCCAGGGCAACGCCGCCCGCCGGGCCGCCTTCGACCAGACGGATCGGAAAGCGGGTGGCCTGTTCGACTGTGGTCAGCGCCCCGTCCGACAGCATCATCAGGAACGACCCGTCGAAGCCCCTGTCCCGCAAGCGGGTCAGCAACCTGTTCACGTAACGCGACATCAGCGGGCGGACATAGGCATTGGCGCAAACGGTTGAAAAGCGGTCATATTCCCGGATCTCACCGGCCACATCCGCGCTGAGGCAGATCGTGATATCCTCGCCCAGCCGCTGCCGCAGCCTGTCGGCGACCCGCTGTTCATGCGTTGGGTTCTTGTAGGAATGCAGAAAGCCGATGGCGACCGCCTCGACCGCCTGTTTGCGCAAGACATCCGCGAGGGCGTCAATGTCCGCGTCACGCGGGGCGGCCAGCACTGATCCATCCGCAAGAACACGCTCTGCCAGTCCCAGCCGCAAGGGGCGCGGCACGAGGGGCTCCGGCATCTGGATGTCGAGGGCATATTGCTCAAAGCGCTTTTCGTTGCGCATCGCCAGCACGTCGCGAAAGCCGGCGGTTGTCACAAAGGCGGTCTTGGCGCCGCGCCGCTCGATCAGCGCATTGGTGGCCAGGGTGGTGCCATGCACGATGTCCGAAATGTCGCAAGGGCGCCGCGACAGACGGGTCAGCAGATGCTCGACCCCCTCGAGCGCGGCGATCTCGGGGTCCTGCGCGCTGGTCAGCACCTTGACCGAACTCAGCCCCTCCGGCGTTTCGGCAACAACGTCCGTGAAGGTTCCGCCAATGTCGATCGCAATCCTGAACATTTAGAACAGGTACGTACTTAATTGGATTGAGTCAACAAGAACGACGTTTGGCAGGGGGGTGCCCCTGCGCCGCCCGATGCGAACACCCGCCGGACAGGTCGCCGATCCGGCGAGTGGCGGGCGGGTCAAAGACCCTTCAATGTCCCGACCTGCCGTCCCGGATCTGTTTCCCGGGCGCGCCCGTTGGGCGGGATGGTGTAATCCGCCGATGCAAGCTGGGCATCGACGTAGAGCGAGCTGCGATGGGTGTGTTCCAGCCGCGTCCGCACCCGATAGGTCTCGCCGATCTGGGGCAGCGACAGGATCTCGGCGGGCGCGCCATCGGCCACAACGCTTCCGTCGCGGATCAGGATCAGGCGGTCGCAGAACTCGGCCGCAAGGTTAAGGTCATGCAGCGCCGCCATGACGATGGTGCCGCGCGCCTGCATTTCGCGACGCACCGAGGCCAGGATCGACAGCTGGTGGTGCAGGTCCAGCGCACTGGTCGGCTCGTCCAGCAGCACCACGGCGGGATCGCGCACAAGGGTCTGGGCGACAGAGACCATCTGCGCCTGTCCGCCGCTCAGATCGCCAAGGCCGCGATTTGCAAGATGGGTCAGGCGCAGCGTGGTGAGCGTGCGCGACACGTGGTCGAGGTTGTCTGTCTGAACGCGCCATCCCGTGGTCTGTTTCAAGGCGAGCAACACGCTCTCGTATACGGTCAGGGCGGCGTTGCAGCCGAAAGCCTGCGGCATATAGGCGACCCGTCTTGCCCGGGCAGAGCGACCCAGGTAGGCCAGATCGGCCCCGTCCAGACGGATCGTGCCCCGCGTCGGGCGCAACAGGCCGGAAAGCGTCTTGAACAGCGTCGATTTGCCCGACGCATTCGGACCGATCAGCCCGACAAACTGCCCCGGCTCAATCGGGGTGAGGGTGACGTCACGCAGGACCGGAACGCGGCCGTAGCCCGCGTTTACGTTTTCGAGGGTCAGGCTCATGGCAAGTGCCTCCGCCGGGTGGACAGAATGATCGAAACGAAGACGGGCACGCCGATCAGCGCGGTGATGATGCCGATGGGATAGATGACGCCGGGGGTCAGCGATTTCGAGATTATGGAGGTCAGCGACAGAACCAGCGCCCCGACCAGCGCCGACAGCGGCAGGAAGAACCGCTGATCCTCACCCACGATCATCCGGGCGATATGCGGTCCCACGAGGCCCACGAACCCCACGGTGCCGACAAAGGCCACCGCCGTTGCCGCCACGACAGAGACAACGATCAGCATCTCGATCCGCAGGCGCCCCACATCCACGCCCATGCTGCGGGCCGTCTCTTCGCCCATCCTCAAGGCGGTCATCTGCCAGCTTCGCATCAGGCCGAACGGAAGGACGACGGCCAGCAGCAGCGTGCCAAGGCCGATCTTTTCCCAGCTTGCCCGCCCCAGCGAGCCCATCATCCAAAACACGATCCGGGCGATCTGATCCTCGGAAGCCATGTATTGCATCAGCGCCAGCAGCGCCGAGAAGGTAAAGAAGATGGCGATGCCGAAGAGGATCATCGTTTCGGACCCCACGCCCTTGATCCGGGTAGCGCAGAGTATGAACCCGCAGGTCATCAGCGCGAAGACGAGTGCGTTGATCGTCACGACCAGCGTTCCGACGACGGGCAGAACGCTCCAGCCCAGAACGATGGCCAACGAGGCGCCAAAGCTGGCGGCAGAGGAGACGCCCAGCGTAAAGGGTTCGGCCAGCGGGTTGTTCAGGATCGTCTGCATCTGCGCCCCGGCGGTGGCCAGCAGCGCGCCGACGATCACGGCGGTCACGGCGATCGGCAGCCGGTAATCCCAGATGATGACCTTCATCTGCACACCGTTCGACATCGGGTCCAGAAGCGTGCCCGCGACGGTGGCCAGCGGATATTGGCCCGGTCCGGTGGCCACGTCGTAGACGAAGCTGACGACCAGCAGAACCAGCGCGAGTGTCAGGACGGCAAAGCGGTGTCTGGTTAGGGAATCGTAGCCTGCGCGCAGCATCCGCGCGTCGGTTTCCATGGCCATTGGGGCCTCCTTTCGGGATGACGTCCTCCGCGCCGCCGGGGCGCGGAGGGGGCGGTCACGTCAGTTGACCGGCTGGTCCAGCGTTGCCCAGAACACGCCGGAATAGTCGATCGGCAGGAATCGCTCGTGCAGCTCGTGCATCGTCGCATCCGGGTCGAGATCCGCGAACAGATCGGGATGCAGCCATTTTGCAAAGGCCTGCATGGCCACGAAATGGTACGGGCTGTTGTAGAACTGGTGGTAGACCGAATGCAGGCGACCTGTCCGGACCGCCGACATTTCGGGCCAGCCGGGCCGCGCCGCCAGGGCCGCCAGCCGCTCCTGCACAGCCACAGTGTCGGCGTCATAGCCGAACAGAACGGCGGTGGTCGCCGGATTGGCCTCTGCCCAGTTGGCGCCGGTGCCGATGATCACGTCGGGATCGTCCGCAAAGACGGCCTCCAGGCTGACATTGCCGCCAAACCCCGGGAACATCCGCGACCCCCAGTTGCGCCCGCCCGCCAGATCGACCAGCCGGCCCAGATTGGTGGCGCCGAAGGTGCTGCAGCAATTGTTCGGATTGTAACCCGCCGCGCGCTCGATAAAGACCACCGGGCGGTTCTCGACCGGGATCTGCTCTACCGTGGCATAGATACGGCTCATCTGCGCGGTGTAGAAATCGGTGAACTCATCCGCCGCATCGCGACGGTCCAGAATCCGGCCCATAAGCTGGATGCTGGCGACGGTGTTGGCGGTGGGATCCTGCCGGAAATCCACGAAGATCGTCGCGATCCCGGCCTCTTCGAGCTTCTCGACAATACCGCTTTCCTGCGCCTTCAAAAGCTCGCCCAGATTCATGAACACCACCTCGGTGCCCAGCGAGATCACCGATTCGAGGTTCCAGTCATCCGCATAGGGGCTGCCCAGGCGGACGATCTCCGCCGCGTCGGGGAAGGCCGCCTCGTACTTCCGCCAGGCGTCCGGGTCGTAGTTGATCATGTCGTCCTTCCAGCCGACGACCCGCGCGAAGGGGTCCTGCCTGTCCAGAAGGGCCAGTGAATAGATCATCCGCCCCTCGCCGAGCACGATGTGGTCGGGATTCTGTTCCACCTCGACGCTGCGTCCGGCGATATCGGTGACGGTAATGGTCTCTGCGATGGCGGTCGTGGCGAACGCGACAGGGGTCGCGATGGCTGCGGTGGCGAGGCAAAGACCCTGGATCAGCTGCTTGGGCTGCATGGGTCTCTCCTTGTTTTTCTGATGTGTCGCGCAGGGCGACGAGGGCCTGCATAAATGACATAGCGTTTTAGTCAACTACTCATATTGACATACCATACGTTTTCAGTCAGGTTTTTGGACATCATCCCAGCCACCCTGCGGGCAGCCCGGATTTCATCATCTCAAGAGGTGTCTCGATGTCCGCAACCATCGTCCGTGAAGAAGTGTCCCCAGCTGTCCGAAACCATGACAAACCGGTTGGACCTGGCCCTCGGGCGCAGCTGGACCGCGGCGAGCTTGTTCAGCTTGCCTTCGACGGGTCTTTCCCGGGCGACCATCGGCTGGAGCAGCTTCTTGACCGAGTCGAGCGCCTGTCATGACCGCGATGAAACCAGAGACATCCGGCAAGGGGCTGGGCGCGGATGCGCTGCCGACCCACGACGCCCGCACTCTGACGAACGGAGGCGATCAGGCGCAAATCGTTCTTGACGCTCAGGTCTACACCCTGCGGATCACCCGCGCCGGCAAGCTGATCCTGACCAAATGAAGATGCGGTTCGAGTTTCCGGGGGCACAGGCACCCACGTCGCCGCAGCGGGGCGCTGCCCCGGTCGGCTACCTGCAAGAGCTTCCGCCCGTCGAAATGGCGGCGGTCCTTTATCTCCGCGCCTGGTGCGAGGGCGGAGCGGAGCGTCAGAAGATCGCGCGGGATTTCCGCTGTGTCATGGGCAATGAGGCTGGATTGGCGGCTGTCGAGGATTTCGACGCCCTGATGACGACGCTGTTGGGGCGCGCGCGCCGGCCGCTGATGCGCCATGGCCTGGCCTGCAAATGCGTCGGCGGGGACGAAAGCGCCTTTGCGCAGATGATCGCGGCGGCGGCGGCGCAGGACCGGGACGATGCCATGCTGTTCGCCGGTGCGCTGACCAAGGGCGATGCCGCCTGGGCCGTTGTCCAGATCGCCGGGCAGCTTGGACAGGTCTTCCTGCGTCTGGCCCGCAGGCCGTCCCAATCCGCGGTGCCGACCCACGGACCGGCGCAGAATTCTTACCGACACTAAAAGGACCTCGCAACGATGAAACACATGTTCCTGGCCGCCCTTGCCACGTCGGCGCTGACCGCACTTCCTGCGGTCGCGGTCGAGAAGGCCGAGGTGCTGGACACCTATGCCGACATCGCCGCCGCCAAATATGCCGACAGCCTGTCCACCGCTCTGGCGCTGCAAAAGGCGGTGGAGGCGTTCCTGGCTGAACCCTCGGCGGACGGGCTGGAGGCCGCGCGGGCGGCGTGGCGCGCGGCGCGCGTGCCCTATATGCAGACCGAGGTCTACCGGTTCGGCAATGCCATCGTCGATGAATGGGAGGGCCGCGTGAACGCCTGGCCACTGGACGAAGGGCTGATCGACTATGTCGATCCGGTCTATGGCGGCGCGACGGATGAAAACGCCTATGCCGCGCTGAACGTCATCGCCAACCCGGTCTTCATGTTGTCCGGGCAGCAGATCGACGCGTCCGAGATCACGCCAGCGCTGCTGGAGGAGACGCTGCAGGAAGCCGATGGTGTCGAGGCGAATGTGGCGACCGGCTACCATGCGGTCGAATTCCTGCTGTGGGGGCAGGATCTGAACGGCACCGAGGCAGGCGCGGGCAACCGGCCCTGGACGGATTACGCCTCCGGCGACGATTGCACGCACGGCAATTGCGACCGGCGGGCGGAATATCTGCGGGTCGCCACCGGCCTTCTGGTGGACGACCTCGAAGACATGGCCGACGCCTGGACCGTCGGCGGCGCTGCGCGCGACGCGTTGATGGAGGACGAGACGGCGGGCATTTTCGCGATCCTCACCGGAATGGGCTCGCTGTCTTACGGTGAACTCGCGGGCGAGCGGATGAAGCTGGGCGTGATGCTGAACGACCCCGAGGAAGAGCATGATTGCTTCTCGGACAACACCCATATGAGCCATTACTACGACGGTGTCGGCATCCGTTCCGTCTATCTGGGCAGCTATACGCGCCCCGACGGCAGCACCGTGTCGGGCCCCTCGCTGTCGGACATGCTGGCCGAGACGTCTCCGGCGGTCGATGCGCAACTGCGCGCAGAGCTGGACGCGTCCGTCGCGGCGCTGGGCGCGATCCGGGACGCCGCCGAAACCGGCATGGCCTATGATCAGATGCTGGCTCGTGGCAATGCCGAGGGCGAGGCGCTGATCCTGACGGCGGTCGAGGCGCTGGTCACCCAGACCCGGTCGATCGAACGGGCGGTGGCGGCCCTCGATCTGGGTCGGATCGAGATCGAGGGGTCCGACAGCCTCGACAATCCAAACGCCGTCTTCCAGTAGGATCGCGACCGATGATCGTCTGCCAATGCACTGCGATTACGGATCGCGACATCCGCGCGGCCGTGGACTGGATGCGCGCCTCGGACGCGCAGGCGATCATCACTCCCGGCAAGGTCTATCGCGCCTTGGGCAAGCGGCCCGACTGCGGCGGGTGTCTGCCGCTTTTCATTGCAACCCTGACGGGCTGCGATACTCTTGAAGTACCCATGCAATTGCGCGGCCTGCGCCGCGCCACAACACAGGGAAAAGCCCATGAAGGGTAACGAGAAGGTCATTGAATATCTCAACAGCGCGCTGCGAAGTGAGCTGACCGCCGTCAGCCAGTACTGGCTGCATTACCGCCTGCAGGAGGATTGGGGGTTCGGCAGGATCGCCGCCAAATCGCGCGAGGAAAGCATCGAAGAGATGAACCACGCCGACAAGCTGATCGAGCGCATCATCTTTCTGGAAGGCCATCCGAACCTGCAAAAGCTCGACCCGCTGCGGATCGGTCAGGACCTCAAGGAAACGATGGAGGCCGATCTGGCGGCGGAGATCGACGCCCGCACCCTTTATGTCGAGGCGCGCAACCATTGCCACAGCGTCGGCGACTACGTCAGCATGAACCTGTTCGAAGAGCTGATCGCGGATGAAGAGGGGCATATCGACTTCCTCGAAACCCAACTGTCGCTCTACGACACGATCGGCGCCTCTGCCTTTGGCCAGATCAACGCCGATCCCGCCGACAAGGCGAAATAAGCAGCACGACATGGCACATAGGCATCGGCACTCTCAATGCTCTCTTCCGCTCGCGCTGGCGTTGGCTGGGGTCGCCCTGACCGGCGAGGCACAGACAGGCATCGACCTGACATTGCCGCATCTCAGCGTCGTTCCGCGCACGCCGGAGGAAGCGGCGCGTATCGCCGCCGTCACCGCGCCCACCGATGATTTCTCGGCGCCAGAGGCGTTCGAGGCCAATGGCGGCGGCGCGGGGACGGTGCGGGCGCGGGGAAATGCCGATGCTTTCTCGCTGGCCTCCGCCAACATGCCCTTTGCGCGGGAGCTTGATTTCAAGGTCGGGAACGGGCTGTTCCGCAAGCTTTGGGTCTCGTCACCGTCTTCGACGCTAGTGTCGGACGGGCTGGGGCCGCTGTACAATTCGCGGGCCTGTCAAAGCTGCCACCTGAAGGACGGGCGCGGCCATCCGCCCGAGGGGCCGGACGACGACGCGGTGTCGATGTTCCTGCGCGTGTCCGTCCCAGCCCCGGACGGCGCCGGTATCGCCGAGCTGGAGGCCTATCTGCAACGCCTGGGCGACGACACGCCCCGTACCGCGCCCGACCCTGTCTATGGCGGGCAATTGCAGGATTTCGCGGTGCAGGGGCACAAGGCGGAATACCGGCTCGACATCACCTATGAAGAGATCGAGGTGCCGCTGTCGGGCGATGAGACCGCCTGGCTGCGCCGTCCGACCTATGCGGCGGCCGATCTGGGCTATGGTCCCTTGGCCGAAGGCGCGATGCTGTCACCGCGCGTGGCGCCGCAGATGATCGGGCTTGGCCTGCTGGAGGCGATCCCGGCGGCCAGCATCCTTGCCCAGGCAGACCCGGACGATGCCGATGGCGACGGTATTTCGGGCCGCGCGCAGATCGTCTGGTCCCATGAGTACAACCGCCCGATGCTGGGCCGGTTCGGCCTGAAAGCGGGGGCGCCGACGGTCCGCGAACAATCCGCCGCCGCCTTCGCGGGTGACATCGGCATATCCTCGCCCCTCTTCAACAAGCCCTGGGGGGATTGCACCGAGGCTCAGACAGCCTGCCGCGCCGCCCCCGACGGCAGCAGTGGCACACCCGAGGGGACAGAGGTCGGGGCCGAGGGGCTGGACCTTGTTACTTTCTATTCCCGCAACCTCGCGGTGCCGGAACGGCGCGACGTGGGCGACCCTGTGGTGCTGCGCGGCAAGGGCGTGTTCTATGAAACCGGCTGCATCTCTTGCCACACACCAAAATATGTGACCGACCGGCTCGACGATCAGCCCGAGCAAAGCTTTCAGCTGATCTGGCCCTATACCGACCTGCTTTTGCACGACATGGGGCCGGGTCTGGCCGACAATCGCCCGGAGGGGCGCGCCTCTGGTCAGGAATGGCGCACGCCGCCGCTTTGGGGCGTCGGTCTGACCGAAAGGGTGTCGGGACATACCTATTTTCTGCATGACGGCCGCGCCCGCTCATTGCTAGAGGCGGTCCTGTGGCATGGCGGAGAGGCGCAAGGGCAGCGCGATGCCGTGGTGGACATGCCACCCGAAGACCGTCTTGCCCTGATCCGATATCTGGAGAGCCTGTGAAACGCCTTTCCATTGCCCTTCTGGCCATCGGCTTCGCCGGACCTGCCCTGGCCGGGGTCGATGCGGCGGTGGATCGCCATATCCTGCCCTCGGTGAAAGCCTTCGCCGAAGACGCGGCCCGTCTGGACCAGGTCGCTGTCGCCGATTGCCGTCCCGACGCGGTCGCCCCTGCCTTTCATGCCGTTTTCGATGCCTGGATGCGGGTGGCCGACCCGCGTCTTGGCCCGACGGAGACACAGGCCCCCTCCATCGCCTATTGGCCGGACGCGCGCGGGGTCACTCGGCGCACATTGTCCCGGCTGATCGCCGAAGCGGATGCGATTGCCTATGACCCCGATGCCTACCGCGAGGTGTCGATTGCCGCGCGCGGGGTCTTCGCGCTGGAATGGCTGCTGTTTGATCCCAGCTTCGCGGGCTACGCGCCCGGCAGCTACACCTGCGCGCTGGTTCAGGCCATCGCCACAGACCTCGCGCGGCAGGCAAAGGCGCTGGATCTGGCCTGGCAGGACGAGTTCGCCGAGGTGCTGAAAGGCGCCGGCGACGCCGGAAACGCCACCTATCTTGACGAGAGCGAAGCGTTGCGGGCGCTTTATACCCAGCTTCTGTCGGGTCTCGAATTCACCGCGGATCAAAGACTGGGGCGTCCGATGGGCACGTTCGACCGTCCGCGCCCGGCCCGCGCCGAAGCCTGGCGTTCGGGCCGGTCCCTGCGGAATGTGCTGCTGGCCGTGGATGCGGCCCTTGCGTTGGCCGATGCGCTGGCCGATGGCGATCTTCCAAAGACGAACGCCGCGGCCGCGCGGATCCATGACATCGCCATGCGCATCGGGGATCCCGGATTTCAGGATGTGGCGGACCCCCAGGAACGCCTGCATGTCGAGGTTCTGCAACAGGCCGTCCAGGCGATGCGGACCGCGATCGAGGCAGAGATCGGCGCCCCGCTCGGCATCGCGCCGGGCTTTAACTCGCAGGACGGAGATTGACAGGATGACAACCCGGCGCCGCTTTCTCGCTGCGCTTCTGGCGGCGGGCGCGGCGCCCCGCCTTGGCTGGGCGGCGGCTGGCAACCCGTCCTTCCTCGCGGCGGCGCGTTTGGCGGGCGGCAGCTTTGCGCTGTTCGGTCTGGGCGGGGAAGGCGGCGTGACCTTCCGCGTGCCGCTTCCAGCCCGGGGCCATGCCGGGGCGGGGCATCCGACCCGCGCCGAAGCCGTGGCCTTTGCCCGTAGGCCGGGGCGGTTCGCGCTTGTTCTGGATTGCACGATCGGCAAGGTGCGCCATCGCCTGGTCCCTCCGCCGGGCCACCAGTTCAACGGTCACGGCGTGTTTGCGGAGGGCGGCGCGCTTTTGCTCACCAGCGAGCAGCGGGCCATGGACAGCGCGGGCGCCATCGGCCTGTGGGATGTCGAGGCGGGCTACCGGCGCATCGGCGCGCGGCCCAGCGGCGGCATTGGTCCGCATGACATGCGCCTGATGCCGGATGCCAAGACCCTTGTCATCGCGAATGGCGGCATCGCCACCGATCCCAAAGACCGCGCCAAGCTGAACATCCCGACGATGCGGCCCAACCTGACCTATCAGGACGTTGAGGGGGCGATGCTCGACCAGGTGGAACTGCGCCCGGATCTTCGGAAGAACTCGATCCGCCATCTGTCGGTGCGGGCGGACGGTCTGGTCGGTTTCGCGATGCAATGGGAGGGCGAGCAGGGCGCCGCACCGCCGCTGCTTGGTCTGCACCGGCGCGGCCAGCCTCCGCTCTTGGCCACGGCGCCGGAGAGTGAGGAACGGATCATGCAAGGCTATGCGGGCAGCGTCGCGTTTAGCGGCGACGGCGCCCGGATCGCGATCACCTCGCCCCGTGGTGGGCGCCTGCACCAGTTCACGGCGAGCGGCGCCTTTGCCGGGGCCGTGTCGCGCGCGGATGTCTGCGGGCTTGCGCCAATGGGGGCGGGATATCTTGCCAGCGACGGGTTTGGGGGGCTGATCGCTGTCACTGCGGCGGGCCCGGCAGCGCTCGCGCGGGTGGATTGCGCCTGGGACAATCACATCGTTGCGCTTTAGGCCGGGCGGGCGATGCGGCCAGCCTCGCGCATCGATTTTCCGCAGGCCGACCCCCACGGGCTGACACGGCGCGACATGGGCCGCAGGCGGCGCGCGTGTGTTCCGTCTCAGGCAAGGCCCTTGGCGCACTTGCCGCTACATCACCTCTTGTCGTCCCGGCACCCGAGCCTTGGCCAGCGCGATCATTGGGATCGGGCCCGCCGCAGGGCGGTTCTGACGCTGGTCGCCAGCAGCAGGACGGACAACCCCAGAAATGCCGCGCTGATCGGGCGTTCGACAAACACGGCAAGGTCGCCGCGCGACAGGATCAGGGACCGCCGCAGGTTCATCTCCAGAAGCGGGCCAAGGACAAGGCCCAGCAACAGGGGCGCGGGATGGAACCCAAGCAGCCGCATTCCATATCCAAAGACGCCAAACGCCATGACCAGCGCCACGTCGAACCCTGAATTGCGCAGGCTGTAGACCCCCAGAACGACGAAGGTCAAAATGGCCGGGTACAGCAGGCTGTAGGGCACCGTCAGCAACCGCACCCACAGGCCGATCAGCGGGATGTTCAGAACCAGAAGCATCAGGTTGCCGACCCAGAAGCTGACGACCAGGCCCCAGAACAGTTCCGGGTTTTGCGTGACGAGCTGCGGTCCCGGCACGACACCGTGGATCATCAGCGCGCCCAGCATCAGCGCCATCACCACATTGCCGGGGACGCCAAGCGTCAGCGTCGGAATGAACCCCGTCTGATCCGCGGCGTTGTTGGCCGCTTCCGGGGCTGTGACGCCCTCGATCGCGCCCTTGCCAAAGCGGGACGGGTCCCGGGCGATGCGCTTTTCAAAGGCATATCCGATGAAGGCGGCGATGGCCCCGCCAACGGCGGGCAGCGCGCCGATGACCGACCCGATCATCGAGCCGCGCAGGATCGGCCTGACCGAGGCGCGCAGCTCTGCACGCGTTGGCAGCATCGCGCTGAGGGTGAAGGACGTCTTTGGCCGGCCCACGGCGGACATCGTGCGCAGGCTGGCGATGACCTCGGACACGCCGAAGATCCCCATGGCGAGCACGACGAGGTTCACGCCATCCGCAAGTTCGTTCATGCCGAAGGTGAAGCGGGGCACGCCGGTCTCCAGATCCCAGCCCACGGTGCCCAGGAAGATCCCGAACAACACCATCGCCAGCCCTTTGAGGACAGAGCCCGTCGACACGGTCGCCGCGGCAATGAGGCCAAACAGCATCATCGAGAAATACTCCATCGGCCAGAACTGCATCGCGGCACTGGAGATCACGGGCGAGAACAACATCATGATCAGGATGCCGATGCTGGCGCCCACAAAGGATGCAACGGTGGTCATCAGCAGCGCCACCCCGGCGCGCCCCTGCCGCGCCATCGGGTAACCGTCGAGGCAGGCCACCGCAGAGGAGGGCGTTCCGGGCAGGTTCAGCATGATCGATGCCACGGATCCGCCATAGGTCGCGCCATAAAAGACTCCGGCGAGCATGACGATGGAGGTTGTCGGGTCCAGGTTGAAGGTGACGGGCAACAGCAGCGATATGGCCGCCAGCGCCCCGATTCCCGGCATGACGCCGACGAACATGCCCAGGGACACGCCCACAAAACAGTAGAACAGGTTCTGCCAGGTAAAGGCGACGGCGGCCCCAAGGGCGATATTGGCGGCGAGATGCTCCAGCATGGTCTTCTACAACGACATCTGAAATGGGGGGAGCGCGACTCCCAATCCGAGATGGAAAATGACATAGGACAGGGCGCAAAGCCCGGCGGCCAGGATCACGGAGGCGGCCGGTTTCACCGTCTGGTTCGCCAGCGCCGAGACGAGGACCAGCCCGGCCACGGCGGGCAACATTCCAAACCTCGGCGCGATCCAGGCGAAGAAGAGGCCACAGGCGGTGACCGCGCCCAAGGCGCGCAAGTCAATGCCGTCGAACGGCTCGGGCGACCGGTACAAGGCCGCGCCGGCAATCACCAGGCCCAGCAGGAACATCCCGGCCCCGGTCAACATCGGCAGCATGCCCGGCCCGATATAGCCAAGGGACCCGATGGCATAGTGTTGCAGCGTATAGGCCGCAATCGCGCCACCTATGCCGATGAGAACGCCACCGGATATCAAGTCACGATAATCTCTCGAAGCCATGCCTGTATTTCCCGAACGGTCAATAGGTCACGCAACACACCGGACCCGGCATGTTGCGTGCTGGTCTTGTAACCGAAGCTTATCGCTTGGGAATGCCGGTGTCCTCGATCAGGCGGTTGAACTGCTCCGTCTGTTCGGCCACGAGCGCCGGGAAGTCTTCGGCGCCGCCGACCGGTTTCATCCGGATATTCGCCAACCGCTGCAGCACGTCGTCGTCCGCCAGGGCCTTGTCTACGGCTGCGCGCAGGCGTTCGATCACCTCGTCAGGGGTGCCGGTCGGAACGAACAGCCCCTGCCAACTGCCGGTATAGCCCGGAAAGCCCAGTTCCGCGAGCGATGGAACGTCTTCCATGCCTTCCAAAGTTTCGTCGCCGGTCACGGCCAGGGCCCGGATGCCGCCGCTTTCAAGCATGCCCACGGCGGTCGAAATCGGCAGGGCCGCGATATCCACCTGCCCCTGGGCCAGTGCCTGGGCCAGTTCCGCGTCTCCGCTATAGGGGACCATGCGCACATCCATGTCCGCGCCAAGCTTCAGACGCTCCATTGTCAGGTGCAGCGGGTTGCCAACCCCGGTGGAGCCGTAATTCGTCCGTCCCGGATTGGCCTTGGCATAGTCGATGAAGTCCATCAGGCTGCCATGATCGCTGGACGCGCCCGTGACGATCAAAAGCGGCGCCTCCATCAACCGAATGACCGGCGTCAGCTTTTCCGGGTCATAGGGCAGGTTTTCGAACATCGCTGGTGCGATGGCAAAGCCCTGGATGGTCTGCAGCACGGTATAGCCGTCGGGGTCGGCATCCGCGACATAGGCGGACGCGATGGTGCCCGCAGCCCCCGGCCGCGGCTCCACGATCCAGGGCTGGCCCAGATCCGGTTGCATTGCCGCCCCAAAGAGCCGTGACACCGTGTCGACGGCGCCGCCCGGCGGGAACGGAATGATCACGGTGATCGGTTTTTCAGGATAGCTTTGCGCCGCCAGGGGGGCGGCGGAAAACAGTCCCGCCGCGATTGCGGCGGCGATTGCCAAGTGTTTCATGATAGTCTCCTCCCGTTTGTCGTACTTTGGTCTCAGGCCGCGATCCGGGTCTCGTTCAGATCGATGACGCTGAGGTTCAGGCGCTTCAACAGCTTGTAGATCGTGTCGATTTCCACCTGCTTCGGCTTTGGCATCGGTTCGCGCATGAACGGATTCGGAATGAATCCGCGCAGCCAGGCCGCCGTCTTGTATCGGATATGCAGCCGGCCCATATCCGCGACATAGCTGTGCAGATCGGACAGGCCACTGTCCCAGATTTCCCTTGCACGGTCGATATCCTTGTCGTCCCACGCCTTCAGATGCGCCAGCATCGGTTCCGGAGCGAAATTCCAGAACCCGCTCAGCGTGCCGTCAAAGAAGCCCGTTGCGCGGTATTCGTGGAACCGGGACGCTAGGGCGCCCATAACCGCCACGTTCCGATCCAAGTTGCGCAACCCTCGGGCGATCAACTGAAAGCCCTCATAGGTATAGGTCATCTTCCAGCCGACGATATTGGGAACTTCGCGGCACATGTGAAGCGTGGCCTCTAGCGGCAGACCCGGGAAGAAGGGCGGCTTGGCGCCCCCAACAGGATGCGTCACGATCGGCAGATCGACGGCGCGGTCCTGGGCGATGATCGTATCCAGCCAGACCTCTGGGTAGGTGTCCGCATCCCAGCAAGAGGTCACGTCCTGCGCCCCGCCCGGCGGGGTGACAAAGATGCCATCCACACCCATCGCACTGCAGTCGCGGGCGGTTTCCACCATCTCCGCGGTCGTCAATGCCCAGGTTCCGGCGATCACGGGCACCGTGCCGTTGATCTCTTCCATGGCGATTTCCAGCACCCGGCGCTTCTCGGCCCGGGTCAGGTAAAAGATCTCGCCGGCTTCCGGGTTGATGCAAAGCCCCCCGCCAGCCGCGACGAAATCCTTGTTGTCCAGAAAGACGCGCAGGAACCGGCGATACGCCGCCTCGTCCACGTGCATGTCCTGATCGAACGGCAGCAACGCCGCGCAGTACAGGTGATTGCCGATCCCCTTGGATGTGGTTTTCCATCCGCTCATAGCTCTCGTCCTCCCGTTCATGTCTGCTGTCAGGATTCACCATGGGGGAACGAGTTGTCAATTGAGAAATCTGTGTGGGACGGCCGATGGTCCCGGCGGGATGAGTCGCTTTGTTGATGTCGGGGGAGGATGCCGATTGGGCGACCGGGCGTTTGCCAAGCCGCGCGCGCCGCCCGAAGACGGCGTCCTGCCATCGCCCGAACGCGCAGAGACACGCGCCCGTTGCTCTCATTTCGTCCTGGTTTGAAAGAACGGCCCCGCGCAACGCGTCGGGCCTTTGGTGGCCGGGACTCAGCCCCCGTCGCGGAAGCCCAGTTCCTCTGACGTCCGGCGCACGGCATCCAGCAATCCGTAAAGCGCATCGTTCGGGAAGGTGATCAGGGAATCGGCCGGGCTGACCAGGGCCATACAGGCGCGCAGCGTGCCCTGGACGTCCAAAATCGGCGCGGCAATCGCCTTGAGACCGGGAACCACCGTGCCATCGATCCAGCTAAAGCCATGCGCGCGCACATGCTGGTTGGACGCGTCCAGATCGCGGCCCGCGTCTTGCGGATTGGGCAATGTGCGGATCTCGGCGTCTAGCAGGGGTTGCGTCAGTTCCTGGGCCAGAAAGGACAGGAATATCCGGCCGCTCGCGGAACTTAGCAGGGGCAATGTCCGCCCCAGCCGCAGATTGGTCAGGATCGGCGAGTTGGCCTGCCGGATCCGGACGATGGTTGGCCCGAAATCTCCCCAGATCGAGATATGGCCGTCGATATGCAGCTCCGAGGTCAATTGCCGCAGATTCTCGTCGGCGCGTTCCACATGTTCGAACCGGTCGATGGCGGCCAGACCCAGCCGCGCGGCCATTGGGCCGAAATCGTAGAACCCCGTGCCCGGTTCCTGGCGCACCAGATCGACCCGGATCAGGCTGGCGAGATAGCGGTGCGCCATGCTGGGGGACATACCGGCGGCGGCGGCAATGTCTTTCAGCGGCAAGGCATTGCGCACCGAACTGAGCGCGTTCAGAACCCGCGCGGCATGTTCGACCGACTGAATTCCCTTTCTGGCAATTTCACCAGAGGCCTTTTCTTCGATGGGAAGCATTCCCGACAGAATTCCTGATGCTAAGGCGCCTACCAGATCGGTCGCGCGGCCCGCACAGATAACCTTCCCGGTGGCTCACTTGCAAGTTTGCTGGACCATCGCAGATCCCGCGTGCGTGCCCCGGCGCCGGTGCTTGCGGGTCCAAACAGGGCAATTCACAGCGCAGGTCTTTCCGGGGCATTGAGGCGTTGTCGATCAGGGGGACAACCAACAGCATTGGCGGGAAAACCGTCCAGACGCTCAAATGCAATTGGCCTCGACGTTGGTGCGCACCCGTCTTCTGCCGGTGAACACGATCCCTTGCGTGGCGCGGAAGGCTGCCCCTGGCCGCTTTGCCGCTAGCTATCGTTGAAGCGGCCCGCCATGGGCGCCCTGCGGCTGGGCGCGGTGGTCGCGGGGGACGCTTGCGCCCGGAGGATCGGCGGCGTCAGAAGAAGCCTTTCTTGAGAGCCAGCGCCGCGGCTCCGATCGCGGCGGTCTCCCCCCCGATGTCGGACACCAGCAGGCGCGGCATGCGGCGCGGGATGCCGTGCCGTGCCTCGCCCCAGAACTCGGTGCGCGCGATAAGCGCCTCGGCCAAAGCGCGCGGGATCTGCCCGCCGAACACGATGACTTCGGGGTCCACCACGGCGCTGAGCACGTTGACGACGCGGTTGTGATGCGGCGTGACCTGATCCAGCCAGGTGCGAACACCGGGCCAGTCCGCGTCAAAGCTGTGGTACAGATCGAAGATCGTCGACACCGCGACGCCGTTTGCCTGCAGGGTATTGAGCAAACCGCGCAGCGCCGGGCGGTGTGGCATTTCGGCGTTCGTGAACATTCCCGACAGTTCCCCGGAATTGCCGAAACCGCCCCGGGCAAGCTGCCCGTCAAGGATGATGCCGCCCCCAAACCCGTAGTTGAACGACAGATAGACGAAATTGTCGATCTCGCGCCCGACACCCAGCATCTGTTCACTGATGGCGCCGGTGTTGGCGCCGTTCTCTGTCCAGACCGGCAAGTCGAAATGATCTGACAGCAGCGGGCCAAGCTCTATGTTGGACCAATGGGACAGCGGCTCGGGGGCGTTGTACCGCGTGCCTTCGATCACAAAGCCCGCGATGGCAAAGCCGATGCCGAACATGTCCTCGGGCGCGAACCCTGCGGCATCGCGCAGCGTGGCGATGATGTCACCGACCCGCGCCAGCCCCTCTGCCAGCGACAGATCGCTGATCGGGATCGACTGCGTCCGCAGGCCCCCGGCGAAATCCATCAGCGCGATCCCGGCACTGTCGGTGTTGATCGAGATGCCGGCCACGCAGGCGAAGCGCGGATGGATCGACAGGCGCGGGCTGGGTTTGCCCTTGTAGGCGGGCGGTTCAAGATCGCCCACCAGCACCAGTCCGCGTTCTTGCAACTGGGCGATGATGCGGTGGATGGACTGCTGAGTCAGGTCCACCTGCGACTGCAAGGCGGACCGTTGCAGCCCTCCCGCGGACCAGATCCGCGACAGGACGGCGCGTTCGTTACGGGACACGGCCTCGATGTCAACGATGTCGCGCCGGAAGCGGCGCGTCATGCGGGCAAGGGGATTGTAGAGCGCTGTGGTCATCCTCCCTTTTTACCCAACAGGCCCGCAGGTGCCAGCGCCCGGGTGCCGTCACAGCAATGTCACACGCAAAGTGTAACAATTGAGTCGGACATCCGTCCTCGCCCCGTTTCCGAACCCCTGGGAGGGTCCCATGACCATCAAACATCTCACAGTCGCGGCGCTCGCGCTGAGCATCGCGGCACCCGTATATGCCGCCGATATCGAATTCTGGTACGGCAACACCGGCCGCCCGGAAGAGGCCATCCAGGCCCAGTGCGCCGCCTTCAACGAAAGCCAGTCCGAGCATACCATCACCTGCGTCGGTCAGGGCGGCTACGAGGCCGGGATGCAGAAGGCCATCGCCGCCTACCGTTCCAGCGAGCATCCGGTGCTGATCCAGTTCTTCGACGCCGGCACGCTTGACCTGATGCTGTCGGACGCGGTGCTGCCGGTCTCTGACATGCTGCCCGATGTCGACTGGGCCGATTACAACACCGGCGCCCGCGGCTATTACGAGACCTCGACCGGCGCGCTGTTCTCGCAGCCCTACAACGGCTCTACGCTCGTCTTCTATGCCAACATGGACATGCTGGCTGAAGTCGGCGTGACCGAGGTGCCCGAGACCTGGGAAGCGGTGATCGAAACGGCCCGCAAGCTGAAGGAAAACGGCCATTCCTGCCCCTTCACCACGGACGCCCACCCCTGGCGCGTGCTGGAGCAGTTCTCGGCCCGTCACGGCGAGGCGATTGCCTCGAACAACAACGGCTATGGCGGTCTGGACGCGGAATACACGTTCAACACAGGCCCCGTGGCCGACCACCTCAACAATCTCGCCGCCTGGCGCGACGAAGGGCTGGTGCGTCTGAACGAAGACACCCAGACCGGCAGGTACAACGCCGCCTTCAACGCTGGCGAATGCGCGATGATGGAAGCCTCGACCGGCGGTTTCGCCTCGGCGCGCGAAGCGCTGGGCGATGCGGTCAAGATGACCATGGCGCCGATGTATGACGGGTTCGCGCGCCGCAATACCTTTATCGGCGGCGCGTCGATCTGGGTCATGAAGGGCCACGAAGACGTGGAATACGACGCGGCCAAGGCCTTTCTGAACTTCGTACGCGACACCGAAAACCAGATCGAGTTCACCCGGCAGACCGGCTACATGCCCGTGACCATGGCGGCGCTGGACGAGCTGGTCGCCTCAGGCCGTGCTGCCACGCCGGACTTCGCCACCGCCGAGATGGGCGTCGCCTCGCTCAACCAGCCGGGCAACGAGAACTCGCGCGGGATCCGCCTGGGCTTTTACGTGCAATTCCGCGCGATCTTCCAGGAAGAGACGCAAAAGGCGTTCAACGGCGAACAGACCATGCAGGCCGCGCTCGACAATGCCGCCATGCGCGGCAACGCGCTGCTGCGGCGCTTTGAGCAGACGTATCGGGGTGTCGCGCTGCCCTGATCGCCCATCCCGGGATCGGCGGAGTGTCCGCCGGTCCCGCGTCCCAACCGGAGAGTTGCAATGCAGACGGGCTTTTATTCTGGACGCTGGACCTATGCGGCGCTGGTCGCACCGATCCTGTGCCTGATCTTCCTTTTCTTCTACGTCCCCGTGGGGCTGGCGTTTTTCTGGTCGCTGTTCCTCGAACGCCCCTTTGGCGGTGGGTCGCAATTCGTCGGGTTACAGAATTTCCAGCGCGTCTTTGCGGATGCGGAATTCTGGGAGGCGCTGCGCCGCACTGCTGTCTTCATGATCATCGCACCGGGACTGGCCATCGGCATTTCGCTGTTGCTGGCCATCGCCGCCGACCGGGGCCTGCGCGGATCGAACGCGGCGCGCAACATCATCCTCTGGCCCAAGGCCGTGGCGGGGGCCTCGATCGGGGTGGTCTTCGTCTTTATCTTCAATCCGTTTCTCGGCGTCTTTTCCTGGGTCAACGACCTCTGGCCGGGCGCGTGGAACCCGCGCATCGACGGCACCGACGCCTTCATCACCATCGTCGTGGCGCAGGTCTGGAACGGGATCCCGTTCAACTTCATCATCCTGCTGTCGGGCCTGCAGACCATTCCCGACGCGGTGACCAAGGCCGCGGTGATGGACGGCGCCAGCCCCTGGCGGCGCGTCTGGGACATCCAGCTGCCGCTTTTGACGCCGCAATTGTTCCTGACCTTCGTTCTGGAGTTCGTGGGCACCATCGTCGAAGCCTTCGGTCTGATCGACACGATGACCGAGGGCGGCCCCGGCGGCGCCACGACGCTGTTGATCTACAAGATCTATGTGGACGGGTTCAAAGCCTATGACCTTTCCGGCGCGGCCACCCAGACCGTGATCCTGATGGTCTTTGTCATGATCATGGTGGCGCTTCAGTTCCGGCTGGAAAAACACGTGAAATATGAGCGCTGAGCCATGATCGAGAGCACCCGCAGCATCGACCGGACCGCGCAGATCGTCCTGATCGTCGGCGTCGCCTTCATCCTTGCACCGCTGGTGATCGCCTTTCTGACGGCGTCACTGTCCTACCAGCAATTCGTCCAGAACGGAGGGATCCGGCTGCAACTGGGGGGGCATTTCCTGGGAAACCTGGCGCGGATCTGGACAGAGACGCAGCTTCCCGGCCAGCTTTGGAATTCCTTCGTGATCTCGATCCTCGTGGCGGGGATCAAATGCGCGTTTGCCTTCACCGCCACCTTTGCGCTGGTCTTTTTCGACAACCGGCTGAACCGGATCGTGTTTGCGCTGACCATCATCACGGTGATGCTGCCGCTGGATCTGATCGTGATCACGACCTATCAGGTTGTCGCCAATATGGCGATGCCGCTGAACTGGCTTTTGTCCCTGACCGGGCTTGGCGAGATCACCGGGCTGGGCACTTCCCTCAGGCTCAGCCTGCTGGACACCTATATCGGCGTCGCGGCCCCCATCGCCACCTCCTCCACCAGTGTCTTTATCTACCGGCAGTTCTTTCTGTCCCTGCCGCGTGATCTGCCACGGGCGGCGGCGATGGATGGGGCGGGCCCATGGCGGTTCATGTGGGACATCCTGCTGCCCCTGTCCTGGACACCGCTTGTGGCCACCTTCATGTTCTGGTTCATCGGCGGCTGGACATCCTATCTGTGGCCGCTCATCGCCGCCTCGACCCCGGATGCGCAGCCCGCTGTCGTCGGATTGGCGCGGCTGGCCAATTCCGATCCCGATCAGGTCCCCGACGTGCCGCTGCTGATGACCGGCGCGCTGTTCGTATCCTTCATTCCGGTCGTTCTGATCGCGCTGATGCAGCGCCAGATCGTGCGCGGCCTCAACCTGTCGGAGAAATGACATGACCGGCTTGCCCATCCAGATCGAGGGTGTCGCCAAAGCCTTTGGCGACACTCATGTCATCGAAGACATCTCCGCCACCCTCGGCGGGGGCGAGTTCACCGTGATCCTTGGCCCCTCGGGCTGCGGCAAGTCCACGCTTTTGAACATGATCGCGGGGCTGGAGCGGGTGAGCGCGGGCCGGATCCGCATTGGTGACCGCGAGGTGCAGGACCTGCCGCCCAAGGACCGGGGTTGCGCCATGGTGTTCCAGAACTACGCGCTTTATCCGCATATGACCGTCGCCCAGAACATCGGATATGCGCTCAAGGTCGCGCGGGTGGCCAAACCCGAACGCGCCCGCCGCGTCGAAGAGGCCGCGCGGATCGTCGAACTGGGCACGCTGCTGGACCGGCGCCCGTCAGAGCTGTCGGGCGGTCAGCGCCAGCGCGTCGCCATCGCCCGGGCCATCGTGCGCGAACCGCAGGTGCTGCTGTTTGATGAGCCGCTGTCGAACCTGGACGCCAAGCTGCGCCACGGTATGCGGATGGAGCTTTCCGCACTACACCGCAATATCGGCGCGACCTCCGTTTTCGTTACCCATGACCAGGTGGAGGCGATGACCCTCGCCGACAAGGTGCTGATCCTCAACAAGGGCCGGATAGAGCAATTCGGCACACCCCACATGATCTACCACCGGCCCGCCACCACTTTTGTCGCGGGCTTCATCGGCGCGCCCCCGATGAACCTGATGGAGGCGACCGGCGATGGCACCGCCCTGCGGCTGTCGGACGGGACGACGTTGTGCCCTCATGCGCACCGGGGGCCGGTGACGCTGGGCATCCGGCCCGAAAGGATCACCGTCAGCACCGACGGGATTCCGGCCCGGATCGTCTACCGCGAAGACCTTGGATCGCATACATCTTTCGTCGCAAAGCTGCCCGGGGGGCAGGAGGTTCAGGTCGCCACCCCGATCGGGCAGGATTTGGCGGTCAAAGGGCCTTTCACCCTGCGCTTTCCCGAGGCACATCTGCATCTGTACGACACCCAAACCGGCAAGAGGATCGACCCATGACCCCCCAGAATACCCCGACAAGACCTGATCCCATTGCCCATCTGACGGGGCGGCTGCACGGCGGGGCGTATCCGCCGGGGATCTCTTTGCCCGGTGACGGGGGCAAGTTCGCAACCGATGGGTCGGTGCAAACCTGGCCCGGCAACACCTTTGTCTGCCATCTGCGCCACGACAGCGACAGCCACGCGGCGGTCCGCGCGTTGCAGGAAGAGGTCAAGATGAGCCGCTTTGCGCAATTCTTCACCTTCATGCCGCCCGCGTCCTTCCATATGACGGTGTTTCAGGGCTGTTCGCCGGTCACGAAGGATGCGGCGCTGCTGCCACATGGGGCGACGCCTGGACTGCGGCGCGACGCCCTGAGCGCCCGGATGCTGGATGCGGTCGCGGGCGTCGCCCTTGACCCCGCCCCCCGCGCGCGGATGGTCGACCTTTTCTGCTGCAACAGCCTGACGATCACCGGGGCCGACCCCGCGGGCGAGGCGCCCCTGCGCGCCATGCGCCAGACCCTGCGCGACGCCACGGGCATCACCTCGCCGGATTTCGACACTTACGTGTTTCACATGACGCTGGGCTATCTGGTACACTGGCTGACGGAACCCACCGCCCGCGCGGTGGTCGCGTTCAGCGCAGACCTAACCGCCCGCTACGCCCCCGCCCTGCAGGACATCCCGCTTGGCCCGGTGGAGTTCTGCAATTTCGACACGATGCATCACTTCGAGCCGCTGAAAGCGCTGGTGTAGGCCATGGGTCTGACAGACATCGAACAGGCCGGGCTGATCGCCGCCGTCCGCGCGGCGGCCCGGGCCGAGATCATGCCCCGGTTTCGCCGCCTTGCCCCCGGCGAGGTCGACACCAAGACCAGCGCCAGCGACCTGGTCACCGTGGCCGACCGTGCGGCGGAGCAGGCGATCTCCAACGCCGCGCGGCAGCTGATGCCCCATGCCGCCATCGTCGGCGAAGAGGCGGTGTCAGACGATCCCGCCGTGCTCGACCGGCTCACGGCGGGCGGCCGCGCGGTGATCATCGACCCGGTGGACGGGACGTGGAACTTTGCCTCGGGCCTCGCAGCTTTCGGGGTCATTCTGGCGGTGGTCGAAGATGGCCAGACGATCTTTGGGCTGCTCTATGACCCGGTGATCGACGATTGGGTGATGGCGCGCCGTGGAGGCGGCGCCTGGTTTGGCCGCCCCGGCGAAGCTGCGACCCGGTTGCCCGCTCCGCCCGCGCGCGCGCAGACAGAGGCGCATGCTTTCGTGCCGCTGTTTCTCTACCCGCAGGCGGACAGGCCCCGGATCGCCGCGCAATTCCCCGACTGGGGCCGGGCGACCAGCCTGCGCTGTTCCTGCCACGAATACCGCACGCTCGCCTTCGGTCATGCGGACGTGATCGTCGCTCCGAACCCCAAGCCATGGGATCACGCGGCGGGTGTTCTGATCATCGAAGAACTGGGCGGCCGCGCATTCACAGATGGCCCAGGCTATGACGTGACCGAGACAGAGACCGTCCTGACCGTGGTCGCCAGCGCAAAGAGCCTGCCGATGTCCGAAACCGCATTCCGGTGACACGAAGCGCCCCCTTGACGCGGTGTCGATGCCCATTGTCCAAGCCAGCCTCCGGGGCTGTATCGCAACCAGCCACCGGCGGCGCAAAGCAGACATGGCATCAAACCCGCCGGGGATCGCAAGGACTGGCGGCGCCAAGATCTCAAATCGCCCGCCGCGCCGGGTTGCGTTGCGCAGGACAGGCAACGCGGCGTTTCAATCCCGTGGCGCGACATGATAGGGTCCCGGCATGAGGCTGAAGCACGTTAGTCTGACCGCGCGCGATGCGGATCGCCTTGCGGCCTTCTACAAGCACAGCTTCGGGCTTGTGGAACGCAGGCCGCCCAAGCGGCTGTCTGGCGAGACGGTCTCTCGGGGGAACGGGCTGCCCGGGTCGGGGATCTATACCATCTGGCTTAACCTAACCGACGACACCACTCCATTCCTGGAGATCATGGAATACAGCGAGACGATTGACCGGGCGAGGCCGGCCGTGAATGAACCGGGCTATGGCCACCTTGCCTTCGAGGTTCGCAACCTGACCGAGAGTGTCGGGGCCGTGCTTCGGTTCGGTGGGGCGCTGCAGGGGGACATTGCAAATTTTGGAACCGACGACGCGCCGTATCTGATCGTCTATGTGCGCGATCCAGAGGGCAATCTTCTGGAACTGGAACAACCCTTTTGCCCATGAGCCGGACGCGGCACCGGCGTTGAACAATGCCAGCAATCGGGAGTACGCCCGCTTGTTCGGTTGATTCAGATCAAACGTCTTTGGGCGGGACAGGGCTAGCGTAGCAGCCGGGAGGAAGAATACGGCCATGGACCACGCGGATCGGGTTTTCACCATCGTTTCGGATGGATCGTCTGCTGCACTCTCCAAGGTGGCGGCATCCTGGCGGCGCAGTGCCAATCTGTACGGGCTCGATCCCAATGCCGCGACGTTCAGTGAAGGACCGGACAGCGCGCGGCTCAGGTCGCACCAGGAGGCATCCGAGCGTTTGATGTTTCTCGCCGAACCGCGCCTGTCAGAGCTGTACAAGCTGGTCGCAAACTTCGGCGCGGCGGTGTTTCTGACCGACAAGAACGCCCTGGTCCTGTCCGGGCGCACGCCGTCCGCTGACGCAGAAGCCTTCCACCGCTGGGGGCTGGAGCCGGGCCGAGACTGGAGCGAAGCCGCCGAAGGCACCAACGGCATCGGGACCTGCGTCAAGGAGAATCGGTCCCTCGTCATCCACCGGGAGGAGCATTTCAAGACCTCCAACATCGGAATGAGCTGCATCGACGCGCCGATCTTCGGCCCGGATGGCGCGCTTGCGGGGGCGCTTGACGTCTCCTCCGCGCGGGCGGATCAGACCGAGAACCTCAACCAACTCGTCCTGGCCATGGTCACGCGGCTTGCCTGCCTGGTCGAGACAGACCTGTTCCGCGACCATTTCGCCAAGGAGCGGATCCTGGTCACCGGCGACGAGACGGCGGGCGCGCAGCTTTTGGCCGTGAACCGCGATGACATCATCGTCGGCGCAACCCGCGCCGCGCGCCGGGAATTCGGTTTTTCCAAGGAGGGGGCTTTGTCGCCCATGCCGCTCCGGGATCTGACCGGAGAGGCCGGAACCGGATTCGAAGGCGCCGAACGCAGCGTGGTTTTGTGCGCCCTGACCCGTGCCAAAGGCAATATGTCAGAGGCGGCAAGGGACCTCGGGATTGGGCGTGCAACGCTGTATCGGCGCATGAAACGGCTGGGACTTGGCGAAAACAGCAGCGATGTGTCTCAGTCCTGAGACAGATGCCCCGCCACGGCTGATCCGCCCCTCGTGACAGCGGACCATGTGAAAGCCCATGTCTTTCCCACGGTTCAAGCTTCGCGATCGAAGCGACTACGAGGAGGAAAGACATGAACGAACTGACGCAAATCTCGACCGAATACACGTCGCCTTTCAAGCTGCGCTACGACAACTTCATCGGCGGACGCTCTGTCGCGCCGGTCAACGGCAGGTATTTCGAGAACATCACTCCGATCAGCGGCGATTTTGTCTGCGAAGTGGCCCGCTCTGACGCCGCCGATATCGAGCTGGCGCTGGATGCCGCCCATGCCGCCAAGGACGCCTGGGGCAAGACAAGCGCGGCCGAGCGCTCCAACATCCTCCTGAAGATCGCCGACCGGATCGAAGAGAACCTCGACCTGATCGCGACGGCCGAGACCTGGGACAACGGGAAGCCGATCCGCGAGACGACGGCCGCCGACATCCCGCTGTCGGTCGACCATTTCCGCTATTTCGCCGGAGTCCTGCGCGCGCAGGAAGGCAACATGTCCGAGATCGACCACGACACGGTCGCTTATCACTTCCACGAGCCGCTGGGTGTTGTGGGTCAGATCATCCCATGGAATTTCTCGGTTCTGATGGCCGCGTGGAAGCTGGCGCCGGCGCTGGCCGCTGGCAATTGCATCGTGCTGAAGCCCGCCGAACAGACCCCCGCCGCGATCATGGTGCTGGTCGAGACCATCGCCGACCTGCTGCCCGATGGCGTGCTCAACGTGGTCAACGGCTATGGCGCCGAGGTCGGTGCCCCGCTGGCCTCCAGCCCGCGCATCGCCAAGATCGCCTTCACCGGTTCCACCGAGACGGGCCGCAAAATCATGCAGGCCGCGACCGAGAACCTGATCCCGGTCACGCTGGAGCTGGGCGGCAAATCCCCCAACATCTTCTTTTCCGATGTGATGGCCGAGGATGACGCCTTCCTCGACAAGGCGGTCGAGGGCTTTGTGCTGTTCGCCTTCAACCAGGGCGAGGTCTGCACCTGCCCCAGCCGCGCGCTGATCCAGGAGGACATCTACGAAGAGTTCATCAAGCGCGCCATTGCCCGGGTCGAGGCAATCGTCCGGGGCGACCCGCGCGATATGAACACGATGGTGGGTGCGCAGGCCAGCGCCGAGCAACAGGCGAAGATCCTGTCCTACCTTACCATCGGTGTCGAAGAGGGCGCCCAGGTTCTGACCGGCGGGGCCGCCGAGACCATCGAGGGCCTTGAGAACGGCTTCTACATCAAGCCGACCATCCTCAAAGGCCACAACAAGATGCGCGTGTTCCAAGAGGAGATTTTTGGCCCCGTGGTGTCGGTGACGACCTTCAAGGACGAGGCAGAGGCGCTCGCCATCGCCAATGACACGATGTACGGGCTGGGCGCGGGCGTCTGGTCGCGCGATGCCAACCGCTGCTACCGCTTTGGCCGCAACATCGAAGCGGGCCGCGTCTGGGTGAACAATTACCACGCCTATCCGGCGCATGCGGCCTTTGGCGGCTACAAGCAGTCCGGTATCGGGCGGGAAACGCACAAGATGATGCTGGACCACTACCAACAGACCAAGAACATTCTGATGAGCTACAACCCGAACAAACTCGGCTTCTTCTAGGCACGAGAGCAACACCAGCCGCCGCGGTCAGACTGGGTCGGGGCGGTTTTCCTGTTTGCCGGACAGCAGCGCGGGAACCCGCGCGGCGCCGCAGACAGTCGCGCGATGGAAACATCAAACCTGGCCGCCTGCGCAGACAGCCGACCGCCCGGCAAGCCGCCGACAGGCCTGCGGGATGCCCGTGCGCGCCAGTTCGCCTGAAAGCACAGATCGCTGCAAAACAACCTGGTCAGCGTCGGACCGGGCCCGGACATGTCAATGCCCGAGAGGAGTGTTTTGGGCACCGGACCCCGGTTCTGGCTGGCCAAGGCGTTGGATCATCTCGGCCACAAAACAGACGCCACCATGGTCGAGACGACGGGCACCGGCAAACCTGGCTGAATGCATGCGGTCCTGCTCTTTGTCGGGGCCTGCACCAAGAACGATCACGTCGGTACAATCGTCTGCGGTGGATGTTCTGGCAAGCCGGATGGCCGTCGTGTCGGCGTGCGGTCGCGCGCCAGGTCCGTGCCGGTCAGACCGATATCGCGGATCGATAGCGCGCGGAGCAAAGGTCGATCGCAGTGCCGGGCGCGGCGATGTGGCGGGCCTTGGGGGGTGAGGAACAGCATGCAGGTGGGTTACCAGGCGGCCAATGACGGGTTGGCCAGCACGGCTTCGTGGATCTCGGCCGGCGTGGCGCACCAGACGCCGGTCATCGCGGCGACCTCGGCCAGCGCCTTGGCCACCGGGTGCAACCGCCACGGCTGGCCGGAAATGAAGCTGTGCAGGACAACGCTCATCACCACCGGGTGTCTTGACGTCAGCAAGCCCGCCGCTTCGTCCCGGATCATATCGGCGAAGCTGCGGGCGTCCATCTGGCGTCCGATCATGGTGGTGCTGTCGTTGAGCTCGGCCGCATAGGGGATGGCCAGCAGGGGCGCGGCGCCGTTGTTCAGCCAGACGGGTTGATCGTCCAGCCGCAAATCCAGCAGATAGCGATAGCCTGCGGCCGACAGGTTCTTCAACAATGTCGGGGTATGGGCAAGCCAGGGCGACGACCAGCCGCCGGGCGCCGCGCCTTCTTGGGCTTTGATCCGCGCGGCGACCTCTGCCACATAGTCAGCCTCGGTCCCGGGGGCGAGCGCGGTCAGACTGTCGGAGTTCGAGCGGCCATGCCCGACGATTTCGGCCCCCACGCCGCGGGCGGCGACCAATACATCCGGGGCCTCGTCATAGACATCGGTATTGAGCAGCACCGAGAGCCGGATGCCGCTGTCTGCCAGCCGCTCGAACAGCCGGAACGCGCCGACACGGTTGCCGTAGTCGCGCCAGGCCACGTTCACAAGATCCGGCGCTGGGCCGCGCGGCAAGATATCCTCTGTCATGCCGTCGCTTGGGCGATAGCTCTCGATGCCGACGGCGACCCAAAGTGCCAGGCGCGTCCCGTTGGGCCAGGTTCCAACCGGACGGGAGGGCAGAGCAGAATACGTCCAAGGCGTTGTCACGCAAGCCCCTTTCGCAACTTGCGCGTCATGCCCACATCCCGCGCGGTGGCGCGGTCGTGCATGGCGCGGTAGACCGGCAGCAATCCGGCCATCTCGTCGGCCGCGCGGCGCAGCACGGGGGCGAGACCTTCGAACACCTCCCGCGCCTCGGCAAGAAGGGCCGCCTCGTCAACTGTCGTGACGCAGCCGTTTTCGGCCACGACCCGGCCCGCGACCATCGTCAGCCGGACAGAGTTGCCGTTTTCAACATGAACCAGCTGGCGCGGCAGATCGTTCAGCGGCAGAAATGCCAAAGACGACACGTCCACAAGGATCAGGTCCGCCGGTGCGCCGATCTTGATGCTCCCCAGATCAGGCCTTCGCATGACCTCTCCGCCGCCGAGTGTCGCGGCGCGCAGCACCTCTCGCGCGGTGGGCCAGAGGTCCGGATCATCGCCCGAAAGGGTATGGATCATGCCGGCGGTCTTCATCACCGACCACATGTTGATCGCGTCATCGGCGATGGCCTCATCCACGCCCAGCGACACCGAAATCCCTCTTTCCAGCATCTCGCGCAGCGGCATCACGCCGGACCCAAGCCGCAGGTTGCTGATCGGATTATGCGCCACCTTCGCCCCATTTTCTGCGATCAGATCAAGGTCATCGCCATCGACCCAGATTGCATGGATCACCTGCATCCGCTCGGAGAGAAGGCCCAGATCTTGGGTGTAGCGCACCAGCGACCGGCCGCCGAATGCCTCGTGCCCCAGAACGCGTTGCAATCGGGTTTCCAGCATATGCGCGAACAAGGGCAGATCATGCTGGCGGCTCAGCGCATCGAGGGCGGCGAAGTATTCCGGGCTGACGCGTTGCGGTGCGGAGCAGGACACGGCCGCGCCAATACGTCCACCTGCTGCGCCATGCCACCGCCCGATAAGGTGGTCATAAAGGGCAAGCAGATCCTCGGCTGTCAGCTTGGGTCTTCGTGCCAGACCGGCGCGCAGCCGCTCCGGAGCGAGATCAGCCAGAAAGGGCAGTTTCTCAAGCTCAGACAGCTCGGGCTCGTCCAGCGCCAGGGTCGCACGGATGCCGCTGTCGGCATAGGCCTGCGCCACTGCGTCGATGATCTCTGTCGTGGGTTCGGGCACGAAAAAGCAATCGTCCATGACCGCCGTGGTGCCCGTCCGCAGCATTTCGATACAGCCCAGCATGGTGCGCAGATAGGCTTGGCGCGGCGTGGGCCGCAGGGTCTCCAGCGCCGGGCTTTCGTAGAGCATGAACAGCTCCAGCGGCAGGCAGGGCAGGCGCCCTTTCATGTGGTTGACTGAGGAATGGAAATGCGCGTTGACCAGCCCCGGCATCAGCAGATCACGTTGCCCCTCGACGACGCGCGCACCGCTTGGGGCGTTTTGCGGACCGATTGCGGCGATGCGTCCGTCGCGGACCAGAAGATCGGTGGGGCCTGTCATGCCTGCTTCGGCATCGAGGTCGAGCAAGCAGACATTGCGAAACAGAACCGGCGCTTGCATGGTCGTCAGCCGCGCAACAGCCGGGTGAGCGACGGGGGCAACCCCAGGCTTTCGCTCAACGCCGTCGTCCGAGGGGTCGCAGTGTCAGGGGGGCGGGCGGCAAGGCAGGCAGGCACCGCCTCGATCCCGTCATACACCGGCACCGCAAGATCCGGTGCCAGGCGTGCCGCCATGCCAACGATGGCCGCGCCGCAGATCACGATGGCCTCGGCCCCTTGCGCGTTCAGATCGGAACAGGCGTCCAGGACCGCCGCGTCCTTTGCCTGGGGTGACAGATAGTCGGAGACCCCGCCGATCTTGACGGCCATCATGCCCGACGGATCGATCCCGCTGTCGGCCACAACGCTGGCATAGAGGCTGCGGCTGACCTCTCCGAAAAAGACCACGCCCACGCGGCGCCCGCCGCTTGCGGCCGCGCTTAGCGCGGCCTCGGTGATCCCGATGACCGGCATGGGCAGGACGGACCGCACCGCCCGCAGCGCGGTGTCGAACGAGATGGCTAGGATGACGGCGTCATGCCCTGACGCATGTTCGGCCACCAGATCCAGTGCCGAATGGCCGGCGATCACGTTTTCCGCCTCGGTCGATACGATGCGCGCGCCGAACCGTCCCGTGACACCGGTCAGGATCGTGTCCTGCGGGGCGATGGCACGCGCGGCTGCCAGATAGGCATCCGTCACCTCGGGCGAAGTGTTGGGGTTCACCACCAGGATCCGTCTGGGCATCAGATCAGTATCCCGGGGGCCACGGAAATCAGCGCAACAACCGCAAGGATGCACAGAACAAATGGCATCACACCGGCGATTACCGTGCCGACATGGCCGCGCCCGCGCACGCTTTGCGTGACATAAAGGTTCATGCCGACCGGCGGCGTGATCAGGGCGAGTTCGCACATCAGGACAAGAAATATGCCGAACCAGATGCTGTCATAACCCAGCAAGGTGACAATCGGCAGGACGATCGGGATCGTTGCGATCATCATCGCGAGCGCATCCAGAAAACACCCCAGCAGCATGTAAAGCAGCACCAAGAGCAGGACCATCGTCAGGGGCGCCACATCGAAGGTCGCCACAAAGGCCGAAACCTGCGCCGGTACCCCCAGCACGCCGAGGATGAAGTTCAGGTAGAACGCGGCGATCAGGATCAGCAGGGTCATGCCCGTGGTCGTGACCGCAGACATCATCGCTTCGCGCAGCATGGCCCAGCCAAGCGTTCGATAGAACGCGGTCAGCAACAGCGCCGCCATGACACCCACGCCCGCGGCCTCGGTCGGTGTCGCAAATCCCAGGTAGATCGAGCCCATGACCAGGATAAAGATCACCAAGGGGGGGACCAGATCGGTCAGCCTCTTGCGGCGCTCGGGCCAGGGTGCCATCGGTTCGGGGCGTCCCGCAATCGCCGGGTTCACGATTGCGGCGACGGCAATCATAAGCATGAAACACAAGGCCAGAATGATGCCCGGAAGGATGCCAGCGGTAAACAAGGCACCTATGGAGGTGTTGGTGATCGCGCCATAGATGATCAGGTTGATCGAGGGCGGGATCAGAATGCCCAAGGTCGCCCCCGAGGCGACGCTGCCCGCGACCCAGGCTTCGGAATAGTTCTGTTTGCGGAAAGTCGGGAAGGCGACCGTGCCGATTGTGGCCGCCGTGGCGACTGACGAGCCCGAGATCGAGGCGAACACCGTCGAGGCGGCGATGTTGGTGTGCAAAAGCCCGCCAGGCAGCGGTTTGGTCCAATCGGCCAACGCGCGGTACATTCGCTCGGTCACGCCCCCGCGCACCAGGATCTCTCCCATCAGCACGAACAGCGGGATCGCGACGAGCAGAAAGTTGTTCAACGTCCCCCACATCATCGTCCCGAAGGGCCGGATCATCGCATCGCCTATGAAGATATAGCCGCCCGCTATTGCAACGATGAACAGGGCGGTCGCGATATGCGTACCGATGAACAGCAGGAAAAGCAGCAGTCCAAAACCGATGGCGGCGTCCTCAATCCCGAGCATTGTCGCCCTCCGGTTGGATGTACTGGCTGACCTCTTCCTCGACGGTGGGGGCGCCATAGCGGCGCTCAATCGCGGCGCTGTCGGTCAGCAGCAGCAAAATGGCATGCACCGAGGCCAGGCAGGCCGTCAGGGCAAAGAAGGTCATGCCGCTCAACCAGACCGCTTGCGGCACCCAAAGCGGCGTTTGCAACGGCGTGTTGGTGATCGCGCCGAACCGCAGTGTCGTCTGCAATTCGCCCCAGGCATGCCAGGCCATGAAAACGGCGAAGGCCGCCATCGTCAGCTGGGCCAATACGTGCAAACCGTCGCGCAGCGCCCGGGGAAAGAAGCGAAAGAACAGCTCGATCCGTGGATGCCCGCGCCGCAGCAGTGTCAGGGCCATTCCCAGCGATCCGACGAAGGCCAGAACGTAGCCTCCGATCTCGTCGGTGCCCTGGATCGAGGCGCCAAAGAAATCCCGGCCGACGATGTCGACAGAGATCAGAACGGCCAGAACGGCGATGGCCAGGCCCGCGACAAGCGCGAGCGTGGCAGCGACATGTTCGACAATACGCAGGACATTCTCCATGCCCGGGTCTGCCGTCACTCGATGGTCAGGCCGCGGGCGGCGCCGACGGTTTCGTTCCACAAAGCTGTGCAGCCCGGATAGGACGCTTCGCATTTTGCCGCCCATTCCGGTAGCACCGCAGAGGCAGAGATTTCGGCAACGCGGGCCTTGTCGGCATCGCTGACCGGGACCAGCGTCATGTCATAGGAGGTATAAATCCCGCCTTCCGGGCAATCGCCGCCGGTCGAGCATGCCTGCGCAGTGCCGTTGGTTTTGATGGCGACATCCCACAATTCCGCTTCCATCGTGGCCATAGTCGCGTCGAAGGTGGCACGGTCTTCTTCGCTTAGGTCATTAAGCCAGTCGAGATTGACCATATGCGCCTGGACCGATCC
>CAYGRI010000021.1:30782-33325 GCA_964352155.1 uncultured Maritimibacter sp. | reverse complement strand
GATAGACCAGCGCCTCGGCCGCGTCGGCGCCATGCGGCATCCGCGCGTTCAGCTCGGCCACGGTGACAGGCTCGGCCGAGGCAAAGAGGATCGCCTCGACCATACGTTCCTGCTCGCCCATCGGGGGCGCCTGGAACAGGCTTGGGTCGGCAGTGGGCTCAGCCATCTTCTTTCCGGCGGATCTGGATCGGGGCGTAGGTGTCGGACTGGCGGATCTGTATCCGGCCTTCCTTGACGAGTTCAAGCGACGCAGCAAAGGTCGCCGCGGTGGCAGAGCGGCGCATCGCCGGGTCCTGGCTCCACCCATCCGGCAAATAGGACGACAGATCGGTCCAGTCGCCGGCAAATCCGATCAGCGGGCGCATCCGGTCAAGCGCTTGTTCCATCGACAGAATGCGCTCCCGGTCCATGACGAAGGGGCGGAATTCGTCCTTCGTGCGGATCCGGGCGTAGGCCTGCATCAGGTCCAGCAGCGTGGCGGTGTATTTCACCCGGCGGACGCGTTCCATCGTCTCGGGGATGCCGCGCACAAAGAAATCCCGGCCCTTCTGATCGCGGCCCATCAGCCGGGCGGCCACGTCCCGCATCGCCTCCAGCCGCTCCAGCTGAAACGCCAGATGCGCGGCCAGTTCCTCGCCCGAAGGGCCCTCTTCGGTGGGATCGGGGGGCAGCAGCAGGCGGGATTTCAGAAAGGCGAGCCAGGCGGCCATCACCAGATAATCGGCGGCCAGTTCGATCCGCAAATCCCGCGCCTTTTCGATGAAGGCCAGATACTGCTCCGCCAGTTGTAGGACAGACACCTTGCGCAGATCGACCTTTTGGGTGCGCGACAGAGTCAGCAGCAGGTCCAGCGGCCCTTCGAAGCCGTCGACGTCAACGATCAGCGCCTCCGCCGCGCGGCGGGCTTCGACGCTGGTCGCATTGTCGAATCCGGGGTCGTCAGCCATGCACCTCGCCGCTCAGCAGGCCGTCAAGCTCGGCCTCTGCCGCGGCGATGTCAATGGGCAAAGGCGCGGCCCGCCCCGCAAGCGCCGCCTGCGCCCGCATCAGCGCCGCCGGATCCATCGCGCCCGTCGCCTCGACCACCTCTGCCATCTCGGTCATCCGCCCGGTGCAATGCAGGACGATGTCACAGCCCGCCGCCCGCGCCGCACGGCTGCGGTCCGCCAGATCGCCCGACAGCGCCTCCATCGAGATGTCGTCGGTGATCAGCAGGCCGGAAAAGCCGATCTCTTCGCGGATCATTCGCAGGATCGTCGGCGATGTGGTCGCCGGGTTGTCGGGATCCAGCGCGAGGTAGCGGATATGGGCGGTCATCGCCATCGGCAGGCCGGACAGCGCCAGGAAGGGGGCGAAATCACGCGTGCGCAGCGCGGTGGCGTCTTCGTGGACGATGGGCAGGTTCAGGTGGCTGTCGACCAGCGCGCGGCCATGGCCGGGGATATGTTTCATCACCGGCAGCACGCCGCCGGCCAAAAGCCCCTCGGCCACGGCACGGGCGGCGGTGGTGACCTGGCGCGGATCGGTGCCGTAGCAGCGGTTCAACAGGATCGGATGGGTGTCTGGCAGCGCCACATCGCAGCAGGGCGCGCAATTCACGTCGATGCCCACATCGCGCAGTTCGGCGGCAATCAGGCGATAGCGCAGATGCATGGCGCGCGGCCCGGCCTTTGCCATCTGTTCCAGCGCGGGCAGCCATTGGCGCCAATGGGGCGGCCCCATGCGCTGCACCCGCCCGCCCTCCTGGTCGATCAGGATCGGCGCGTCCCGTCCCACCGCATCCCGCAGGGCGCTGGTCAGGCGACGCACCTGGTCGGGATGCTGAATGTTGCGCGCGAACAGGATGAAGCCCCAGGGCTGCGTTTCGGCGAAAAAGCGGCGCTCGCAGGCGGTCAGCCGAGGGCCGTCACAGCCCAGGATCACCGCGGCAGGCACCGACATCAGCGCGCCACAAGCGGGATACAGGCTTGCCGCTCCGCTACGAAGGCAGAACAGAAGCGGCGCGCGTCCTGGATATCGGCAAAGCCCATGGCGCGGAGGCGATAGAAGGTCTTGCCGCCAGAGATGGCTTTTTCGATCACCCGCTGCTTGCCGATGAAGAAATCGGTGAACCGCTGGTCCAGTCGCACCCATTCGGCCCGCGCCTCTTCGACGGAAGCGAAGGCGCCGAATTGCACCAGCCGGGTGCCCACGACCACATCCGCCGGATCCACCTCCAGCTCGGTCGGCTGGATCGGGGCCGACAGATCCACCCCGTCTGCGATGGCTTCTGCCACCGGATCATAGGCCGCCGGGTCATAGGCCGCCGGGCGCGGCACCGGGAAGGGCGAGCGCGAGACGCCGCGGATCGTTTCGGGGATCGCCTCTGCGGTGATCTCGGGCTGGTCGATCGGCGCCGAAAGGGGCGTCGCGCCGTTGGCGAGTTCTTCCGCAAGGGCCAGCATGTCGGCAGCGGAGGGGCCCATGCCCCCCTCGGTCTCGCCGGTCAGGCCCGGAATCGGCTGGGCTTCCTCTGCCAGATCGACGGGCGGCGGGGCCAGGAC
>CAYGRI010000021.1:0-30772 GCA_964352155.1 uncultured Maritimibacter sp. | reverse complement strand
GGGCGGGGCCCTCGGCGACCCCGTCGGCGGTGACGGAATTGACGGCAAACCCCTGATGCTCAGCCTGTGTGCCGCCCGGATCCTCTGGTGCGATGCGCATCGGCCCCTCCAGCGCGCGCACCACGGGTACGCCGGTGACGTCGCGCATTGCCAGTTGATAGCCCCAGACGCCCAACCCGCCGATCAATCCGACCGACATGAGCGCACCTGCCCAATTGACCAAAGACCCAACGAAGCCCGAGCTGGAAACAGGTTCCGGCCCTGCGCTTTCGCCCAGATACATATCTGCCATGTCTGCCTCACTGCCCGCCGGGTTGGCCCCCGCGGTTTTTCATTGCCTGCTCACAGACCCGGCAGGGCACGCTTCAGCGCATCTCTTCCACCGGAGTCACGCCAAGAATACCAAGGCCGGCTGAAATAACAACGCCAACGGCCCGGGGCAGTGCGATTTTTTCCGGCGATGCGTGTCCTTCTTGCAGGAAGCGCAAGGAATGATCGTCATTGCCGCGGTTCCACAGCGCGTGAAACTCCGATGCCAGATCATAGAGGTAGAAGGCCACGCGGTGCGGCTCGTGCGTGCGGGCGGCGATTTCCACCAGGCGCGGCCATTCCGCCAGTTTGTGTGCCACGGCCAGTTCGGACGGGTCGGTCAGGGAGGGCACATCGGTCAGTGCGATGCCCTGGTCTTCGGCCTTGCGCAGCACGCTGCGGATCCTGGCATGGGCGTATTGCACATAAAAGACGGGGTTGTCCTTGGATTGCTCCAGCACCTTGTCAAAGTCGAAATCCAGCGGCGCGTCGTTCTTGCGGGTCAGCATCACAAAGCGGGTGACGTCGGGGCCCACCTGATCCACCACATCGCGCAGGGTGACGAAATTGCCCGCCCGTTTCGACATCTTGAACGGCGCGCCATTCTTGAAAAGCCGGACCAGCTGGCACAGCTTGATATCCAGCGGCACCGCGCCATCGGACAGGGCCGAGACGGCCGCCTTCATCCGCTTGACATAGCCGCTGTGGTCAGCGCCGAAAATGTCGATCAGCGCGTCGAAGCCTCTGGAAACCTTGTCATAATGATAGGCGATGTCGGGGGCGAAATAGGTCCAGGCGCCATCCGATTTCTTCACCGGACGGTCCACGTCATCGCCATGGGCGGTTGACCGGAACAGGGTCTGTTCGCGCGGCTCCCAATCCTCGGGCGTCTTGCCCTTGGGCGGCTCCAGTACCCCTTGATAGATCAGCCCCTTGGACGACAGATCCTCCAGCGCCGCCTCGATCCGGCCGGTGCCATACAGCGATTTCTCCGAGAAGAATTCGTCCATCTCGACGCCAAGCGCGGCCAGATCCTCGCGGATCATCAGCATCATTCGCTCGGTGGCAAAGGTCCGCACCTCGGCCAGCCAATATTGCTCGCCCTTGTCCAGAAGGCTGTCGCCATAAGTCTCTTTCAGCGCCGCGCCCACCGGGATCAGATATTCGCCGGGATAGAGCCCCTCGGCGATCTCGGGGGCATGGCCGCAGGCCTCGCGGTAGCGTTCATAGGCAGAGCGCGCCAGCACATCGACCTGGGCGCCCCCGTCGTTGATGTAGTATTCGCGGGTGACGTCATGGCCGGAATAGGCCAGAAGCCGCGCCAGCGCGTCGCCAAAGACAGCGCCCCGGGTGTGGCCCACATGCAGCGGCCCGGTGGGATTCGCCGAGACGAATTCGACGTTGATCCGCTTGCCCTGCCCCATCGCGGACCGGCCATAGGTGGTGCCAGCGGTCAGCACGCCGGTGACGAGTTCGGTCCAGACATCGGCGACCAGGCGCAGATTCAGGAACCCTGGGCCCGCCACCTCGGCGCTGGCGACGCGAAGGTCGGTATTCAGCTCGGCGGCCAGGGCCGTGGCGATGTCGCGCGGCTTCATCCGGGCAGGTTTGGCCAGCACCATCGCCGCATTGGTCGCCATGTCCCCATGCGCCGGATCGCGCGGCGGCTCGACCGCGACATTGGCGAAATCGAGCCCTTCGGGCAGCGCGCCCGCGCGGGTCAGCGCGTCCAGCCGGTCCAGCACCAGGTCGCGGATATCGGAAAACAGGTTCATCGTCAGGTTCCTTCGATTGATCGGGGTCTTACCACGCCCGCGCCGCAGGTCAACGCGGGCGTGCGGACCAGCGTCAACGCAGGTCCGGAAGAGATTTGTGCCTCCGGCGGGAGTATTTTCAGCCAGAAGAAGGGCGGATCGGCGCAACGGGCAAAGGGACTGCACATCCGGCGGGTGCGCCACGGGCTGGCGCCGGATCTGCGCGACAGCTTTCGGCTATCTGAAAACGTCGTGCGCGGCAGCGCTCCGCTAGGTCGCGCCTGTTTGAGAGGCTTTTCGCAAGCGCTTCCATTCCTGCAGGGCGAACCGGTCAGTCATGCCAGAGATGTAGTCGCAAACGATCCGGGCCAGCAGGGTCTCGTCGCGCACCTCGGCCACTTCCTTGCGCCATTGCTTCGGCAGGCTGTCGGGGTTGGCCATGAAGAACGGGAACAGCCCATCCACCGCCCGGGTCACCTTGCGCCGCATCTTCACCACGTCGGGCGCGCGGTACATATGGTGGAACAGGAAGTCGCGGGTGACCTTCAGTTGCGTCCAGACCTCATCGGAAAAGCGTACCATCGGCCGCCCCGCCGTCCTTATGTCATCCGCCGTCCGCGGCTGCAGCGCCGCCAGCCGCTGGCGGGCCTGCCCCACCACGTCATCGACCAGCAGCCCAAAGAACCGCCGCAGCGCCACATGCCGGCGCCGGTACAGGTTCAGCCCCGGATACTTGGCGTCGACCTCGGAAAAACAGCGGTCCAGCAGCGGCAATTGTGACAGGTCGTCGGTGGAGAACAGCTCGGCCCGCAGACCGTCATGCAGATCGTGGCTGTTATAGGCCACGTCATCGGCCAGCGCGGCCACCTGCGCCTCGATACTCGCATAGGTGTGCAGCATCAGATCGTGGCGGGCGTTGTAGTCGGCCAGCGCATAGGGCACCGGATCCGCCACCGGCCCATTGTGTTTTGCTATCCCTTCAAGGGTTTCCCAGGTCAGGTTCAACCCATCGAACTCGGCATAGTGCCGTTCCCGCGCGGTCACGATCCGAATCGCCTGGGCATTGTGATCAAAGCCGCCATAGGGCGCCATCAGGCGCTCCAGCGCGTCCTCGCCGGTGTGGCCAAAGGGCGGATGGCCCAGGTCATGCGCCAGCGCCACCGCCTCTGCCAGATCGGTGTTCAGCCCCAGCGCCCCCGCGATCGTGCGCGCCACCTGCGCCACCTCGATCGAATGGGTCAGACGGGTGCGAAAGTAATCGCCCTCATGCTCGATAAACACCTGCGTCTTGTGCTTGAGCCGCCGGAACGCCGAGGCATGGATGATCCGGTCGCGGTCACGTTGATAGCAATCGCGGAACCGGCTGGGTTCCTCGTCAAACAAGCGCCCGCGCGAGGTGGCCTCGCGGGCGGCAAATGGCTGCAACATGGCTGTCCCTCATCCTTGTCGCGCAGTTCCTGTCCCGGCGCCCTTCGCAAAGCTTGTCCCGGTGTCCTCGCGCCCATATATTCGGAACATCAAGGAAATGATACCGTTGGAGTATTCCCGATGATCCTGCCGCCCAAGGTGACCCCCCGCGCCTTCGACCGTCTGGCCGAGATCGACGCCGCTGCGCAGGGCAAGGTCCTGCGGGTCGCGGTCGAGGGCGGCGGATGTTCCGGCTTTCAATATGACATCTCGCTGGACCAGGCGGCCGAAGACGACCTTGTCCTTGAAGGCAACGGCCAGTCCGTCGTGGTCGATGCGGTGTCCCTGCCCTTCCTCGCCAATGCCGTGATCGATTTCTCGGACGAACTGATCGGCGCCCGCTTCGTGATCGAGAATCCGAACGCCACCGCGTCCTGTGGCTGCGGCACCTCCTTCTCGATCTGACCGGGTGGTTTCGGTTTGACGCCGCCCCGCTTTGACGCGACGGTCGCGCCATGAAGATCGCCACATTCAACATCAACGGAATCAAGGCCCGGATCAACGCCCTGTCCGACTGGCTGGACGAGGCGCAGCCCGATGTCGCCCTGCTGCAAGAGATCAAGTCGGTCGACGAAGGCTTTCCGCGCGGCCTGTTCGAGGACAAGGGCTATAACGTCGAGACCCATGGTCAGAAGGGGTTCAACGGCGTCGCAATCCTGTCGAAACTGCCGCTGGAGGATGTGAGCCGCGGCCTGCCCGGCGACGATGCCGATGAACAGGCCCGCTGGATCGAGGCGACGGTGGTCGGCACGCGTGCTGTGCGGATGTGCGGGCTGTATCTGCCCAACGGCAACCCGGCGCCCGGGCCCAAATACGACTACAAGCTGGCCTGGATGGAGCGGTTGCACGCCCGGGCCAAAGCCTTGCTGGACCTCGAAGAACCGGCACTGATGGCGGGCGATTACAACGTGATCCCCCAGGCCGAGGATGCCAAGCACCCCGAAGCCTGGATCGACGACGCCCTCTACCGCCCCGAAACCCGCGCGGCGTTCCGGCAGATCCTGCACCTAGGCTATACCGAAGCGTTTCGCGCCCGGGTGCCGGGGCCGGGGCATTATTCGTTCTGGGATTATCAGGCAGGCGCCTGGCAGAACAACAACGGCATCCGCATCGACCACCTGCTGCTGACCCCTCAGGCCGCCGACCTGATGACCGGCTGCGGCATCGACAAACATGTGCGCGACCGGGAAAAACCGTCCGATCATGTGCCCGTGTGGATCGAGCTTGACGCGTGACGCCTCCGGTCACGCGCCCGGCACATTCCGAAACGCCTTGTAACAGCCCGTGATCGCAGACGTCGTTCCGCTGCAACGGATCGCCGCACTGCTGCCCCCGTGCGCCCGGGCCGGCCCACGATTGGTTGACATCCCGGCCACAGGACCGAATTGTAACGCCGCGCATCGGAGGCTGCCATGACCACAGTTCAGACCGACCATTCCCCGCGTCCCGCGGGCTTTCTGGAGAATTACTTTACGATCAACTGGGTGTTCAGTGCCCGGCGCGATCTGGTGTTTCTGATCGGGTCTGTCCTGCTGGGATGGGCGATCTTTGGCATGTACACCGTGCTGGGCTGGAACATGATGCTGGTCTGGTTCGTCTGGGTCATCGTGCTGGACACGCCGCATTTCTATGCCACCTACAGCCGGACCTATCTGGACCGCGAGGCGCGCAAGGAAATGCGGCCGCTGCTGCTGAAATCCCTGCTGGTCTTCCTGTTCGGCCCGGCGATGATCGCTCTGACCTATCTGCTGTACTGGGCCGGCGTGTCGCATTACCGCCTGCCCTGGGCGACCGTCTTTCCGATCATTGTCAGCCTTTGGGCCTATTGGCACATCACCCGCCAGCATTACGGCATCCTGCGCCTCTATCACCGCAAGAACCACGAATGGGGCACCGTCGACGCAAAGATCGACAGCTGGCTGCTGTATGGCGGGCTGCTGATCCCGCTGGTGGCGATGATCCTGCGCCATCCCGCCGCCCGTGGCCGCATCGGCCTGTCCGAGGCGGTGCCGTGGCTGCCCTCCATGGCCGAGGGGCAAAGCTACCTGGGCTATGTCATCGACCTGCGGTGGGAGCATCAGATCATCCTGCTGACCATCGTGGCCGTCGTGGCGCTGCTGGGCATGTTCGTCGTGCGTCAGGTGCAGCGCATCGCGCAAGGCGACAAGATCGCCCTGCCCAAGCTGATGTTCCTGGCCGCCGTGCTGCCGCTGCACATTTATATTTGCTATTCCGATCAGATCCTTGCGACGGGGCTGCTGACCTTCACCGTGATCGTCACCATATACCACGACTGCCAGTATCTGGCGATCGTCTGGTTCTACAACCAGAACCGCTACAAGCCGCATGAAGACAAGAACGCCGCCAAACGCTTTGGCCTCGCCGCGTCCCTGTCGAAAAACCCGGCGATCTGGCTGGGCTTTGGCATCCTCGCCTTCGCAATCCCGGTCTGGAGCCTTGGGTGCCTGATCAACCGGGTGCCCGTCTGTTCCTACGGGCCGGAATGGGGCGCGCGGACGATCCTGGGCGACACAACCTGGATGGTCTTCTTCACCGTGCTAACCTTTGGCTTCCAGATGCACCATTACGTGCTGGATCAGTTCATCTGGCGGCCCAGCAAGTCCAAGACCCTGCGCGAAGACCTGAAGATGGAGTAACGCGCCGGAGCACACAGCAGAAACGAAAAAGAGCCACCTTTCGGGTGGCTCTTTTTTTGTCATCCGATGTGGCGCGCCCACTCAGGTGATCACATCGGGTTCCGTCCGCCCCAGATGCGCCTGCAACCCCGCGAGGGCATGCGCCGCGCGGATCACCGGCGCCAGCGCGGCTTGAGGATCCTCGCCCAGCCCCTCCGGCCCCGGGACATAGCGTTCGAGGTACAGACGCAGCGTCGCGCCGCTCGTCCCCGTGCCGGACAGGCGCATCACGATGCGCGAGTCGTCGCCGAACACGATGCGATAACCCTGATTCTTGGACACAGAGTTGTCCACAGGGTCGGTATAGGCAAAGATATCCGCAGAAGCGATTGTAAGGCCTTCGATTTCCCGCCCTGGCAAAGCCTCCAGCCTACCGGCCAGATCGGAAAGCATCCCCTCCGCCTTCGCGGTCTCCAGCGCTTCGAAATCGTGGCGGGAGTAATAGTTGCGGCCGTATTCGCCAAAGTGACCGGCGACGACGTCGGCCACGCCCTGCCCCCGTTTCGCGAGGATGTTCAGCCACATCAGAACCGCCCAGACGCCATCCTTTTCGCGCACATGATCGGATCCGGTGCCAAAGCTCTCCTCGCCGCAAAGTGAGACGCGCCCGGCGTCCATCAGATTGCCAAAGAACTTCCAGCCCGTGGGCGTCTCATAGCATTGCAGGCCCTTGGCCTTTGCCACCCGGTCCACGGCGCCAGAGGTCGGCATCGAGCGCGCAACCCCCTTCAGCCCGTCGCTGTAGCCCTTGGCCAGATGCGCATTCGCCGCGATCACGGCCAGGCTGTCGGAGGGGCTGACATAGGTGTCCGGCCCGACGATCATGTTGCGGTCGCCGTCGCCGTCGCTGGCACAGCCGAAATCGGGAGCATCGGCGCCAAACATCTCGTCCATCAGGGTCTTGGCCCAGACCGGGTTCGGGTCCGGATGCATCCCGCCGAAATCGGGCAGAGGGATGCGGTTGACCACCGTGCCGCGCGGCGCACCCAGACGATTCTCAATGATCTCAACCGCATAGGGACCCGTCACCGCGCACATGGAATCGAAGCGGATGCGGAACCCGCCTGCGATCATCGCGCGGATCGCGTCGAAGTCGAACAGCGTCTCCATCAGGTCGGCATAATCGGCCACCGGGTCCACAACCTCGACCACCATATCGCCGATCCGCTGCGTGCCCAGCGTCGCCAGATCCACGTCCTGCACCTCGAACACCGCATATTCGGTGATCGTCCCGGTGGCGGCAAAGATCGCCTCTGTCACCGATTCGGGCGCGGGGCCGCCGTTGGGGGTGTTGTACTTGATCCCGAAATCCTCATCCGGACCACCGGGGTTGTGGCTCGCCGACAGGATGATCCCGCCGTCGGTTTTGTTGAGCCGGATCAGATGGCTGGCGGCCGGAGTTGACAGAATACCACCCTGCCCCACAATCACCTTCGCCGCGCCGCTGGCCGCCGCCATCCGCAAGATCACCTGACAGGCGCGGTCGTTGAAATAGCGCCCGTCCCCGCCCAGAACGAGGGTCTTCCCCGCAAGCCCGCCGATCGCGTTGATGATCGACTGGACGAAGTTCTCCAGGTAATGGCGCTGCATGAACACTTGCGTCTTCTTGCGCAGGCCGGATGTGCCGGGCTTCTGCCCGCCTATTGGTTCGGTCGGGACCGTGATCAGGCTCATCTCGCCTCCTCTTTTGTCGGTACGCGCTGCAGGGCAAGAACGCTGTGCGCCGGGGCTTTCAGCGTGCCTTTCATCGGGTTGCTCGGCCCCGCATCCGGTTCGGTCGTGTCCAGGATCACCTCCCAGATCGTGCCCTCGGGACAGGGCGGCAGCGTCACCTCTTCGGCCTCGCCCGCGTTGAAGACCGCGAAGATCACGTCATCGGATGAATCATATTCCGGCGTCTCGGACGAGGTCCGGATCTCCACGCACAGGGTTTTCCAGGCGGGGTCATGCCAGTCTTCGCGGGTCGGCTCGTCGCCATTGGGCTTGTGCCAGAACAGATCCGGCAGACCATCGCGCCGGCGCGGCCGGGAATGCAGGAACAGCCGCTGGCGCAGCACCGTATGGTCGCGCCGCAGAGCCGTCAGTTTCGCGACGAAGTCAACAAGCTCTGTGTCGATCTTTGTCCAGTCCAGCCAGCCAGTCTGATTGTCTTGGGCATAGGCGTTGTTGTTGCCGCCCTGGCTGTTGCCCAGCTCGTCCCCCGCCAGCAGCATCGGCGTGCCTTGGCTGAGAAACAGGGTCGCCAGCATGTTGCGCTTGCGCAGCCCCCGCGCCGCCCGCAGCGCCGGATCGCTCGTCGGCCCCTCCAGCCCCATATTGTCCGAGTAATTCTCGTCCTTGCCGTCGCGGTCGCCCTCGCCATTGGCCAGGTTGCGCTTGACGGTGTAGCTGACCAGATCCTCCAGCGTGAACCCGTCATGCGCGGTCAGGAAATTGACCGAGGCCGTGGCCGCCCGCCCCGAATGGTCGAATTGTTCCGCCGATCCGAGCAGGCGCTTGGACAGGTCCGCCGTCATCAGGTCGTCGCCGCGCCAGAACCGACGCACCCCGTCGCGGTATTTGTCGTTCCACTCCTTGAACGGATGCGGAAAGGCGCCCAGCTGATAGCCGCCCGGGCCGATGTCCCACGGCTCGGCAATCAGCTTGACCTTGTTGAGCACCGGGTCCTGCCGGATCGCATCGAGGAAGCCGCCGCTGGGGTCGAACCCCTCGGCCTCGCGCGCCAGGGTCGAGGCGAGGTCAAAGCGAAACCCGTCCACATGCATGACCTCGACCCAATAACGCAGGGAATCCATCACCATACGCAGAACCGCGGGATGCGCCGTGTTCAGCGTGTTGCCGGTGCCCGTGTCGTTGATGCAATAGCGCCCGCCCCCGGTCAGCCGGTAATAGCTGGCATTGTCGAGCCCGCGAAACGACAGCGTCGGCCCAAGTTCGCTCGCTTCGCCGGAGTGGTTGTAGACCACGTCGAGGATCACCTCGAACCCGGCCGCATGCAGGCGGCGCACCATCGTCTGGAACTCCCAGATCTCATCGCGCGCCATATAGCGCGGCGATGGCGCAAAGAATCCAATCGTCTGATAGCCCCAGTAGTTGCGCAGCCGTTTCTGCACCAAAAAGCGTTCGTCGACAAAGGCATGCACCGGCAACAGCTCGACCGTGGTGACGCCCAGCTTCGTCAGATGCTCCAATATCGGTTCGCTGGCGACGGCCCGGTAGGTGCCCGCGATTTCCGGGTCCACATGGGGATGGGTCTGGGTCAGCCCTTTGACATGCGCCTCGTAGATGACCGTTTCCGACCGGGGGATCCGGGGCGGCGCGTCATCCCCCCAGTGAAAGCTGGGATCGACGACCACGGATTTGGGCACATAGGGCGCCGAGTCCCGCGGGTCGAAGCTGAGATCGGCCTTGGGCGCGCGGATGTCATAGCCATAGACCGCATCGTTCCAGATCAGGCGCCCGCTGAGCTTTTTCGCATAAGGATCCAGCAGCAACTTGTTGGGATTAAAGCGATGTCCGACCGCTGGCTCATAGGGGCCATGGACCCGGTAGCCATATTTCGTATCCGGCCCCAGGCCCGAAACCCGGATATGCCACACGTCGCCGTCACGCTCGCGCAAGGGGATGCGCGCGCGCTCGGCCGATCCGTCTTCCGTGAACAGGCACAGCTCTACCAGATCGGCATTGGCGGAAAAGAGCGCGAAATTGACCCCGTCCCCATCAAAGGTCGCGCCCAGCGGATCGGGCCGGCCGGACGACAGCGAATAGCCATACAAGCTGGCAGGAAGACGGGAACGATGCATGCTCACTCGGCGAGACCTTCGTACAAAGCCGCATAAGCCGCCGAAGACCGGGTCCAGTCAAGATCTGCCTTCATTCCATTGCGCTGAATCTGGCGCCAACTGCGCGTATCTTCATACAGGGTGACCAGCCGCCGCAACGCCTGCGCCAGCGCCAGCGCGTCCGTGGGGTGGAACACGACCCCCGTGGCCACTCCTGCCTCCAGCGCGGCGGGATTCGCATCCACCACCGTATCGTTCAGCCCCCCCGTGGCCGCGACCAGCGGAACCGTCCCGTAGCGCAGCCCGTACATTTGCGTGAGCCCGCACGGCTCGAACCGCGAGGGCACCAGCACCGCATCGGCCCCCGCGAACAGCCGGTGCGACAGATCCTCGTCAAAGCCGATGCGCACGGCGACCCGCCGGGGGTTAAGCTGCGCCTGATGCAACAGCGCCATTTCGATCTGCGGGTCGCCGGAGCCCAGCACGATCAGCCCGCCGCCGCGCCAGATGAACTCGGACAGCAGATCGGGGACCAGGTCGAGGCCCTTTTGCGTCGTCATCCGGCTGACGATCACGGCTAGCGGGCCGGGCACCGGACCAAGCTTGAACTCTTTGATAATGGCTTTCCGGTTCTTCGTTTTTCCGGCCAGAGAGCGCGCCTGATACGGGTGAATCGCCGGATCCGTCTCGGGTGACCACATGTCGGTGTCCACCCCGTTGAGGATGCCATGCACGTCGTTCGCGCGCGCGGCGATCACCCCTTCGAGGCCCAGGCCGAACTCGCTCCGCATCAATTCACTTGCATAGGTCGGCGACACGGTGGTGATCGCATCCGCCATCACCAGCGCTGCCTTCAAGCTGCTGAGTCCGCCGTAGTATTCCAGCTGATCCGCGGTGAACGCCGCTGGGGGCAGCCGCAGATCCACCAGCTTGTCGGCCGGCGCCCAGCCCTGAAAGGCGATGTTGTGCACCGTGATCACCGTGCGGACATCATCGGTGCCAGCAAAACGCATATAGGCCGGGGTAAAGCCGGATTGCCAATCGTGGCAATGCACGACCTCGGGCCGCCAGCCGTCGGTCAGGCCCGTGCGGGCAATCTCTGCCGCCGCCCAGCTCAACGCGGCGAAGCGTTCGGCGTTGTCGGCATAATCGCCCACCGGATCGCTATAGGGGCCGCCCGGCCGCTCATAGAGATGCGGCGCATCCAGCAGCAGCATGTCCATGCCCGCCACCTGCCCTGCCACTACCCGCGCCGGCCCGCCAAATAGATCCGGGTCCGACCAGACCGGCGTGGACAGGCCGAACTTTTTAAGCAGGCCCTGATAGGCCGGCATCAGCACCCGCATATGCCAGCCCTGGGCGGCCAACGCCTTGGGGAGCGCGCCCACCACATCCGCCAGCCCCCCCGTTTTCAGCAGCGGCACACATTCAGAGGCGACGGACAGAACCTGGCGCATGACTTACCCCAATTTACGCGCGCGCGCGTCCAGCATCGGCTGGGTGATCAGCACCACACCGTTGTCTGTCCGGCGAAACCAATTCATATCTTCCTCGGGATCCTTTCCCACGACGAGACCCTTGGGAATCTGCACACCGCGATCGATCACGCATTTGGTCAGATCCGAGCGTTCGCCGATATCCACATAGGGCAAGGCCACAACCTCATGCAGGCTGGAATAGCTGTGGGCATGAACGCCGGTGAACAGCAGCGAATTGCTGACCTCTGACCCCGACACAATGCACCCCCCGGACACCAGCGACGAGACGGCGCTGCCCCGGCGGTGGTCTTCATCATGGATGAATTTCGCCGGAGGCACGATTTCTCCATAGGTCCAGATCGGCCAGGAATTGTCGAATAGATCCAGTTCGGGCACGAAATCGGTCAGGTCGAGGTTGGCGGCATGGAACGCATCCACCGTGCCCACGTCGCGCCAATAGGGTTCTGTCTCATGGCCCGTCATGACGCAGCTATCGGCAAAGCGATGCGCCATGGCCTTGCCGTTCTTGACGATTCCCGGGATCAGATCGTGCCCGAAATCGTGACTGGAGTCGCGGTTTTCCGCATCTTCGCATAAAAGTTCGCGCAGATATGCCCAGTCGAAGACGTAGATTCCCATCGAGGCAAGCGCATGGTCCGGGTCGCCGGGTATGGCCGGCGGGTCCTTGGGTTTTTCAAGGAAATCCGTGATCTGCATCTCGGCGTTGACATGCATCACGCCAAAGGCCTTTGCCTCCATCCGGGGCACGGTCAGGCAGCCGATGGTCACATCCGCCCCGCTGTCCACATGCTGCGCGATCATCTTTTCGTAGTCCATCTTGTAGATGTGATCACCTGCCAGGATGATTACGTAATCCACATCGTAGCTGTCGACGATGTCGATGTTCTGGGTCACCGCATCGGCGGTTCCAAGGTACCACTTGTCCTCCCTAACTCGCTGAGAAGCGGGAAGAATATCGAGGTACTCGTTGCGCTCGGCGCGAAAGAAGTTCCAGCCGCGCTGACAATGCCGGATCAGCGAATGCGCCTTGTATTGGGTGGCGATGGCCATCTTCCGGATCCCGGAATTCAGTGCGTTTGACAGCGCAAAATCGATGATCCGCACCTTCCCGCCGAAGTACACCGCCGGTTTTGCGCGCCGGTCCGTCAATTCATGAAGCCGGGAGCCGCGCCCGCCCGCCAGCACAAAGGCCATTGCCCGGTTCGCCAGCCTGCTGTTCGTCTTGGTTGCCATGGTTCCTCCCTAACTCTCCAAAAAGATGACGGTCGAAAGCGGCGCCAAAGTCAGCAGCGCGGACTGGTCCTGCCCGTGCCAAGCGATGCTTTCGGTGTCGATGCCCCCGAAATTCCCGCGATTTCCGCCACCATAAACCTCTGCGTCCGTATTCAGCACCTCACCCCAATGCCCCGCGCCGGGAAAGCCCACGCGGTACCCGCTGCGTTCCAGCGGGGTCATGTTGACGACAACCACCACCCGCTTTTCGTCCGGCCCGGCGCACCGCACAAAGGCAAAGACGGAATTGTCGAAATCCGCCTCTTCAAGCCACTGAAAGCCCTGCGGCTTCGTATCCTGGGCATAAAGCGCCGGCGTCGCGCGCATCAGATGGTTCAGATCCCGCACCAAAAGCTGCACCCCACGATGCGCCGGAAGATCGGTCAGATGCCAGTCAAGCGACCGGTCGTGATTCCATTCGGCTCGCTGCGCAAATTCACAGCCCATAAAGAGCAGTTTCTTGCCCGGATGGGCCCACATAAAGCCGTAAAATGCGCGTAAATTTGCAAACTTTTCCCAATCGTTACCCGGCATCTTGCCGATCATGGAGCCCTTGCCGTGCACGACCTCGTCATGGCTGATCGGCAGGATGTAATTCTCGGAAAAGGCGTATTGCAGGCCAAAAGTCATCTGGTGGTGATGGTGGCGGCGATGGATCGGGTCTTTTTCCATGTAGCCGAGCGTGTCGTTCATCCAGCCCATGTTCCATTTGAACCCGAACCCCAGGCCGCCATGATCCACGGGCCGAGACACGCCATCGAAAGCCGTCGATTCCTCGGCCACCGTCATGATCCCCGGCATCTCGCCATAAGTTGTCACATTCATATTCTGCAACAGGGCGATCGCCTCGAGATTCTCGCGCCCGCCATGGATGTTGGGCACCCATTCCCCCTGCTTGCGGCTGTAATCACGGTACAGCATCGAGGCGACGGCATCCACCCGTAGGCCATCGACGTGATATTCCTCAAACCAGTAGAGCGCATTTGAAATCAGGTAATTGGCGACCTCTTTTCGACCATAGTTGTAGATCAGAGTGTTCCAGTCCTGATGAAAGCCCTCCTTGGGGTCAGAATGTTCATACAGCGCGGTGCCGTCAAACCGGCCAAGCCCATGGCGATCCGTCGGAAAATGCCCCGGCACCCAGTCGAGGATCACCCCCAGTCCGCGCCGGTGCGCCGCATCCACCAGGGCGCGGAACTCATCCGGCGTGCCGTGCCGGATGGTCGGCGCGTACATGCCCACAGGTTGGTAACCCCATGATCCGTCGAAGGGAAATTCGCTGATCGGCAAGAGCTCCAGATGCGTGAAGCCCATCCAGTCGGCATAGTCCACCAGGCTGTCGGCCAGTTCCACATAGCTGAGGCGCCGCGCACCGTCATCGGCGCGCCTCCAACTGCCCAGATGCACTTCGTAGACCGAGATCGGAGCGTCGATGCTGTGCCGCACGTGCCGATTCTGCATCCAGTCGCCATCGGACCAGCTGGATTGATCGATCCGCCGAACAACAGAGGCATTGGCCGACGGATGTTCCGACCCAAAGCCGACAGGATCGGCCTTCAGCGGTTGGTTCTGACCATCGGGGCCCAGGATATCGTACTTGTAAACAGTGCCTTCCGTCAGCCCAGGCAAGAAAATTTCCCACACCCCGGTGGCGCCGCGGCGGCGCATGGTATGGCGCCGACCGTCCCAGAAGTTAAAATCCCCCACAACCGACACCCGCAAGGCATTCGGCGCCCAGACCGCAAAATTTACCCCCTCAACGCCGTCATGAGTCAGACAATGCGCCCCGAGGGCCTGCCAAATGCGGCGATGCGTGCCCTCGCCCAAAAGATATTCATCAATCTCGCCCAGAACCGGGCCAAACCGATAGGGATCGTCGATCTCCCAGGTGGCTTCGGCATTGCTGCAGCGCAGACGATAGGATTTGGTGCGGCCGAACTTTCCGACGAAAAGTCCGGGCGCATCGCGCATCGGCGACAGCTCCGTTTCGGTGGCTGTGCCCGAGAAGGCGACGACTTTCTCTGCCCCCGGCACAAAAACGGTCAGACAGCGTTGACCCTTGCGCTGATGTGGCCCCAGAATCCGGAACGGGTCGCTGTGCCGCCCCTCAATGATCGCATGGGCGTCTTCCGCAGAAATCCACTCGCCGATCTCAACGTCTGCCATAAACCCCCCGTTCTTTCCGCGTTACAGTGCTGGCGTCACGTCCCAAACGTCTTTCATATAGCCCCGGATCGTCCGATCAGAGGAAAAGAAGCCGACCCGCGCGGTATTCCGGGCAGCCATTTTCAACCAAGCATCGCGGTCGCGCCACGCTTTGTCCACCTCGCCCTGCGCGGCGTCATAGGCATCGAAATCCGACGCGACCAGAAAGTAATCGTGATGCCACATCCGGTCGACGATTCCGTGGTACCGTTCCGGGTCGTTTGGCGAAAACCCACCTTCTGCAATGAATTGAAGCACTTCTGGCAAGACCTTGCTGGCCTCGATGGCCAGTTTGGCATGGTCCGGAAAGCGCCGCCGTGCCACCACTTCCTTCGCGGTCAGGCCAAACAGAAAGAAATTATCGGCCCCCACCCGCTCACGGATTTCGACATTGGCCCCGTCCAGCGTTCCAATCGTCAGCGCGCCGTTCAGCGCGAACTTCATGTTGCCCGTGCCAGAGGCTTCTTTGCCCGCCGTGGAAATCTGTTCGGACAGATCGGCCGCAGGGATCAGACGCTCGGCCATGGAGACGTTGTAATTCGCGGGGTAGACGATCTTCAACCGTCCCCGCGTTGCCGGGTCATCATTAATTACGGTCGCCACATCGTTGATAAAATGGATGATTTCCTTGGCAACCCCATATCCCGGCGCGGACTTGCCGCCAAAGATCTTGACCCGCGGCACCCAGTCGGCATCGGGGTTTTTGCGCATCTCAAGCCATTGCCCGACCGTCTGCAAGATGTTCAGCAACTGGCGCTTGTACTCGTGTATCCTCTTGATCTGGACGTCGAAAATCGCGTCGGGATCGACCGCGACACCGCAAGCGTCAGACACCCAGTTCGACAGTTCGACCTTGTTCTGGCGCTTGGCCGCCGCATAATCCGCGATGAATCCGCTGTCTTCGATATGCGGCTCGAGCCCGTCGAGGCGATCCAGGTCAGCCTCCCAACCCTCGCCAATGGTCTTAGTGACCAGTCCCGCAAGCCCCGGATTCGCCAGCCGCAACCACCGTCTCGGCGTTATCCCATTGGTTTGATTGATGATTTTTTCGGGATGCAGAGAGCCGAGATCCGAAAACACCGTGCTTTTGACCAGATCGGTGTGCAAGGCGGACACGCCGTTCACCCGGTGCGCCATGATGAAGGCGAGGTTACCCATATGCACCTCGTTTTGTTGGACAATCGCCACATGCTTGGCGCGCTTCGGGTGCGCGCGCCGATGCCGCTCGTCGAGCCGCTCGATCAACGCCATATGCTGGGGCAAGACGTTGCCCATCAGCCAGGTCGACCAACGCTCCAACGCCTCGGGCAGCAGGGTGTGGTTGGTATAGTTCAGCGTCGCCTCGGCAATGCCGGCGGCCTCTTCAAAGTCGATCCCATGTTGCAGCAGCAGGCGGATCAGTTCCGGGCCGGCAATCGCGGGATGGGTATCGTTGAGCTGAATGGCAACATGTTTCGACAGCGCGCGCGGATCGCCGCCCGCACCGACATAGCGCCTGAGGATGTCCTGCAAAGCCGCTGATGTCATGAAGAATTCCTGCTTCAGACGCAGCTCTTTCCCGGCATAGGTGGTATCGTCTGGATACAACACGCGCGAGATTGTCCGCGCCAGCGCTTCCGGCTCCGCCGCGGCGGTGTAATCCCCCGCGTTGAACCGGTCGAGGTCGAACAGCGTCGTCGGCTGCGCGGCCCATAGGCGCAATGTGTTCGCCCACTGCCCCTGCCAGCCGACCACCGGCATGTCATGCGCGGTTGCGATCACCGACTCCCCATGCACCCAGGTGTCCCCGTCCACATATCCCTTGAAACCGATCTCAAAGGTGACTTCGGGGCGCTCAAACTCCCACGGATGCTTCTGTTTCAGCCAATCCTCAGGCGTTTCCACCTGATACCCGTTCTCGAACCGCTGCCGGAACAGGCCATGTTCATACCGGATCCCATAGCCATGCGCCGGCACGCCGAGGGTCGCCAGCGAGTCCATGAAACAGGCGGCCAGACGCCCAAGCCCCCCGTTCCCAAGGGCCGCGTCGGGCTCATCCTCGACCAGAGTCGCGAAATCCGGGCCGACCCCGTCCAGCGCGCGTTCCACCTGATCCCGCAGCCCCAGGTTGATGGCCGAGTCTTCCAACAGCCGGCCGATCAGAAACTCCAGCGACAGATAGTAAACGCGTTTTGCCCCCGTGTCATAGGCGCGCTTGGTCGAGTTGAACCAGGGCTCGACAATGCGGTCGCGCAGCGCGAAGGACGTCGCCATCCGCCAGTCATATCGACTGGCATGATCGGCGTCCTTGCCCAAGGTGAAAGTCAGGTGCCGCAGTATGGACGCGCGCAGCGCCTCTGCCGTTGAACCGTCTCGTGCCATGTGCTCTCTCAAATCAGTCGCCCCGGACGTGCGGAGCCTCGGCTTCGGGCACGTTAGGCAAAACAACACCGAGGTCAATCATACGGGGTCCCCGTCAAGCGTCTCGCCGTCCCGCATGCGTCGGCGCCTCGCGGATCTGGAACCCGAAGGCGGGCGACATTCAACGTCTCCGATATCGGTTAAATTCCAGTTTCCGTGTGGCCACCGGGCTCTGGTGATAAATTTCGGCCAATGCTCGCCGTGTTAGCGCTAAATTGACAGTTTTCCAGCGCTAAATGTCATTACCGCGGCGCCATTCGGATCGCCCCGTCCAGCCGGATGACTTCCCCATTCAGCATTGGGTTTTCAACGATATGGCCCGCGAGCGCGGCAAACTCCGCCACATCGCCAAGCCGCGACGGGAAAGGGACCTGGCGCCCCAGCGAGTCTTGAACATCTTGCGGCAGACCATGCAGCAGAGGCGTCAGAAAGATGCCAGGCGCAATCGTCATCACGCGGATCCCGTGTTGCGACAGATCGCGTGCCATGGGCAAGGTCATTCCCACGATGCCGCCCTTTGACGCCGCATAGGCGATCTGCCCCACCTGCCCGTCATAGGCAGCGACAGAGGCGGTGTGAATGATCACCCCGCGCTCGCCATCAGCAGTGACGGGGTCATTTTCAGACATGATCACAGCGCCTTGGCTGGCGCAGTTGAAGCTTCCCAAAAGGTTAATACGGATCGTCTTTTCAAACACAGCCGGATCATGCGCCGCCCCGCGCGACACGGTCTTTGCCGCAGGTCCAATCCCAGCGCAGTTCATCAGGACGTGCAAACCACGACCGGCGGCCCGGACCTGTGCCATCCCCTCCGCGACGCTTTGCGGGTCCGATACATCCACACATGCGAAATCCCCCGAGATCTCTGCAGCTTGCGCCTTGGCACCCTCCGCATTCAGATCGAAGATCGTGACATGAGCGCCCTTTGCGGCAAGCTCCTGCGCGACAGCAAGCCCGAGCCCCGACGCCCCCCCGGTCACGATCGCGCTGGTGTCTGATGTAATGTCCATATGCTCTTTCCCCCAAAGACCAGTCCTGTTGCGCCCGCGGGGCTGCCCCAAGTGGTCGGCTTTGTGTCAGGGCCTTGTTCGATGCTTCTCTCGACCGGGTCAAGGATTTCTCGAGGATCCCACGCGCGTCACCCTATGAGCGTCACGATCAAAGGATCGATGCGTGATCTGACATGCCGTCCTGCCCCCGAAGCCTCAATGCTCCGTTTCTCGCCCAAGGGCGACCAGACGCTTTCGGAGACGCAATTGGGAGTCGAGGGCGCTTTCCAACGCGAAAACATAGGCATGGGTGAGATAGAACGCCGCCTCAGCAGCCTTCCCCTCGGCCTCCAGGCCGTTTGCGGCCGTTTCATACAGCTTTGCCAGGCCAATGGTATCCCCGGCCTCATGTGCCGCCAGGATCAGCGCATCCAGCGGGCCCGGATCAAAGATCCGGGACACGGCATTTGCCGGCATGGCTCGAGTCAAGGCGCTTTGCGGCCCAACGGTGAAAGCAATGGGTGGGACCATCCATCACAGGGCTGAACCGTCCACCGTCGAACCCCTTGGCATGGCGGCCTTTTTGCATCCCCTCCACCACAAAGAGATCCTCTTTGAAGACCGTGTGCCACATCTCGGTATTCCTCCGCCGCAACGCCTCGAACTCCGGCGCGACCGCGTTTGGTTCACTGGAATAGTACAAGGCCACATGCTCTCTGGTGCGCGCAGGGCCCAGCGGTTCCAGAATGATCGCGAAGGTGTGGTCCCGATGGACGCCCAACAACAGGTTCGGATAAAGCGCAACATATTCTGCGCCTTGATCCCATTTCTCCGACAGGCCCGGGAAGTCGGCGAACCTGGCGCCATCCGCGCCGACCAGTTGCCGGTACACCAGCGTGCCCTGTCCGGAATAGGCATCCGTTTGTTCGATATTGTAATGATCCTCCAGCCGCGAATAGCTGTTGAGCCCAGGATGAACCCACGGCAAATGGTAGCTCTCACAATAGTTTTCGACCGCAAGCTTCCAGTTGCAGGCCACATCGAAAAAAAACGTGCTATCCGCCCCGGGATGCACGGCACTCCCGCCAAATTCCTGCCACCTGGATTGAAGGTCGGAGGAATAATCTTCAAAATCCGCAGCTTGCCCGTCGACATTGACGAAGATCACATCGCGCCAAACGTGGGACCGCACCTCGACAAGTCCCAGCTCGCCGCGCGAAATTGACGGATGCGCATTTTGTCCGGCCCCGCCAACATGCGGCGTCGCCACGAGTTCTCCGGTCAGGGCATAGCACCAGGAATGATAGGGGCATCGCAGCACCCCGCCGACTGATTTCTTTTCGGATACAAGGATCATGCCCCGGTGGCGGCAGACGTTCTGAAAGACCTTCAGGCCGCCTTCCCGATTCCGGACAACCACCAGAGGCTGGCCGACGAAATCGATTGGCATCGCCGCGCCGGGCGCAACATCCTTGGCAAAGGCGATGGCGGCCCAATTGGCAAACAGCAGCGCCTCGGCCTCTGCCTCGTACATCCCGGAAGAGGTGTAATGCGCATTGGGCAGCCCCCGCGCCGTCTCAGGCGGGCCAATTACCGACTGAAGTGCAACGTCTTCCGCCATCTATCATCCTCTGCCAGCCATATGTATGTCCAGCATCAGACATCGCTAGGACCGCGCACGTCCGCGTCGGAGACGACAAAGTCTAAGCATTTCGCGACAACAGCTGTCAGACCAAGGTGGCGCCAGACCTAGCGCCCCTCGAAATCCGGGGCGCGCTTTTCAAGAAAGGCGACAACCCCCTCCTGAAAGTCCCGGGTCTTGCCGCAGGCGCCCTGCAATTCGGCCTCCAGCTCCAGTTGGGTGGTCAGCGTGTTGTCGTAGCTTTCCCGTATCGCCCGCTTGGCATTTGCATAGGCGACCGTCGGGCCATGCGCCAGCTTCGCCGCCCGCGCACGCCAATGAGCCGTAAAGTCGATCTCGGGAACGGCTTCCCAGATCATCCCCCAGTCCGCCGCCTTGCGCGCCGGGATCGGCTCCGCGAAAAGCGCGGCACCCATCGCCTTGGCAAACCCCATCTGGCGCGGCAACCAATAGGTCCCACCCGCATCCGGCATCAAGCCGATCCGCGTAAATGCCTGAAGAAACTGCGCATTTTCTGAGGCGATCACAACATCCGCCGAAAGGGCCAGGTTGGCGCCCGCGCCGGCGGCTGTCCCGTTCACCGCAGAAATCGTCGGAATGCCACAGTCAAAAATGGCCCGCAGAAGCGGTTCATACTCATCTCGCAGCGTCCGTTCCAGATCGACATTTGTTGCGTTCACCCGGTCGCCAAGATCCTGACCGGAACAGAACGCCCGCCCCGCGCCGGTCATGACCAGAACACGCGCGGTCGCTTCCGCCGCCTTTACGGCGTGCAACAGTTCCGCCCGCATCTGGGTGTTCAACGCGTTCATGACCTCCGGCCGGTTCAGGGTCAGAATCGCCACGCCCTCTTCAAAACTGACGCGAATTGTTTCGTATTGCATGGCATCCTTCCTGGTCGTCCCGCTGCAAAGCCTAGTCCGAACCCTATGCCAGTTACAACGCGCGGCCTGGTCTTAGCTGTCGAGAATGCGTTTCAGTTGCGCTTGTTCCTCGGACGACAGCGAGGCCGGACCCTCCGCCGCCTGCGACCGCCGCCTCATATACAGCAACGCGCCCCCAAGTGCGACCAAGAGCATCACCGGGCCCGAGATCCAGAGGATGAGGTTCGCCCCGGTCCGCGTTGGATTCAAAAGAACAAACTCGCCGAAACGGTCCACGACATAGTCCAGAACCTCGGAATCGCTGTCGCCCGCGACCAACCTCTCACGCACGATCAACCGCAGGTCACGGGCGAGGTCGGCATTCGATTCATCAATCGACTCGTTGCGGCAGACAAGACACCGCAATTCCCGCGAAATGTCGCGCGCCCGTGTCTCCAGCGCCGGATCGTCCAACACTTCATCCGGCTGAACCGCAAAGACCGGCGCCGCCAGAAGGCACATTGCCAGGACAAGGCGCCTCATTCCGCGGGAACCGCTGTTGGGCCGCTGGCATTGCGCGCCCCCGCAGCAACCCGGAACCGGCGGTCGGTCAGCGACAGGAACCCGCCGAGCGCCATGATGATGCAGCCCGCCCAGATCCAGTTCGCAAAGGGCTTGATATAGGTGCGCACCGCCCATCCCCCGTCCTGCTGCGCATCACCGATCACCAGATAGATGTCGCGGAAGACGCCATTGTCGATGGCCGCCTCGGTCGTGGGCATCTGCGCCACGGGATACACGCGCTTTTCCGGATAGAGAACCGACACCTCGCGCCCGTTCCGCGACACCTCCATCTTGGCCATGATCGAATTGTAGTTCGGCCCACGCGTCCGGCTGACATCCGCTAGCGTGATGTCATAGGCCCCGACGGTGAAGGTCTCGCCCACGGCAGCTACGCGAATATCCTCTTGCTGCCAAGCGGTTATGGCGGCGATGCCGAACATCGTGATTCCAAGACCGGCATGCGCAACGGATTTCCCATAGTCAGCCCGCGGCAACCGCGAGAGGCGGCCAAGGCGCGAGGAGACTGACCCTCGCCCCGTGCGCGAGGCCAGATCGGCGATCGCGCCACCGACCAGCCAGACCACCAGCACCATGCCAACCGGCGCCAGCAACGACCGACCGGTCTGCAAGGTCCAGACCGCAGCGCCTGCAAGGATCGCACAGGCGAGCACAACGGACAAGGAGCGCGCGGTCCGATCCAGCCGCGCCCGCTTCCAGGGCAGCAGTGATCCGATCGGCAAGATCGCGGCCAGTGCGACGAAGAATGGCGTGAAGGCCGCATCGAAAAACGGCGGGCCGACAGACAGCTTGCGGTCGAACAGCAGTTCCGCCACCAGCGGCCAGATCGTTCCGACAAAGACCACCAGGGTCGCGACAGCTAGAAGTATGTTGTTGAAAACGAGCGCTGATTCCCGGCTGACCGTCGAAAAAACGCCCTTGGCTTCCATTGCGCCCGCGCGCGCCGCATACAGCATCAGTGCCCCGCCCATGAAGATCCCGAGGATGATGAGGATGAACACACCCCGCTCCGGATCATTGGCGAAGGCATGCACTGAGGTCAGCACGCCGGAGCGCACAATGAAGGTCCCGATCAACGAAAAACCGAAGGCCAGGATCGCAAGCAAAATGGTCCAGGCCTTCAGCGCCTCGCGCTTTTCCACCACGATGGCAGAATGCAACAGGGCAGCCGCGATGAGCCAAGGCATGAACGACGCGTTCTCGACCGGGTCCCAGAACCAGAAGCCGCCCCAGCCGAGTTCATAATAGGCCCACCAGGACCCCAGTGCGATGCCGATGGTCAGGAACAGCCAGGCCGCCAGCGTCCAGGGCCGCACCCAGCGGGCCCACGCCGCATCCACCCGCCCCTCAATGAGCGCGGCCACCGCGAAGGAGAACGACATCGAAAGCCCGACATAGCCGAGATACAGGAACGGCGGATGGAACGCGAGTCCGGGATCCTGAAGCAACGGGTTCAGATCCTCGCCATTCATCGGCGGGATCGCCAGTCGCAAAAACGGGTTCGATGTAAAGAGGATGAATGCAAAAAACGCCACGCCGATAGAAGATTGCACCGCCAGAACGCGCGCACGCAGCGTCGCGGGCAGACCCTGGCCGAACCACGCGGCACAGGCCCCGAACAGCGTCAGGATAAGCACCCAAAGCAGCATCGAGCCCTCATGGTTCCCCCAGACACCGCTGATCTTGTAGATCATCGGCTTGTCCGTGTGCGAATTCAGCACAACCAGCCTTAGCGAAAAGTCCGAGGTCACAAAAGCATAAGTCAGCGCCGCAAAGGCAACGCCGGTCAGCATGAATTGGGCCGTGGCGGCCGGTTCGGCTATGGCCATCCACCCGCGCCAGCCCTTCTGGGCGCCAATTAGCGGCAAAATGGACTGCACGATCGCGATTGCGAAGGCGAGGATGAGGGCGAAGTGACCAAGTTCTACTATCATACACTTGGTATAGCCGCACAGCTCGGAGGGGCCAATCTTTTGTCGACGGATCGCGAAGGTTTTACCAGGCGGCGCCGCTGGCCAAGCGGGGACGATCTGCAGCTCAGATCAGATCGCCCCGCCCTTCCGGCGCGCTCAGGACGCGCCGCGTCGCCATTCTTCCAACGCCAGGTTGGGAGCATTAGAGCCGATGACCGACCCAGACTCTTCTTCCGGCTGGCCCGCGCCCGCGTTCAGGGCCAACAAGGACGTCACATTGCGCTGCACATCCGGCGCCCTCGCCAAGGTTTCGGCGATAGATCTTTGAAACTCCTGGCCTTTTGCCTGATGCCGCGCACCAAAGTAAAAGCTGACGATGGCGCCCAGCAACCACCATAGCGGATCAGGGACGAGTGCGATTCCCTGCATCCGGGCGGCGAACCAGATCGGATCGTACATCGCAGAGACCAGCAAAGCGAGCGTGCCAAGCGCCATGGCCGGGCGCGGCACACGGTTCAGACCGTCGATGAATCGATCGAACCAGCCTTTCCGAGCCACCGCAAACTCCGCCGCGAACTGGCCCAGGGTCGCCGATTGCAGGTCAATTTCGCGTTGCCCCGCCGCTTCCGCGTTCTCGCGAAAGACCTCCACCGTCTCCTTGACGACATTCCGGCCTCCACCGAACAAGGCGCCCAGCGTCCCGTCGATTATCCCCATGACACGGTCCTCCGACGATGATCCTCGGGACTAAGATGATAGCGCGGCGAAATGAACTCCTCCGCCCGCCGGATCCAGCCACCCTTCCCACCATCACGTCGACGGGCAAACCTACGGCTGGCCGGGCGATGATCCGCGAGGGCGTAATAGTAGTTGCGGCGCGCAATGCCGTAGGCGTCCGCCAGATGTTTCGGGGCTGCCGCATAGGCCGATTGCGCCGCTGCAATCGTATTGGGTCCGATCACCCCATCCACCGCAACTCTCTGCCCCATCTCATTGAGAAGACGTTGCAAAATCTTGACGGCATTTGCACCGGAATTGACATACATGTCAAAGACGGATGCCTGGATCGGGCCCGGCAGCGCCCCGATCTTGGGCCCGTGAAAATAGTGATCCACAAAGATCGACCGCGCCTGGGCCCAGGTAAGGTTCCGGACGTCCTGGACATCGACATCTCCGTCACGGTCCGTATCCAGGCCCAACGCCCGCATGGTCCCAATGGTGACCCCGTATTTCGTGGCCCCGCCCGGATCGTCGGGATCGTTCACAAAGCCGCCTTCGCGGGCGATGATCTCGTCTGCAATGGCTTCAACCGATTTCATAATACTGCCTCGTGCCTGACAAATGCCGACGCAGTATTCTTTAGAATCGGTTAACGAATGGACATCTAACCGTTCGGTTCCTGATAAACGCCCTGTTCCTTCAACGCGTCGACAACCTCTTTCGGCATGTAAGTCTCGTCATGCTTTGCAAGGATTTCGGAGGCTTCAAAGATACCGTTGATGTAGTTACCGGTGCCAACCATGCCCTGCCCCTCGCCGAACAGGTCCGGCAGCACGCCAGTATAGGTCACGGGAATCGACGCCCCGCCATCGGTTACCCGAAACGAGACCGTCTTGCCCTGCCCGCGCACCAGCGTGCCCTCTTCGACCAAACCGCCCAGGCGAAAACGTTCGTTGGGCGCGGGCGGATCCTCTGCGATCTGGCTCGGAGCGCGAAAGAAGTTGATCCCGTCCCGCATGGCATATCCGATCAACGCCGTTGAAACGGCCAGGGCCACCACCGCGGCCAAAATGATCTGGACGCGCCGTGCCTTCTTTAGGTTTTTCAATCCTGCCATTGCGTTACCCTTTGATCTTTATGGAAAAAGCGGTGCCGAGACGAGGCCGAGTGTTTCCTCGATCCCCAGCATGAGATTCGCATTCTGAAGTGCTTGGCCAGAGGACCCCTTGGCCAGATTATCAAGCGTCGCAACAACAACCGCCCGCCCCGGCCGCCGGTCCCCAACGACGCCAATATGACAATAATTCGAGCCCCGAACATCCTTCATCGACGGAACCTGCCCCTCCGGCAAAACACAGATGAACGGTTCTGCAGCATAAGCGTTTGAGAGCGCGTTATAAATCGCCCCGGGGTCGCCCTTGACATAGGTTGTCACCAGGATCCCGCGGGACGCCGGGATCAGCTGCGGCGTCAGCATGATCTCCACCTTGCGCCCGGCCAGCAGGGACAATTCCTGATCGAACTCTCCCAGATGCCGATGTTTGCCCCCCATGGAGTAACACAGGATATTCTCATGCAGCTCGGAGAACATCAGATGCTCTTTCTGAGTCCGCCCCGCCCCCGAGGTCGCGGCCTTGAGATCCACCACTATGTCATCCAGATCAATCACGCCCGCCGACACAAGTGGACGCAGCGCATATTGACCGGTCGCCGCATTGCAGCCGGTGCCGGCCACCACACGGGCGCCACGGATCTCTTCGCGGTAAAATTCGGTCAGCCCGTATACCACCTCGCGCTGCAAGTCCGGCGCCGCATGGGGTTTGCCATACCATTTTCGATAGGCATCGGGATCGCGCAGACGGAAATCCGCGCTGAGATCGACGACCTTAAGATGTTTTGGCAAGGCATTGATAACAGGTTGCGTTGTCCCATGGGGTAGCGCACAAAACACCAGATCAATGTCGGCAAAGTCGATCTCTTCGATCCTTTGCAGCGCCGGCAAATCCATGTGGCGAAGATGCGGAAAGACCTCTGCCATCTGCATCCCGGCCTTGCGGTCTGCCGAAAGGGCGACGATCTGCATCAACGGATGCGACGACATCATCCGCACAAGTTCGGCCCCGGTATAGCCAGAGGCGCCAAGGATGGCGATCTTATGGGTCATGCTTCAGACCTTAACACTTTCAGGTTAGATTTAGGAACGATTGGCGCGGCGCACAATCACGCGTCGACAAATGAAATTCGTCGTCGCAAGAAACGAGTGGCCTGATCCGAAACTTTCTGCGGATCGCCCGTCGTCAAAAACACCGCACCCTGCCCGTCGCCGCGCATCTCTGGTCTGCGGCGCAGATAGTCGGCAAGGCTCGCCGCGACCAGAACGGGTTGCGAAAACACTTCCACCTTGGGGCCCAAGGCGTCGCGGAACACCTGCTCGACCAGCGGATAATGGGTGCAGCCCAGCACCGCCGCGTCAGGCTCTGGCATCTTGCGCAGCAGCGCGTCCACATGGCTACGCACCAAGGCCTCGGCAAGGATCATGTCCCCTTCCTCGACCGCGTCCACCACGCCTCCGCAGGATTGCGCTTCAACGTCTACCCCTATGGCGCGAAAGGCCAATTCCCGCTGGAACGCGCGTGAGCGGACGGTCGCTGGCGTCGCGAACAACGCCACATGCTTGACCCGTACCTCGCGCGGTGGAGAGTTGTCGCCCCATTGCCGCTCGGTCAGGGCTTCGATCAGGGGGACGAACACGCCAAGCACCCGCCGATCCGACGGCACCCACCCTTCCTGCATCCGGCGCAGGGCGGCGGCGCTGGCGGTGTTGCAGGCCAGGATCACCAGGTTGCACCCCGCCTCGAACAGCCGCGCGCATCCTGCCGTGGTCAGCTCGTAGATATCGTCCGGGTCGCGAACGCCGTAGGGGGCATTCGCGTTGTCACCACAATAGACAAGGCCCGTGTCCGGCAGCAGGCGCGACACAGCATCAAGCACGCTCAATCCGCCCAGACCGCTATCGAAGATCCCAACCGCCACTGTTGTTACGCCCTGTATTTTTCCTCAAACTCAAATCCGTATGCCGTGGATTTGAGCGGTCTAGGGCTGAGTGCATAGGTCCGCGCGCGCAAAAAATCCATCATCGATTTCGAATTATCGGCAAATGGAGCCAAATCGCTGCGCGGGATGGGTTTTCCGATGGACACACTGACAGGCTCATCGACCCGCTGCCGGAATTCGTTGATCAGCAGCGCCATGCGCAGATTGACATGCAGATGGCTGGCGATCTGAAACAACCGAGAATTGTGCCCGTCGAAAAAGATCGGCACGACAGTGGCCTGTGATTTCAGGATCATGCGGGCGGTGAAGCTGCGCCAAAGCGGGTCGACGGGCTGGCCGAAGGGTTTGGGCGCGGTCGAAACGGTGCCCCCGGGGAAGATGCCGATGGCGCCGCCGTCGCCCAGATAGCGCAGGGCCGTCTTGCGGGTCTCGATGTTCTGGCGGACGGCCTCCTGGGTCTCATCGAAGGAGATCGGCAGGATGATCCGGTTCAGCTCTTCCGCCTTGCGAAAGATTCGGTGCGCCAGGATGCGGAAATCGCCGCGGGCGAGGCTCAGGATATGGCCCAGCATCAGCCCGTCGAGGATGCCGTAGGGGTGGTTCGCGATCAGGATCAGCGGGCCCTGCGCGGGAATATTGGTCAACTCCCCTGCCATGATCTTCAGGCTCAGGCCGTAGCGCTCGACCATGACTTCCCAGAAATCCCGGCCTTCCTTCACTTCCAGGTCGTAACCGCTGGCGCGCTTGATCAGGTTCAGCCGACCCGTGGCATTCTCCAAGAGCCGAATCATCGCCCGGCCGCTTTTGGTACGGGCCGAACTCGCGTAGCTGATTTCGCGGGCGACTTGCTTGCTGTCGGCCATCCTCGCTCCTTTCAAGATAGGCCAAAAGGCCGCAAACCACCTGCGTCAGCGATCTGCTTGAAGTCGATGACGGATCCCTTTTCGCACATTTCAAGAAGGGGTGAAGACGTTATGTGAGAGAAATGCAAAGAATTTGTGACGCGCTCCCGTTACTCGGCGGCGCTTTGTAGACTCGGCCCTCCGGCGGCGAGCGCGGCCAGGATTTCTTCGCGCCGCTTGGCCGCCTTGGCACCGTTCGCCGCCTTGACGGGCCCGAACCCCCGGATGTCGAGCGGCACGCTCGCCAGCGCCACGGCCGCGTCCTCCATATCGTCCCAGCCCCTGACCAAAAGCGCTTTCATATCAGTCTCATATTGCTTGATCAGCGCGCGTTCCATTCTGCGCTCTGCCGTCCAGCCGAAGAGATCGAATGGCGTCCCCCGCAGCCGCCGCAGCCCCGCCAGGACACGGAACGCCCGCCGGATCCATGGCCCATACGACCTTTTGGCCGGACGACCATCGGGGCCTTGGCCCGAAAGAAGCGGCGGGGCCAGATGATAGGTCAGCCGCAGATCGCCATCGAAGGTCGCGCGCGCCTGCGCTTCGGTTCTCAGCAGTAGCCGGGCGACCTCATATTCATCCTTGTAGGACAACAGCTTGTGATACGCTGTTGCGACGGCCTCCCGCATCTTCGGAGTATCGAAACGATCCACAAGTTTTCGGTAACGTTTTGCCAGCCGTTTGGACTGGTACTGAACGAGCAGCTCTTCGCGGTACCGGATCCGCTCGTCCAGCGACTGCGGCAGGTTGACCACCTTCGGGGCGGCGATCTCTGCCACGCGCGCGGCGTTCAGGGCGGCCCAGCGGCCAATCTCGAACGCGCGCTTGTTGGCGTCGGGGGCGGCTCCGTTCAGCTCGATCCCCTTCTCAATTGCCTCCAGGCTCAGCGGGATCAGGCCCCGCTGCCAGGCCGCGCCAAAGACGATCATGTTCGAAAAGATCGTGTCGCCCATCACCTCCTTCGCCAGGTCCGAGGCATCGAACAGGGTAAGGCGATCCCGCATACGCGCTTCAAGAGATAGGCGCAACCGGTCGGATGGCAATCGAAATTCGGTGTTTCGTGTGAAGTCGCCCGTGATCGTCTCGTGACTGTTGACCACCGCGCCGGTATGGCCCGTACGTGTCAACCCAAGGGTCTTGGCCCCGGCCGACACAACCAGGTCACCGCCGATCAGGGCATCCGCCTCTCCGGTGGCGACGCGGATGGCAGAGATGTCGTCGGGCGTATCGGCGATGCGGCAGTGGATATGCACTGCGCCGCCCTTCTGGGCCAGACCCGCCATCTCCATCATGCCCACGCCCTTGCCATCCAGATGCGCGGCCATCGCCATCACCGCGCCAATCGTCACGACGCCGGTTCCGCCAACCCCGGTGATGACCGTGTTATGGGTCCCGTCGATCCTGGGAAGCGTCGGCAAGGGCAGATGCCCGGTGTCCAGCGAGACACGCGCCGCCTTTCGAACCTTTGCCCCCTCGATTGTGACAAAGGACGGGCAGAAGCCCTTGAGACAACTGAAATCCTTGTTGCAGGAGGATTGCTCGATGGCACGTTTCCGCCCCAATTCCGTCTCAATTGGAACGATTGAAACGCAGTTCGACTGCACCCCGCAATCGCCGCAGCCCTCGCAGACATCGGTGTTGATGAAGACGCGTTTGTCCGGATCGGAGAAGGCGCCCCGTTTGCGGCGGCGCCGCTTTTCGGCGGCACAGGTCTGAACGTAAACGATCGCAGAGACTCCCTTGTACCCGGCGAACCGCGCCTGAACCTCTCGCAGTTCGTCTCGGCCGTGTTTGGGAACCTCCCGCGGGAACAGGCTCAGGTCGAGGCCCTCTTTCTCGTCATGCACCAGGGCGACATTCCGCACCCCCATCGCCAGCAATTCCCGCACGATCTGATCTGCCGACAGCCCGCCATCGTTCTTCTGCCCGCCGGTCATCGCAACCGCGTCATTATACAGGATCTTGTAGGTCACATTCGTGCCAGCCATTAGCGCGAAGCGGATGGCCTGCACCCCCGAATGGTTGTAGGTGCCGTCGCCAATATTCTGAAAGACATGCTCCCGCGTCGAGAATGGTGCCTCGCCGACCCAATTCGCGCCCTCGCCGCCCATATGGGTATAGCCGATGGTCTCCCGATCCATCCATTGCACCATATAATGGCAGCCGATCCCGGCATAGGCGCGCGACCCTTCCGGCACCTTGGTGGACGAGTTATGCGGGCAGCCCGAGCAGAAGTACGGCAACCGCGCCGCGATCTCTTCCGCATTGTCTGATTTCCTTGCTGTTTCAATATTCTGCAAGCCAGCCTTTATGTTTTCCGACTCGCGCCCTTCCTCGATCAGGATGGCGCCGATCTTCTCTGCGATGGTGACCGGGTCCAGCGCATAGCGCGTCGGAAACAGCTCAACCCGCCGGCCATTCTCATGCGCGCCGCCCTTGTGCCAGCCATAGACGCGCCGGCCGCCCCGGTCGTCAAAGATCGCCTCTTTAATCTGCACCTCGATCAGCTTGCGCTTTTCCTCGACCACTACGATCAGGTCGAGACCCTCCGCCCATTCGTGAAAGCTTGCCATGTCCAGCGGCCAGACCTGCCCAACCTTGTAGGTGGTGATCCCAAGACGCTCGGCCTCTGCGGCGTCGACCCCCAGCAGCGATAGCGCATGCACAAGGTCCAGCCAGTTCTTGCCCGCCGCGACAAAGCCGATCTTCGCGCCCGCCCCGCC
>CAYGRI010000020.1:0-34472 GCA_964352155.1 uncultured Maritimibacter sp. | reverse complement strand
GCCATCGGATCAATCTGCGATCTCTACGACCCAACAGAGGGCTGGAACTACTTCACGGCTGCCGGATATGTCTCAGGTTAATGACGAAATGCTTTAGGAAGAGGATTCCCCTTCATCCAAGTCCTCCAGGAACGCCCGAACTCGCTGAGCCATTTGCAATGCGATCTTGTCATCATCCGGACAATCTGAGTGTAGCATTGGAATCTCAAGCGCAACCAGCAAGTCCCTGGAGAACTTTGACAGAATCTTGCCGAGTGGAATCTCCCCATCTCCCGGAATCAAGCGGGCCTCGCGGGCGGTGTGTAGAAGCTCGCTCTCTGCATACGGGGGGGTCACCTTGGCGTCGCAGAGATGCAGGAACGGGAACCGCGATGCAGGCGCGGCCGCGATTTCCGCCAGCGAACTGTCAGAACGGTCAAAATGCAGTGTGTCGAGCAGAACGCCGATATCCCCGCGTGCCGTGCGGTCGATGATCTTCAAAGCCGACGACAGGTCTGGGACGTTCGTCCAGGGAAAAAACTCCAAGACCGGCGACAAGCCATAGGCGGCGGCATGTTCAGCAAAGCGCGCGAGATTCTGGCTCAGACGATCCAGGTCCGGATCATAGGGCGCGGTCACGATATGGCGCGCGCCGAGCCTGGCACCGGCGTCCAAGAAGGGCGCCATCGCAGAGGGATCGAAAGCGGGCGTGAGCCGCACGAACTCGATGTCGTTCACGGCAATGCCGGTGTCCTGCAAGGCGCCGAGGGTGACCGCCATCAGGCGAGAATCGTCCATCAGCGGATAGCCCGGTGTCGTGTCATTCACGGCAATCAGGCGCAGACCGACAGCGTCGAACCCTGCCTTTGCGGCCAGGCGGATCAATTCGGGCGGTGCCAGATGCAAGAACGTCAAATGGGCGAGCGATAGTCTACGTGTCATGGCGCCCCCGCCGCATGTTTGCCCGCGATATAACCAAAGGTCATCGCCGGGCCCAGGTTGATCCCCCCGGCCGGATAGTACCCGCCCATGACGCTGGCCATGTCGGCACCCGCTGCATAGAGGCCCTCGATCACGGTCCCGCCCCTTGTCAGAACTTGGGCATGTTCATTGGTTTTCAATCCCGCGAATGTGCCAAAACTTCCAGGAACGACACGCACTGCCAGAAAAGGACCCGGGTCCAGAGGGGCGATGCAGGGGTTGGGTGTCTGCGTCGGATCCCCTTGCAGCCGGTTGTAGGGCGTCGTCCCGCGACCGAATGCGGGGTCTTCGCCGCGCATGGCGTGGATGTTATAATCGCGCACCGTGTGCTCCAGCCCGTCGGGGTCGATGCCGCAGGCCAGCGCGAGATCCCGGAGCGTCTTGCCCTGCTTGAGATATCCACTGCGAACAAAGGGGCCAACCGGCAGCGGACGCGGACGAGAGAGGCCCAGCCCATAGCTGCGCTGGAACGCCCGCGTGCACACAAGCCAGGATTCCGCCGTTTGACCCTCTGGCGTCGCGTCCAGCATGGCGGTGACATAATCGTGGTAGCCATTGCCTTCGTTGCAGAACCTGCGCCCGGTCTTCAGCACGCCGATGATGCCCGGTTTCCCGCGCTCGATGATATGCGGAAACAGGCTGTGCGCGCCGTCCGGTTTCGGGACTTCGGAAACGGGGCAATAGGCAGATGCCGATGCGTGCGTGCCGTCGAAGGCGGCTCCGACAGATTCGGCCAAGGCGGCGCCCGCCCCGGTACTGTATTTGGTCGCCAGTGTCTTCGGCGGCGTTCGCCGCGGTGACAGCGGCGCGATCCGGTCAAGATCGTGCGGCGCGCCGCCTGTGGCGAGGATGACGCCGCGACGGGCGACCATCTTCCGTTCTCCGGCGGCATCCGCATATGCCACCCCTCGGACGGAGCCCTCGGTTTGGATCAGCCGCCTCACCTCGACGGAGGTGCGCAGGTCCACGCCGGCATCCAGCGCAGATTTCAGCAACCGCGCGACCAGCGCATTGCCATTGCGCAATTGCATCCCGCGTCCGTGCAGAGCCATGTCTGCGAGATGCCTGGACACCCGCTTGGCGACATGGGTGAAGGATGCAACGGAGCGTGTCACGCTCATGAAGGCTTTCAGATCCGCGCCCGCCTGGATCGTCATTCCCAGAAAGGCCGTCTCTGCCAAAGGCCGCCGAAGCCGGGCAATCGAACGCCCCAAGGCGCGCCCATCGAAAGGTGCAGCAATCACCGATCTGCCGCCCTGTCCCGCGCCCGGAGCCACGCCATATGTATCCGGGATGGAGGTACCGCTTTCGAAACTGAGCGCGGTAGAGCGCTCGAAGAACGCCACCATCTCGGGGGCGGCCCGCAGGAAGGCATCGACCTTTCGCGCGTCGTAGGTGTTGCCCAGGACGTGTGACAAATAGCGGCGCGGTGCCTCGATATCCTCGACGATCCCGGCGCGGACCGCCAAGGGGTTGCGCGGCACCCACATCCATCCTCCGGACCAGGCGGTTGTGCCGCCGAGGACCTCGGCCTTTTCAAGGACGACCACCTTCAACCCCTGATGCGCTGCCGCCACGGCAGCCGAAAGGCCCGCCGCGCCAGAGCCGATGACCACAAGATCGCAGGTCTCGTCCCGAAGCGGGTCAATCCCAGGATTTGGGGTCATGGCCAATCACGACCGCGGCAAGCACCATGTCCGTGGCACGCTCTCGCAGAAGGGTTTGCGTCTCCTGCGAGAAGATTTCGGTGCCGAACGAGGCGGAAAACGTCGCCCGGTTCGAGATGTTGTAAAAGCTGAAAGAGCTGATCAGCCAGTGCAAATGCAAGGCATTCGCCCCCTCGCGGAACAGCCCCTCTGCCTTGCCGCGCAGACAGGCGTCTTCCAGCTTGTCGATGATCGACCGGTTGAGCTTGGGCACGATCTGGGATTTGCGCAGATGGTCGCCGTTGTGGATGTTTTCAATCATCACAAGGCGGATGAAATGGGGCGCCTTGGCGTGGGCATCGAACGTCGCCTCGACAAGGCAGCGAAGCGCTTCGACGGGTGGAAGATTGCCGACCTCCAGCCTGTCCTCGGCGTTGCGCAGGGCCGCATAAATGGCTTCGAGAACGGCACAATAAAGCCCCTCTTTGTCACCGAAATAATAGTAGATCATCCGCTTGGACGTAGAGGTTTTCTGCGCGATCTCGTTGATATTCGCCCCCGAAAACCCACGCGCGGCAAATTCCTCGGTGGCGATTTCCAGAATGTTCGCTTTGACGGCCTCGGGGTCCTTTTTCCACGAATTCTTGCGTGCGGATTTTGAGGGGTCACCACGTCCATCCATATCTGTCGCCTCCCGCCTTGCATTTGATTCCGACCCTTCAATAGCATGAATTTAACCCGCAGGTACATTTTTGTTGACTAATTAACCTTGAGGTACATAAAGGGACTGTGGTCGGCGATGCAAGGAGCGAATCGTCGACAAAGACACATCAAGGGAGGACAGAGATGTCTCGAAAACTCATTGGCGCATTCGTCGCGCTCGGGCTAAGCGCGACCGTTGCAATCGCGCAAGACTACCCCACCAAGGAAATCCAGGGCATCATCCAATGGGGTGCGGGCGGGTCAACCGATACCGTCATGCGTTCCGTCACCCCCCACGCCGAAGAGGCGCTTGGCGGGACCATTGTCATGCAGAACAAGACCGGCGCGGTTGGGGCGATTGCGCTGAACTACGTGGTCGACTCGGATGCCGATGGTTACACGCTGCTGATGGGTGCGGAAAACCCGATGCTTTACAAGATCATGGGCCTGGGCGATGAAGACTACTCTGCCTTTATCCCGATCATCCTCCTGGCCCGCGGTACGGCCATGCTGGTCGCCAACAACGACGCGCCGTTCGACGACTACGCCGGCATGTTGGCCTACATTGCCGAGAACCCAGGCGAGCTGAAGATGGGCGCAACCGGCCCCGGCGGCCTGCCCTCCGTGATCACGGCGATGATGAACACCGTTGAAGGGGAGATGGACGTGATTGCCGTTCCCTATGATGGTGACGGCCCCGCCCTGACCGGTCTGCAGGGTGGCGCGATTGACGTCATGCCGGCCGTCGTGGGCGTGGCGATCGAAGGGATCCGCGCCGGCAACATGAAGCCGATCCTGATCTTTGACACCGAAACTAACGCGCATTTGCCGGATGTCGAGATCGCAAGCGACGCGAATCCCGACTACGCAACCTATCTGCCCTGGGGCCCGTTCTTTGGCGTTTTTGCAAAGAAGGGCACGCCGGACGATGTGGTCGCAGCGTTGACAGCGGCCTATGCAGAGGGGGCGCAGCATCCTGACTTCGTTTCCTTGATGGATGGCCGTGGCTTCACCATGATGGGGATCAGCGGAGACGAAGCGAACGCGTTCCTGTCCAAATGGCAGGAAGGGACCGCCTGGTTGCTGGATGACGCCGGTCTGACCAAAGTGTCTCCGGAAGAGTTCGGCATCGCCCGTCCCTAAGCTCCAGATCCGACTCTGTCGGATGGCGGGCAAAGACGCCCGCCAGACTATGGCGCCGCCCGCGCCTGACCAGGCTGGGCGGCGCATCGCGTTCCGGGAGAGGGGCCCGGTGTCTGCAAAGGGGAGGAGCGGGTCATGGATCCGGAATTCAGAGGCGATCAAGACCACCACGACGGCACATCGGACGCGACGCCGGGCGGGTATCCGGACCGGCGCAGACCGGGTGAGCTGAGCTTTGCCCTCTGTCTCACGGTCGCCAGCCTGTATCTGCTTTATGACGCCTACGGCATTTCCGGTTTCACCGCTTTGTCGGGCGCGGGTGCAATCCCGATGGCCACGACCTTTGTGATGGCCGTCTCTGCGGTGATCATCGCCGTGCGAACCGCGCGTTTGAACAAGGTTGCGGGTGAAACCCTCGCCAAAGACATCCTGCCCGTCATGGTGATCCTGTTCGTTGGCTTCCTGATCGCGTTCGGACTTTTGTTGGTGCCCTTGGGATTTGTTCTGACCGCGGCGCTGTTCCTGATCGTGTCCATCAAGGTGCTGTCACGCAGGGGCTGGGGTTACACCTTGGCGGTGTCGCTCGGCTCGCTCGTGGTGATCTGGCTGATCTTCCGGGTGGTTTTCACCGTTCTCTTGCCGGCGGGCATTCTGCCCGAGGCCGAATTCATCCAGTTCTTCCGCAATCTGTTCGCCGGAGGGGGCTTCTGATGGAAACCCTTTTGGCAATCCTCACGATCTTTACCCATCCGCAGCTCTTGGTATTGGTCGGGGTCGGGACCTTTGCAGGAATATACATCGGCGCCATTCCGGGCCTGTCGGTCACGATGGCGGTGTCGATCCTGATCTCCTTTACCTTCGCATGGGACGTGCTGCCCGCCATCTCGCTTATGGTCGGGATCTATATGGGCGGCGTCTATGGCGGCTCTCGCACCGCGATCTTGCTGAACATCCCCGGCGCGCCCTCGGCCATTGCCACCGCAATCGATGGCTATCCGATGGCAAAGAAGGGCGAGGCCGGCCAAGCCATCGGCGTCACCACGGTCATGTCGTTCTTTGGCGGTCTGATCGGGATCCTTGTGCTGGCCGTGGCCGCGCCGCTGGTGTCCGATTTCGCGCTGACCTTCCAACCGCGCGACTACATGCTTCTTGCGGTTCTGGGCATACTGCTTGTCGGCTCGCTGTCCAGCGGGTCGCTGCTCAAAGGCATCTTCGCGGGGGCTTTGGGCATTGCCATCGGGGCCGTGGGCCGCGACCCGCTGACCTTCGCAGAACGGTTCACGTTCGATCTGAGGCTGATGGAAGGCGGCATTTCCTTCATCGCGATGATGATCGGCATGTTCGGCGTGTCCGAGGCCCTTCAGCAATTGCACAACGTCAACACGAAAGCCGTGCGCCAGAAGATCGACAAGATCGTTCCCTCGTTCGGCACGATCAGGAAATACCTGCCATTGTCGCTGCAGACCTCCTCTATCGGGGTTATCATCGGCGCGCTGCCCGGAACCGGAGGCGATATCGCGGCGCTGATGGCCTATGACCATGCCAAGCGCGTGACCAAAGACCCCGACGTGCCCTTTGGCGAAGGCGCGATGGAAGGGCTCGTCGCGCCCGAGACGGCCAATAACGCGGCCGTCGGCGGGGCCTTTATCCCGATGATGACGCTGGGCATTCCCGGGGACGCGGTCACCGCGATCATGATCGGGGCGCTGTTCATCCATGGCCTCAACCCGGGTCCGATGCTGATGATCGATCAGCCCGACATGTTCTGGTTCATCGTCGGCGCGCTTCTGACGGCCAATGTGTTCATGCTGATCTTCGGCCTGACGGGGATCAAGATCTTCACCAAGATCGTCGAAATGCCACGGTCGATCATCATTCCGCTGATCCTGCTGCTGTCGATCGTCGGTGCCTATTCGGTGAACAATTCGATCACCGATGTCTACTGGATGCTGGGCTTTGGGGTCTTTGGCTACTTCATGCGCCATTATGGCTACCCGCTTGGGCCCGTTATCCTTGGTGTGATCCTGTCGCGGCTGCTGGATGACAACTGGCGGCGCGCGATCATCTCGGAACGCGAGGATCTGGGCCGATTCTTCGAGGGTATCGTTACCAGCCCGCTGTCGCTGGTCCTGTTCATCGCGGTGATCCTGATCTTCGTCAGCCAGACACCGCTTTGGACCGCCGCGAAAAACCGCTTGCTCAGAAAGGCAACATCATGACCGCAACTTCGGGGGATACGGTGAAGCTGGGCTTGATCGGGGACAATATCAGTCGCTCCAGGTCGCCCCGGCTGCACCGCACCGCCGGAAAGCTTGCAGGTCTGGCGGTAACCTATGACCGTTTGATCCCCAAGGATATGGGCCTGACCTTTGACGAGGTCTTTGAACGGGTGCGGACGGGCGGGTTTCGCGGGATCAATGTCACCTATCCCTACAAGGAATTGGTGACCGCCAAGGTTGCCGTGACCGACCCCCTGGTCCGGGCCATCGGGGCCGCGAACACGGTGGTCTTCGATCCTGCGGGCCCGAAGGGGTTTAACACCGATTACACCGGTTTCATGAACGCCTATCGGGCTGTGCGCGGGGACGCGAACCCCGGTCAGGTCTGCCTGATCGGGACGGGCGGCGTCGGCAAGGCGGTTGCTTTCGGGTTGATCGATCTTGGTGCCAGGGCTGTCTGTTGCGTCGATCTTGACCCCGACAAGGCCAAGGCTCTGGCTCAGGCGCTGCGGGCCCTGGGAACCGACACGCAGGTCGAGACGTCGAACGATGCCGTTGCCGCCGCGCAAGGGGCGGATGGCATTGTCAATTGTACGCCCCTTGGCATGGTCGGTATCGGCGGCACCCCGCTGCCATCCGAGGCGATGCCGGGCGCGCTTTGGGCGTTCGATGCGGTCTATACACCCGTAAACACTGCCTTTCTGCAAGACGCGAGACGCGCGGGTTTGACTGTGATCTCGGGCTACGAGCTGTTTTTCTGTCAGGGGGTCGATGCCTGGTCTGTATTCACCGGTGTCGCGCTCGATCATGGCGCCCTGCGCGCCGCCATTCGGGATGACGTGCCATGAAGACCTCTATCGCCACGGTTTCCATCTCGGGCAACTTCACTGAAAAGCTCGAAGCGATCGCGGCGGCCGGTTTCGACGCCATCGAGATCTTCGAACAGGATTTCATTGCCCATGACGGCGACCCGCGCGAGGTGGGCGACATGATCCGCGCCATGGGGCTGGAGATCAGCTTGTTCCAGCCTTTCCGCGACTTCGAAGGCCTGCCAGAGCCGTTGCGCACCAAGGCCTTCGACCGCGCCGAGCGGAAATTCGATCTGATGCAGGAGCTTGGCACGGATCTTTTGCTGATCTGTTCATCCTGCCATCCGCAAGCTCTGGGCGGCATCGACCGCGCGGCGGACGACCTGCGGGAACTGGGGGGGCGGGCGGCCAGGCGCGGCCTGCGCGTCGGGTACGAGGCGCTGGCCTGGGGGCGGCATGTCAACGACCATCGGGATGCATGGGAAATCGTGCGCCGCGCGGATCATGACGCTGTGGGCCTTGTCCTTGACAGCTTTCATACCCTGTCGCGCAGGATTGACCCCGACACCGTCCGACGCATTCCCGGCGACAAGATCTTCTTCGTGCAGCTGGCCGATGCGCCCGGGATCGAGATGGACCTGCTCTATTGGTCCCGACACTTCCGCAACATGCCGGGCGAAGGCGATCTGGACGTCACCGGTTTCACGCGGGCGGTCATGGCAACCGGCTACGCGGGGCCGATTTCCTTGGAAATCTTCAATGACCAGTTCCGGGGCGGCGTTCCCAAAACCATTGCCAAGGACGGGTATCGCTCGCTTGTCGCGATCATGGATGACGTGCGGCGTTGCGAACCCACCCTCTCGCGGGATCTCGCCCCGATGCCCGCCCGCGCGAAGGCCGACGGCGTGTCCTTCGTCGAGTTCGCCAGCAAAGGTGCCGAGGCGCAGGCCCTGGGCGAGCTGCTTGACACGCTGGGCTTCATCCATGCCGCCAACCATATCAGCAAGAACCTGTCGCTGTGGACACAAGGCGATATCCGGATCGTCATCAACCGCGAAGCCACCGGCCATTCCAGCAGTTCCTATACGATGCATGGCACTTCGATCTGCGACATCGGCATTGCCGTGGATCACGCGGCCCAAGCCGTTGACCGGGCCCGGCATCTGGGGGCAGAGCCATTCACCCAGCCGGTCGATCCGGGGCAACTCGATATCCCCGCGATCCGCGGCCAAAGCGGGAGCGTGTTGCATTTCATCGACGAGAGCAGTGGCCTGTCAGACGTCTGGGATGTGGAGTTCAAGCCCATCGCCGCGCCCCAAAGCGGGGCCGGTCTGACCCGGATCGACCACCTCGCCCAGACGATGAGCTATGACGAGATGCTCAGTTGGTCCTTGTTCTATACAACCCTGATCGAGATGAAGAAATCCGGTATGGTCGATGTGATTGACCCCGACGGGCTTGTCAGATCACAAGCGCTGGAAACGCCGGACGGGGCGCTGAGGATCACGTTGAACGGAGCCGAGACGCATCGCACCATGGCTGGCAGCTTTCTTGCCGACAGCTTTCACGCCTCGGTCCAGCACATCGCGCTGGCCACGGATGACATATTCGGTACGGCCGATGCGCTTGGTGCGCGCGGGTTTCAGGCTTTGCCGATCTCGCGGAACTATTACGCCGACCTCGCCACGCGGTTCGACGTCGCACCGGAAACGCTGGACCGGCTGCAAGCCTCGAACATCCTTTATGACGAGGATGACACAGGTGCGTTCTTCCAATTCTATTCTCGCCCCTTTGCGGGCGGCATGTTCTTCGAGATCGTTCAAAGGTCTGGCGGGTACAAAGGATATGGCGGCCCCAACGCGCCGTTCCGCATTGCCGCCCAGAAACGGCTGATGCGGCCGAAAGGGATGCCGAGAACGTCGGGTGACACCCTCTAGACAGCGGCGCCGCGTCCCGGCGCTTGCGACCGTCTAAGGAACAGAGGGAGTCCCACTTTGAGAGGGCATGATTCGCCGCCACCGGCGCGGGTCGACGGCAGGGACGAGATGGAAAAGCGCTGCGAGACACGTAGGAAATGCGATGTGTTCCCTGGAATGGGAGGACCGAGAAACGTTCGTCGTATCGGCAGCTTAGCAACGATCAGACCATTTTGGCGAAACGAGACTGGCGGGCCCAGCCGCTCAAAATCCAATGCATCGGCCACGGTATGGCGTGCAAGATGGGTTTGAAAAAAATAATAAAGTAATACGTAATACTCACACGTCGGAGGAGACACAGGAAGGTCACCATGACGTTGAGATCCGTACTTTTGGCGAGCGCGGTCGCGCTTGCCCCCATGGTCGCAATGGCCGACATTACCATTGGCTTTTCGCAAATCGGCTTTGAATCGGGCTGGCGCGCGGCAGAGACCACGGTCACGAAACAAGAGGTCGAGCGTCGCGGCATCGTGCTGAAATTCGCCGATGCGCAGCAATAGTCGGAAAACCAGATCAAGGCGCTCCGCTCCTTCATCGCGCAAGGCGTCGACGCGATCCTGCTGGCGCCCGTCGTGGCAACCGGCTGGGACGAAGTGCTTGAAGAGGCAAAGGATTCCGGCATACCTGTGATCCTGTTGGACCGCACGTTCGACGCCCCGGATGACCTGTATCTGACGGCCGTGACCTCCGACCTTGTGCATGAGGGCAAGGTTGCGGGCGAGTGGCTGGCCACCGAAACGGACGGCGAGGTTTGCCGGATCGTCGAGCTGCAGGGCACCACGGGCTCGTCCCCGGCCATCGACCGCAAGAACGGCTTCGAACAGAGCATCGCTGGCCATGACAACCTGGCGATCGTGCGCAGTCAGACCGGGGACTTCACCCGCTCGCTGGGCAAGACCGTCATGGAGAGCATTCTGAAGGCAGAAGGCGGCGAGACAATCTGCGCGCTCAACGTCCATAACGACGACATGGCCGTCGGCGCCATCCAGGCGATCAAGGAGGCCGGTCTCGCGCCCGGTGTCGATATCAAAATCGTCGCCATCGACGGGGTGCCGGATGCGCACCTTGCCATCGCCAACGGCGCGATGACCGCCACGATCGAACTGACGCCGAACATGGCGGGCCCGGCGCTCGACGCGTTGCAGGCCTTTCTGGCGGACGGCACGGTGCCGCCGAAATGGATCCAGACGGAGCCCAAGCTGTTCGCCGCAGCCGACGACAATGCCGCGATCTATGACATGAAGAAAGACCTCGGCCACCAGGCCAAGGCTTTACGCTCGGCCTTTGGTCGGTTTCGATGGCCCCGTGCTCTGTCCGCGGGGCCATCCACCACATATTCGACATCGAGCTTCTTATGTCAGCACCCAACCCAACCGTTCTATCCGCGAAAGCGGTGTCCAAGTTCTTTCCGGGAACCATCGCCCTCGACGATGTGAGCCTGGAGCTGGGACGCGGTGAAATCCATGCGGTCCTGGGGGAAGACGGGGCGGGAAATCCACGCTGATCCAGTGCTTGAAGGGGCCTATCGACGCGACGACGGTGTGATCACAATGGATGGGGCAGAGGTGAACCCGCGCTCCACCAAGGACAGCCAGACCCTTGGGATCGGGACCGTCTATCAAGAGGTGAACCTGCTGCCCAACCTCACCGTGGCCGAGAACCTGTTCCTGGGCCGCCAGCCGATGCGCGGCCCCTTTCTGGCGCGCCGCAAGATGAAGACAGAGGCCCGCCGACTGCTGCGCGACTATGGTGTCGACATTGACCCGGCAGAGCCATTGTCCAGCTTTTCGGTGGCCATCCAGCAGGTGATTGCCATTGCCCGCGCGGTTGAATTGTCGGGCAAGGTTCTCATCCTGGATGAGCCGGCGGCCAGCCTCGACCGCGAGGAGATTCAGCTGATTTTCTCGGTGATCCGCAAGTTGCGGGATCGCGGCTTGGCCATTGTTTTCATAACGCATTTTCTTGACCAGGTCTTTGACCTTCGCGATTGCGCCACGATTTTGCGCGATGGGCGCGTGGTTGGGCATCGGGCGCTGAAGGATGTGACGCACAAAGACATCGTCATGCTGATGCTGGGCCGTCAGTTGGAATCGCATTCCCGGGGCAGCCGGTCAAAGGCCGCTGCCGGGGCGCCGCTGATCGAGACCGACGGGCTGGGCCGAAGCGGGATGCTGGAACCCCTATCCCTAACGGCGCATGAGGGCGAGGTTGTCGGGCTGGCGGGCTGCTGGGCTCTGGCCGGACGGAAACGGTGAACCTGATCTTTGGCGCGGCCAAATCGGATACCGGCAAGATCAAGCTGCGCGGCAAGGACGTCTCGGTCTCTGGGCCGCGCGACGCGATCCGTCTTGGCTTTGCGCTGTGCCCCGAGGATCGCAAGACCGAAGGCATCGTGGGCGATCTCAGCGTGCGTTACAATATCATCATCACGCTCCAGGCGCGGCAGGGTTGGACCCTCCCGATCCCGCGCGCCAGGGTCAATGCGCTGGCCGAGCATTATGTGCAGTCGCTGGATATCCGGCTCGCCAACCTCGACATGCCGATCCGGCTGCTGTCTGGTGGCAATCAACAAAAGGTGCTGCCGGCGCGCTGGCTTGCGACGGAGCCGGATTTCCTGATCCTCGACGAACCCACGCGCCGGATCGACATCGGCGCCCATGCCGAGATCGTCGCGCTGATCGAACGGCTGCGCGAAGACGGCATGTCGCTTCTGGTGACCTCGTCCGAACTGGAAGAACTCGTTGCCTTTTCGGGCCGCGTGCTGGTGCAGCGCGACCGGCAATTGGTGGGCGAGCTGACGGGGGATGAGATCACCGCTGACAATATCGTGCACGCCATTGCCGACAACCCGTCCCCCGGGAAGGGCTCTGGGCAGGAGGTTGCAGAATGAACTCGCTTTACTGTTTTCCCGCGCTGCGGCGGGTCATGCCGCAACTGGTGATCCTGGCCGCGGTCCTGTTGCTGAACGTTCTGGTATTCCCGGACTTTTTCCGGATCGAGTTCCAGAATGACCGCCTGTTCGGCAATCTCGTCGATGTGCTGAACCGGGGCGCGCCCACCGCGCTGTTGGCGATTGGCATGACCCTGGTGATCGCGACCAAGGGGATCGACCTGTCCGTCGCGGCGGTGATGGCGATTGCCGGTGCGACGGCGGCCTCGCTGGTGGTCGAGGGGCAGGCCTGGGGCACCGCGCAGATCGGCGCTTTGGCGGTCGGCGGTTTGTGCGGCGCTTGGAACGGGCTTTTGGTCGCGGTACTGCGCATTCAGCCCATCGTCGCGACGCTGGTTCTGATGGTCGCGGGGCGCGGCATCGCGCAGTTGATCACAGAGGGCACGATCCTGACCTTCAACGATGAAGGTCTGATCCGCCTGGGCGCCGGCACGGTGTTGGGCATCCCGACGCCGATCTTGATCTGGCTGGTTCTTGGCGCGTTCGCGGCCTTCGCGGTGCGCAGAACGGCGCCAGGCATGCTGATCGAGGCGATTGGCATCAACGAACGCTCCTCGCGGCTTGCGGGCATCAACTCGCGCGTCCTGCTGCTGTGCGTCTATGTCTCGTCGGGCATCTGCGCGGCTTTGGCGGGGGTTATCGTCGCCGCCGATATCAAGGGGGCGGATGCCAACAATGCGGGGCTCTGGCTGGAGCTGGACGCGATCCTTGCGCTGGTGATCGGCGGCAATTCCCTGCTGGGCGGGCGGTTCTCCATTGTCGCCTCGCTGATCGGCGCGATGATCATCCAGTCGGTCAACTCGGTCATCCTGCTGTCGGGCATGCCGCCCGAGCTGAACCTGGTGATCAAGGCGCTGCTGATCCTGTCGATTCTGGTGATCCAGTCGCCGGGCTTGTCGCATTTGATCTACATCCTGCGCGCCACTGCGCTGGACACCAAGCCAAAGAGCGGCCCGGGGGGCAACGCGTGGCCGTCAAGGGAGACACCCAATGATCCGGTCCACGCATCTGTCCGTGGTCATCACGTTGGCGACCTTCGTGCTGGCCTACGCGCTTTGCGCCTGGCAATACCCGTCGATGCTGTCCACGCGGGTGGTGGCGAACCTGCTGACGGACAACGCCTTTCTGGGGATCGTGGCGGTCGGCATGACCTTTGTGATCCTTTCCGGCGGGATCGACCTGTCCGTGGGCTCGGTCATCGCCTTTACCGGGGTCTTCCTGACGGTGATCCTGCGCGACACCTCGATCCACCCGCTTGTGGCCATTGCGCTCGTGCTTGCCATCACCGCCGCGTTCGGGGCTGCGGTGCATTACCTTGAAATGCCGGCCTTCATCGTCACCCTGGCAGGGATGTTTCTGGCGCGCGGCGTGTCTTATGTGCTGTCGACGGAGTCCGTCCCCATCGACCACGCCTTCTATGACTGGCTGCGGTCCGTCTATTGGAAAGCCCCGGGCGGCGACCGCTTCCGGCTGATCGGCGGCATCATGGTGCTGACCTTCATCATCGGCAATCTGGTCGCACATCGCACGCGCTTTGGCCAGAATGTCTATGCCCTTGGCGGAGGCGCGGCCACCTCGCGCCTGATGGGGGTTCCCTTGGCCTCGACCACCATCGGGATCTACGCGATCTCGGGCGGGCTGGCGGGACTCGCGGGGATTGTCTACTCGCTCTACACCTCGGCAGGTTATTCGCTGGCCACCGTCGGGGTCGAGTTGGACGCCATTGCCGCCGTGGTGATCGGAGGCACGCTGCTTGCCGGGGGCTATGGTTTTGTGGCGGGAACCTTCTTTGGCATCATGATCATGGGATTGATCCAGACCTACATCGTCTTTGACGGCACCCTGTCCAGTTGGTGGACAAAAATCGTCATCGGTGCCTTGCTGTTTGCGTTTATCCTGCTTCAGAAGGGGCTGACTTGGGCATCGACAGCTCGCAAAAAGGCAGCGACTGGTTTCGCCGCGCAATCATGACTGTCACCCCGGAAGGGCGACAAGAGCGGGCTAGCAATCACACCAATTTTGTTGTCGACCAACTGGGTCGGGCGATCGTCGCGGGTGACTACCCGGTTGACACGATGATCCCGCTGGACCCCGATCTCTGCGAGATGTTCGGCGTGTCCCGTACCTTTGTCCGCGAGGCAAAGAAGACGCTGATCGCCAAGGGCATGATCCAGTCGCGCGCCAAGGTCGGAACCCATGTGCATGACCCAGAACGCTGGAACATGTTCGACAAGGACATCCTGCTTTGGCACGCCTCCCTGAAGAACCCGCAGAAATTCTACCAAGAGCTTTTTGACATCCGTCTGATCTTTGAACCGGCGGCGGCGGCCAAGGCGGCGGTCAAGTCGAATGCAGTCGATAACTCGCAGCTGTCGTCCTATTGCGACGAGATGGAAGTGGCCTCCAGCCGCGCGGTCTTTGCCGTCGCCGATTACGAGTTCCACAAGCAGGTGCTGCGCTCCACCGGCAACCGGTTTCTGCTGTCGTTGGGGGATATGGTGCAGACCGCGCTTTATTCGCTGTTCATGGCGGAGGGCAGCGACGCATTTGGGAAAAACCAGGTCGCGGTGGCGCTAAGCATCGGGAGATGGCGGATGCGATCTCTTCGGGCCATGCCGCCGATGCGCGTCGCTTGATGACCCTTGTGATCGAGGACAGCTGCGCCCGTACCTTGACGCGCATATAGATCGTGCCACCGATCCGGGCGACGTCGCCTTGAACCGTGGTAACGGCTTGAATGCAGTCTCTTGACGCCATCCGTACAACCGAACGCGAATGACATGCCGTGTTTGCGGCGTCGGCAAGCCGACTGACCTTGCCCCCGGATCCCGGGCCTGAAAAACCTTCTGATCCGGGAGACACACAGGCCCCGTCCGCTGCGGCCGCGCGGATCTGAAAGCTGCCCTTCGCTAAATCGATCGCCAGCATGTTGACCGCCGTCGTCATTGATTTGCCCTCCACTTGGTACCGATGAGAGCCCTCCAGGCATACGAGATGCCGCCGGTGAGGGCATCCACCGCATCAGTTCGCTTCGCGAGATTTATGAAAGATAGCAGATTGTTATGAAAATAACTTTCTATCGCTAGCTTCGCGGAATTGACTGGCACCACCAATATAGACCGGCTTGCGATGCTAACAAAGTTTGACCTCCGGCTGGCCGGCGAACAGGCCGTTTGGACGAGCCTTCCCAGCAGTATGACTCCTTGCGAAAGCTGGGCATGTGTGAAGAGAGAGGCCGTTGCTGGCTGCATCACCGTCCTTTGGCGCAACGCAGCCTGTCTGCGGCGTCCTGTGGCTGGCACCCGGTCATCGACCTGAACGGCGCTTTCAAATGGGTCATGTCACACCACAAGAACGGCGATCTGGAATGGAACTTGGGCGGCGCATAGCGCGTCGTGCCTCCTTTTCGCTCAACCTCCACTACAACTTGGGAGAAGGCCAATGACCACAATTGGCGGGGGCAGCGGCGGCGATAGCCTCGACGGTAGCGCTGGCAACGACAGCATTCTTGGGGGCGCTGGTAACGACACGCTGAATGGCGGTGACGGCAACGACACCTTAATCGGCGGCGCTGACAACGATAAGCTGGACGGCGGCCGCAATGACGACTCGTTGTACGGCAATGAAGGGGACGATTCCCTGCGCGGCTGCGACGGGAAGGACACCCTGTCTGGCGGTCAGGGCCATGACACGCTGGACGGCGGGGCGCACAACGATTCCCTTTATGGCGATGCCGGCAACGACAGATTGTTCGGTGGTGGCGGCAACGACTACCTTAGCGGCGGCGCCGACAATGACACGCTTGACGGTGGCGGCAATGAAGACCGATTGCACGGCGATGACGGGGACGATTCCCTGTACGGCGGCGATGGGATGGACACGCTCTCTGGCGGTCAGGGGCATGACACGCTGGACGGCGGGGCGCACAACGATTCGCTCTATGGCAACGACGGGAACGACAGCCTGTTCGGTGGTGGCGAGAATGATTACCTAAGCGGCGGTGGCGATGATGACAGGCTGGACGGTGGCTCGGGTAACGACACGCTTGAAGGGGGCACTGGGGCCGACAGCCTGACCGGCGGCGACGGGGCGGACGCGTTCGTTGTCGATACTGGCGGCGATACCATCACCGACTTTGACGCCACAACCGGCGTCGATGGCGGAGGCACGGGGGACAACGACTTTGTCGATCTGAGCGCCTATTATAACCCGACGACGTTGGCAGCTTGGAATTCCGCTAATCCGGGCACTCCATATGACACCCCTTTGCAATGGCTGCGGGCAGATCATGGCGACGATGGATCTTTGAGTCAGGTCGGCGGTCTGCGGATCCTGGGGGCGGACGGAAACCCCGTTTCGTCCAGCGCGCTTGTGGGCGAGAACACCGGTGTGGTTTGTTTTGCAAAGGGCACCCATATCGCAACAGAGTCGGGCGACGTGCCGATCGAAGCGCTTCGACCCGGTGACTTGGTCCAAACGATGGACCACGGCTTGCAACCCCTGCGCTGGATTGGATGTCGCAGCCTGACCGCTGCTGACCTTGCCATGCACCCAAATTTGCGCCCCATTCGCATCAGGGACACCGTGCTCGGGGGGAAGATGGTGGGTCGCGATTTGATTGTGTCTCCGCAACACAGGATTCTGGTGGTTTCCAAGATTGCGCAGCGCATGTTTGGCGAAGCCGAGGTTCTGATCTCTGCAAAGCAAATGCTCGAGGCCGAAGGGGTCGAGAGTGCGCATGAAATCACAGAGATCATGTACTATCACATCCTCTTTGATCGCCACGAAATTGTCTTTGCAAACGGCACGCCCTCGGAAAGCCTTTATCTGGGGCCCGAGGCGCTAAAAGCACTTAGTCCGGAAGGGCTTGAGGAGATTCAGGCCTTGTTTCCCGAATGGACGATGAAAAACTTCACGCCGCGATCCTGCCGAAGGATTGTTTCTGGAAGGCGGGCGCGACACTTCTGCTGGCGCCATTCCAAAAGCCACAAGCCGCCGTTGATGCTCCGCAGACAACACTGAAACGGTTCCGCATTCCCGAACGGCTCATGCGGGTATAAGGTCGGCGGGGCCAGATGTCCTGCGGCGTTCTGACGTGTCCGGCCCGCCCAGAATGCGTCCTAAGGCGTCTGCCGATCAAATGCGGAAGGCGGGCGCTCCGAGGTGTTGAATGTGATCCGGTGATGACCTTCTGGCCCTGGAAGCCATCGCGGATCTCTTCGAAATAGACCGGTTCTGTCGCAAACTGTTCGTTTCACAGAGGAAAGGCAAAGCCTGCGCAGGTGATCATGACTGGTCGGGAATAGATTTCTTGCGGCGCAACGCATAGAGATGCCCCAGGGTTTTGCGCTATTGGTGTCCCGGGCGCGCAAGCGGGCCGGTCTTGGACGACTGCTCATTCGCAGCCGACCGAAAGAGATGGTAGTGGTGGTCACACCGAGCTTTTTGGCGGTGCCGCAGAATACCTGAGCGGCTTCGCTTGACCAATGCCGCCGTCCAGTCAGACCTCACCGCTGCGTGTCACGGGCTGGATCGACATGGCATCGGGCAAGGGAACCGGACGCTCGATCGTCACCGCGTCTTGGTGCAGCCCTGTGACGTTATGGGCGAAAATCGCCGGTTGGCCGCCGGGGTATGGCGTGAGCCCGATGACCTTGCCATCCGCGCCAATGCGCCAAGCGTTAACCCGTCCGCCCGCATCGTCGGAGGGCTCCAGATCCGCTGGCGTCGGGCGCAGGTCAAAGTAGAAAGAGCTGCCCAGTGGGCCCGGCGCCTGTTGCAGCTTTATGTCGCGAAGGGTCACCTCCGAGATGATGCCGGGCCTTTCGGCCCAGAGGTTGATCGCCCCGGGCGCGCGGCCGCGAAGGCAAGAGGCCGTCACGTTCTTGACCGGCCCGGCCGGTGCGCCAGTGCGCCGGGTCAGCACGGTCACTGTCAGCGGCTCTCCCGATCCCCAAAAGCCGTCCGGGGTTTCATGACACTCAAGGCTGATGTTGTGAAAGACCACATCCTCCACCGCGCCGCCATCGCGCGAGAAGATCCCAAGCGCCCGGTTCGATCCTTCGATGGTGCAATCTTCAAAGCGCAGGTTGCGGAAGTCCGCAAAACTCTCGGTTCCGATCTTCAGCGCGCAAGAGCGGCTCTCGATCAGGCAGTGTGTGACCTTCACGTCGCGACAAACGCCCGGCGTCCGGTCATCGCGGCGGGCCGAGGTTTTCAGCACTATGCCATCGTCCGCGGTCCTGATCTCGCAATCCGTGATCGCCACGGACCGGCAACTGTCGATCACAAGACCGTCCGTGTTTGGCATGCGCCGGTCGTTGTCGATGGTAAGTCCTGAGATATCGAGCCCATCGCAGTCAACGAAATGCAAGGTCCACATCGGGGAGTCAGAGATCGTCAGATCGCGCAGGCGGACATCCTGACAGCCGTCGAACACCAGAACACGGGGGCGCAGGGCCACGGGAATCCGCGTTCCCATCTTGGCATCGTCGCCGCTGGAATAGGACTGCGCGCCGTCGCAGACAATCTGGCCTGCGCCGCACAATGTGATGCGCGCGGCGCCCGAGGCCGTAATCATCGCTCTGTCTGATCCTTCCGCCGCGATCCCGACCTCTGTCTCGGCATAGGCGGTATAGTCGGGGAGGAACCGCAGAACCGCCCCGGCCGCCAGCTCCAGCGTTGTGTCAGAGCCAAGGCGCAAGCCGCCGCAGAGATGCTCTCCCGGGCCGAGGGTCAAGTGCACCTGCCCCTGTCTGGCCAAATCCAGCGCGGCTTGTATCCGTTCGGTGGCCGGTCCCGGGGTGTGGGGGATCATCAGGCTTTGTGACATGCGCGGCCTATTTGAAAAGTTTTCATGCATACGCGTGATTTGCGCCATTTGGCATCCTATGGGAGAGGTGAGGCTCAAGCAAGCCATTGCTACGGTGCGGTATGCTGTTTAGATTCTGCAATTAAAGCGGGATGTCGGGTTATAGAAAAATTTTCATAGCCATGCGCTTGGAGGGGGATGATATGCCGTCGATGAAGCAATTGGACCATCTTGTCGGGATGGTTGGGCAGGCGGCGTGGCGCGATACGGGCGTCCGGGTGCCCTTGCGCTGGTGCGAAGGCGCGGCCGAGGATCGCGCCGCGAGGCTGCTGGGGCCGGACGAAAGCTGGGCGCAGGTCGGGCCGGCGACGATCTGGGGGGCGCCGCAGCGCTACTTCTGGTTCGCGGGCGACGTTACCCCGCCCGAGCCGGTTCAGGGCAAAGACCTTTGGCTGCGGATTGATGCGCAGTTCGGGCGGGTGATGGGGCGCTCGGACCCGCAATGCCTTGTCCGGCTGAACGGGCAAATCGTGCAGGGCGGTGATTTCAACCATACCCATGTACCTCTGCGCGATCAGGGGCCGCAGCAAGTGATGATCGAGGCGGGCACAATCGAGGATCGCCACCAAATCGGGTTTGGCCTTTCGGTCATGGCGCGGGATATCACGGCCGAGGCGCTTTACTTTGATCTTCTCGCCCCGCTGGATGTGGCACGGCACCTGCCAGAGAACGACCACCGGCGCGATCTGATCCTGAACACGGTGTACGCGGCGCTCAACACCGTCGACCTGCGCGACGGAGACCCGGACCGGCGCGCCCGCAGCGTTCGCGACGCCCGGGAGATCGCGCAGCGGATTTATCGGGCGGCCGATACCGAGGTGCGGCCGCAGATCACCGTCACCGGCCATACGCATATCGATGTGGCCTGGCTGTGGCGCGTGCGTGAGACGCGGCAGAAAATGGCGCGCTCGGTGGCGACGGCGCTCGGGCTGATGCAGGACTTTCCCGACTACATTTTCATGTACAACCAGGGCTACCTGCTCGACACGCTGCAACAGGATTATCCCGCCCTGTTTGACGCGCTCCGCGACAGACAGCGGAGCGGGCAGGTCGAGATCGAAGGCGCGCTCTGGCTGGAGCCGGATGCGAACATGACTGGCGGTGAAGCGCTGGTGCGGCATATCACCAGGGGCATTCGCTATCACCGCGACAGGTTTGGGGTGGACCCGAAAATCGTCTGGCTACCCGACACGTTCGGCTATTCCCCGGCCTTGCCGCAACTGATGGCGCTGGCCGGGCAAGAGGTTTTTGTGACCCATAAGATGAGCTGGAATGACACCAACCGCATGCCCCATGAAATCTTCTGGTGGGAGGGCATCGACGGAACCCGGGTGCCCACCTATTTCCTGACGACCCAGCCGATGGAAAGCCAATCCAAGGGCACCACCTATTGCCCCGATTTGCGCCCCAGCCATGTGATGGGCGCGTGGCGCCGCTATTCGCAGAAGGGCGGGCATGACAGGCTTTGGCTGTGTTACGGCCATGGGGACGGGGGCGGCGGGCCGACGCGCGAAATGCTGGAGATGGTCCGGCGCATGGAGCAAGGCATCCCCGGCTGTCCCAGTGTCACACACGGCACCATGGGCGGCTATTTTACCGATCTCGTGGACAGAATGCAGGCCAGTCCCGGCGACTTCCCCGCTTGGGTGGGAGAGCTCTACCTTGAGTTTCATCGCGGCACGTTCACCTCGGTTGCGGAGGTCAAGCGCAACAACCGGCGGGGGGAGGCGATGCTGCGCCGGGTCGAATGTCTGGCGGTGCTGGCCTTTGTGCGGCTTGGCCGCCCCTATCCGCGCGCGGCGCTGGATCGGCTTTGGGATGTGGTGCTGCTCAATCAGTTTCACGACATTCTGCCGGGCAGTTCCATTCCCGAGGTCTACGCCGACAGCCGGGCCGAGTTCGCAGCGTTCTTCGACGAGGCCGAGGCGCTTCAATCCGCGCTTCTGAGCGCGCTGGGCGGCGGGGTCGTAAACCCCTTTGGAAGCGCGCGCGGCGGTCTTGTCTGGGTGAACGAGGGCGGGCAACCCGCCATTCGCCCGGATGGAACGAAAGGCCAGTTAATGCAGGTCGCCCCCGTGCCCGGCGGTGCGATTGCGCCGCTGCAGGGCGTCCCGGTGGCGGCGGCGCTGGTTGTCGCGCCGGACCGTCTCGAGAACGATCTGATCGCCGCGCGCTTTGACGAGGCGGGTCGGCTGGTCTCCCTGGTGGACAAACGCCGCGCGCGCGAACTGCTCAATGCGCCCGTGACGCTCGATGCCTATCGGGATATGCCCGCGCAATTCGAGGCTTGGGACATTGACGAGACCTATGAGGATCAGATCTGGCCGATCGACACTCTCCTCTCGGTCGAGGTGGTGGAATCCGGCCCGTGCCGCGCCGCGCTGCGGATGGCGTGGCGCTATGAGCGCAGCACACTCGTGCAGGTGATCTCGCTGGCTGCGGAGGGGTCGGTTCTGGAATTCGACACCTCCATCGATTGGCAGGAGCCGAAAACCCTGCTCAAGGCCGGGTTCGCGTTTGATCTGCGCACGAATGAGGTGATCGCCGAGACCCAGTTCGGCCATGTCCGCCGACCGACCCATCGCAACACCAGTTGGGATGCCGCGCGGTTCGAGCATCCGATGCACCGTTGGGTGGCGATGTGCGAGCCCGGGCAGGGGGTGGTTCTGCTGAATGACTGCAAATACGGCTATGACGCGCAGGACAGCACGCTGCGGTTGACGCTGCTGCGGGCGCCGACCTGGCCGTGGGAGGGGGCGGATATCGGCGCGCACCGGTTTCGCTATGGGATCGCGCCGGTAGAGACGCTGGACGAGGTGCCCGCCCTTGCAGAGGTGTTCAACGATCCGCTCGTGGCATCTGCGGGGGAGGGCGCGGTGCAAGGGCTGGTGACGTTGCCGGACGGGATTGCCCTTGAGGCGATGAAGCTGTCCGAGGATGGCGAGGATGTGATCCTGCGTCTGTGCGAACGGTTCGGGCGCCGCCAGGTGGTCGATCTGGACTTTGATGCGTGCGTTGCCATGGTGCATGAGGCGGATCTGCTGGAAGCGCCGGGTGCGCCCGTCACCGGCTCATTGAGCTTTGGCGCCTTCCAGATCCGCACCTTGCGATTGACGTTGAAAGGGTAGCCCATGGCAAAGAAAGTCGGCGTGCGAGAGATTGCCGAACGGGCCGGGGTGGCGATTTCCACCGTCAGTCATGCCCTCAATGGCACCGCCTCGATCTCGACAGAGGTGCGGGCGCGGGTGCTCGATGTGGCCGGCGAGCTGGGATATCTGGCGCAGCGGCAGGCCAAGGGCGCGATTGCCACGATCGCCACGGTCATGGTCGCTGTCCCCGAAGAGGCGCTGCCCGAGCAGGACACCAACCTCGTCTCCTGGACCATCCTGCGGGCGCTAACGGATGATTGCGCGGCGCGTGGGGTCAGGATCGTGCCCTACACGCTGGGGGACGGCGGGCATCCCGAAGGGGTCGTTCAGGCCGCGCGGGATGCGGGTGTCGATGGCATCGTGCTGCTGAATGACGACCGGCCCCGCCTGCTGTCGGCTATCCAGAGCGCGGGCATCCCGGCGGTTCTGGTGAATGGCGAAGATGCCTCGATGACGCTTGATTCGGTGACGCCGGGCAATCGTTTTGCGGCGCAGCAGGCGACTCACTGGCTGTTGGGGATGGGGTTCGAGCGGGTGGTGCATCTGACATGGGGCGGGCGCAAGACCGTCCGCCGCCGGTTGGACGGCTATCTCGACGCGCTTTCCGAGGCGGGCCGCAGCGATGTCGCCGAGGTGCTGGTGGCGGAAGGCTATGCGCCCGAGCATGGCGCGGCGCGCGTGAAGGAATGGCTGAAGGCCGGTGGGCCGGGGGAGCGCACGGCCCTGTTCTGTGCGGCCGACAACCTTGCCTTCGGCGCGATCAAGGTCTTGCAGGCGGCGGGCCTGAACGTGCCCGGCGACGTCTCCGTTATGGGGTTTGACGGTGTGGCGCTTGGGGAATTCCATGCCCCGTCCCTGACCACGGTGAGCATCCCGTTGACAGAATTTGCCCAAGAAGTGCTAAGCCTTCTGCAACAGCGGGCATTGGCGCGCCCCGGGACGCGGGCGGCGCGCCGGGTGGAGCTGGGATGTAGTATCGTGACACGCGACAGCGTCGCGCTTACGATGGTGTGATAAAAAATGTTTCACTTTGATTCTTGGCTTGCCGCCATCGTATGGTGATCTCGCAATTCGGTATTTGCGATAGATTTACATCGAAAGCGATGGATCTCGCTTTTCCTTGTAGATCGGGAGGAAAAGGAAATGAAAATGTTTTCACAGTTTCGCCGCGCAGTTGTTCTGTCGCTTGTCCTGTCCGGAACCGCGCTGGTTCCCGCGGCCTGGGCCTTTCAGGAGGCCCCGATGCTGGCCGAGATGGTCGCCGCAGGTACCCTGCCACCGGTGGATGAGCGCCTGCCCGTCAATCCGACGGTGATCGAGGCGGCCGAGGTCGGCCAATACGGCGGCACCTGGCAGCGCGCGTTCAAAGGTCCCGGTGATCGCTGGGGGCCGACCAAGCTCATGGAAGAGCGGGTCCTGAAATGGGCTGCGGATGAGGATGGCGCGCTGACGCTGGTCCCGGGCTATATCGAAAGCTATTCGGTCAACGAGGATTCGACCGCTTTCACCTTCACTCTGCTGGAAGGCCTGAAATGGTCCGACGGTCATCCGGTGACCACCGACGACGTGAGCTTCTGGTACAATGACGTTTTCCTGAACGAAGCACTGACTCCCAATATCTCGCCCACCTTCGCGCCGGGCGGCGTGCCGATGGAGCTGGAGATCGCCGACGAGCGGACCTTCACCGTCAAGTTTGCCCAGCCATATGTCTATTTCCTGACCATTCTGGCCAAGGATTCGACCGCGGGCCCAAGCCTTGACCGGCCGTCCTTCCTGTTCCCGCGGCACTATCTGGAAGCTTACAACAACAACTACACGTCCGAGGAAGAACTGGCCGCAATTGCTGCCGAATACGGCGTGGAAAAGTGGACCGACCTGTGGGGCTCGCGCGGGCCGATCACGGCCTGGTGGTTCAACACCGAATTGCCCGTCATCACCGCGTGGAAGATCGAAAAGCCCGCCCCCGGCCAGGTCGTGACCATGGTGCGCAACCCCTATTACTATGCGGTTGATCAGGCAGGCAATCAGTTGCCCTATATCGACCGCATCGACCATCGGCTGTTCGAAGCGCAGGACGCGTTCAACCTGATGATCGTGCAGGGTCAGATCGACATGCAGATGCGCTATGCCAACACGAACGACTTTACCTTCTACAAGGAGAATGCCGAAAAGGGCGGCTATGACGTGGTGCCCTGGCGCGCTGCCACGACGTGGTCGCTTTTGCCGAACCTGAACACTACCGATCCGGTGCTGAACGCGTTCTTCAGCCAAAAATCCGTGCGTCAGGCGCTGTCTGTCGCCATCGACCGCGAGCTGATCAATGAGCTGGCCTATTCCGGTCTGGCCGAACCGCGCCAGGTTTCGCCCATTTCCGGCTCGCCCAACTTCAGCGCCGAGTTGGAAAACCACTGGGCCGAGTATGATCCCGATCTGGCCAATGAACTGCTCGACGCCGCAGGCTATACGGAACGGGATGGCGACGGGTTCCGTCTGGTGGACGGCGCGCGTTTGCAGATCGTAGTGGAAGCCAACAACGACGCCTATGCCAATACGCTGACCTTGCTGTCCGAGAATATGGCGGAGGTCGGGATTGAGCTGCTGCCCCGGATCATCGACCGCACCCAGTGGGACGACAATCGCAACAACAACAATTTCCAGATGCAGTTCTATCCGTTTGACCGCCTGTCGGTAGTGGCGGCGGACCCGCGCAAGATGTTGGGCGATGACAGCTTTGCAGAGCAGTTCTACACGTGGGATGCCACCGATGGTGCCAGCGGGATCGAGCCGCCTGCCGATCACCCGATCCGCGATGCCTGGGCGGCCTGGGATGCTGCCTCTGTTGCGGGAACGCTGGAAGAAGCGGACGCCGCGGTGAATAAGATGGTCGAGATCTTCGTGAAAGAAGGCTGGGTCATTGGCATCGTCGGCGAAGAAGCGCGCCTGGCCATTGTGTCGGATCGCTTCCAGAACATGCGCGAAGGTCTGATCGAAGACGACGTCAGCCGCGGCCCCGGCGTGGGCATTCCACAGCAAATGTGGATGGTATCTGACGAGTAAAGGGATCCGTCCCTTGGGGGCGCGGCGGTCTGTGCCGCGCCCCTTCATTCGGTTGAGGCAGGGGCAAACGCGCCTGTCTGCGACGCCAACCTTCAGAACAATCGGCACTTATGGGCTCTTACGTTCTCAAACGGACACTCTGGGCGATCCCGACGTTGATCGTGGTGTCGTTTATCTCCTTTGTGATCATTCAATTGCCGCCCGGCGACTACGTGACAGCCTATGTGGCCGAGTTGAAGAACAACGGCGACTACATCACGGACTTTGAAGAAGAAGAGATCCGCACCGCCCTGGGGCTGAATGATCCAGTCCTACAGCAATACTGGCGCTGGATCACTGATATCGTGCTGCGCGGCGATTTTGGCCAATCGTTTCACTGGAACGCGCCGGTGTCCGATCTGATATGGGATCGCCTGGCGCTCACGTTACTTTTGTCGACCCTCAGCCTTGTCTTTACCTGGGCCATCGCCATTCCGGTCGGCGTCTATTCGGCGACGCGGCAATATTCGGTGCTGGATTATGTCTTCACCGTGTTTGGGTTTCTTGGCAAGGGCATTCCGGATTTCCTGCTGGCGCTCGTGTTGATGTGGATCGGGTTTGCCTGGCTCAACATGGATGTGGGCGGGCTGGTCTCGCCTGAATTTCAGGGCGAGCCGATGTCGTTTGCCAAGTTCCTGAACATTCTCGAACATGTCTGGATCCCCATTGTCGTCCTGGCCACAGGCGGGGCGGCGGGGCTGTTGCGGGTGATGCGGGCAAACATGCTCGACGAGTTGGGCAAACCCTATGTGGAGACCGCCTATGCCCAGGGCCTGTCAGAGCGGCAGGTGGTCTGGGGCTATCCCGTGCGTGTGGCGCTGAACCCGTTTATCTCGACCGTGGGTTGGGCCTTGCCTGCGCTGTTCTCGGGCGATGTCATCACGGCGGTCGTTCTGAACTTGCCAACGACCGGCCCCCTGCTGCTCCAGGCGCTGAAGATGCAGGATATGTATCTTGCCGGCAGCTTCATCCTGATCCTCAGCGTCTTCACGGTTGTCGGGACCTTGATCTCCGACTTGCTGCTGGCGTGGTCGGATCCGCGGATAAGGTACGCCTGACGTGACCGAAACCGATCTGAAAACCCCCGAAACCCCGCGGACGTCGGGCGAGGCCAGCCTTGAGACCGCCAGCGCCAGCACCCTGTTTTGGTGGCGGTTCCGGCGGCACAAACTGGCTGTCGCATCGCTGGTCTTTCTGTTGCTGGCCTATGGTGTCGCCCTGTTCGCAGAGTTTGTCGCCCCGTACAAACCGGGCAGTATCGAGAGGCTGCAGACCTTCTCGCCGCCGCAGATCGTGCGGGTCTGGCACGATGGCGCGCCGCATCGCCCCTTCGTCTACGAGCTCAAGCGCAACCGCGACCCTGTGACTGCACGGGTCACCTACGAAAGCACAGGCAAGCCCTTGCCGATACAATTCTTCGTCCGCGGCGAGGAGTACAATTTCTGGGGGCTCTGGCGCAGCGATCTGCACCTTTTCGGGATCGACCACCGCCGCCAGAAGATTGCGCTTCTGGGAACCGATGCGCTGGGGCGGGATCTGTTTTCGCGTTTGGTCTATGGCGCGCGGGTGACGTTGTCTGCGGGGCTTGTTGGGGTGATCTTCGCCTTCGTGCTCGGTCTGATCTTCGGGTCATTGGCCGGGTATTACGGCGGCTGGCTGGACAACGCGATCCAGCGGCTGATGGAGTTCCTGCGTAGCGTGCCGACCATCCCGCTGTGGATGGGTCTGGCCGCCGCCCTGCCGATCGTCTGGGATCCGCTGTTTGTCTATGTGCTGATCACATTAATCCTTGCGCTCATTGGCTGGACAACCCTTGCCAGGGTGATCCGGGGGCGGTTCCTGTCGCTGCGGACAGAGGATTATGTGCTTGCCGCCCGGCTGAGCGGTGCCAGCGAATACCGCATCGTCACGCGCCATATGCTGCCCGCGATGACCTCCTACATCATCGCGGCGATGACGCTGGCGGTGCCGGAAATGATCCTTGGGGAAACCGCGCTCAGCTTCCTGGGTCTTGGCTTGCGGCCGCCCGTCGTAAGCTGGGGTGTGTTGTTGCAGGACGCGCAGAACCTGCGGTCGATCTCTCTGGCGCCGTGGCTGCTGGCGCCGGGGGTAGCGGTGGTCCTGGTCGTGCTGGCCTTCAACTTTCTCGGCGACGGTATCCGCGATGCCGCCGACCCCTATCAGAGTTGAGGCGGCATCATGCGCAATCCTAAAAACCTCCTGGAGATCACGGACCTGAACATCGCCTTCCCGATGAAGGACGCTCTGTTCGAAGCGGTGCGCGGAGTTGATCTGCATATCAAGCCCGGCGAGGTGCTGGGGGTCGTGGGCGAAAGCGGCTCTGGCAAGAGCCTGACCGCGCGGGCGATCATGCAATTGCTGCCCAAGAATGCGCGCGCGTCGGGGCGGGTCTCCTTCGCTGGCACGGGCGGTCCGGTTTCGGTGTTGGAGCAGCCCGCGAACGGACAGGTGATGCGCGCGATTCGTGGCGGACAGATCGGCATGATCTTTCAAGAGCCAATGACGGCCCTGTCACCGGTGCATTCCATCGGCAAGCAGGTGATGCGTACGCTGTTCTTGCACACCGATCTGCGCAAGAAGGCGCTGGTCGACCGGGCGGCTGAATTGATGGACCTTGTGCAATTGCCCACCCCCCGCGCGATGCTGGACCAATATCCGCATCAATTGTCCGGTGGCATGCGGCAACGCGCGATGATCGCCATGGCCCTGTCTTGCAACCCCTCGCTGTTGCTGGCGGACGAACCGACCACTGCGCTGGATGTGACGACCGAGGCCCAGATCCTCGACCTGATCCGCAGCCTGCAGGACCAGTTCAATATGGGCGTTCTGTTCATCACCCACAACTTTGGCGTGGTCGCCGAATTGGCGGACCGGGTGACGGTCATGTATCAGGGCAAGGTTGTCGAAAGCGGCGATGTCGACCGGATTTTCTACGAACCGCAGGCGGGCTATACCCGGCGCCTTTTGTCGCTGATCCCGCGTCTGCCCGACCATGCGATGGCCGACATCACGGGCGCATCGGTGCCGATCACCGCCAGGACGACCGCCCCGGTGCAATCCGCCTCGACCGCGCCAGAGCCCGACGTCGTGATCCAGGCCGATGGGCTTGAGATGCAGTTTTCGCTCGGGCAGACGTTCTGGGGGCGGCCCAAGAACAGTCTCAAGGCGGTCGACGGTGTCAGCTTTGCCATCCGCAAGGGAGAGACATTCGGGCTGGTCGGTGAAAGCGGGTCGGGCAAAAGCACCGTCGCGCGGGCGATCCTGCGGGCCTATGCCCCCACCGGCGGCAGCGTCCGGTTTCGCACACCAGACGGCCAGCTGCATCAGATGGTCGGCATGGAGAAACAACCGCTCCGCGAGATGCGCCGGCACATGCAGATGGTGTTCCAGGATCCCTACTCCTCACTGAACGCGCGGATGACGGTAGAGCAGATCATCGGCGAGCCCATGGTCAATCAGGGCGAGACCGACCGCTCCCTGATCCGCGATCGCGCGGCGGATCTTCTGACCAAGGTCGGGCTCAGCGCGGATATGCTGGCGCGGTACCCGCATGCGTTCTCGGGCGGGCAGCGGCAACGGATCGGCATCGCCCGCGCCTTGATGACAGAGCCGTCGTTCGTTGTGCTCGATGAAAGCGTCTCGGCGCTGGACGTGTCGGTCGCAGCGCAGACCATTGACCTTTTGAAGCAATTGCAGGCGGATTTCGGGCTGACCTATCTGTTCATCACACACGATCTGTCGATGGTGTCGAATTTCGCGGATCGGATCGGGGTGATGCAACACGGCCGGCTGGTCGAGACCGGCGACACAGACGCGTTCTTTGCCGCGCCGCAACAGGCGTATTCGCAAAAGCTGTTGGCCGCCGTGCCGATCCCCGATCCCCGCCGCGCCCGCGCGTTGCGGGCCTTGCGCGCAGGTGCCGCATGAGTGACCTACGACATGCACCCGTCCCGATGCGGGACGCCCAGGGACCCCATGCCCCGGTGGCGTATGGGGGTTCGATCCAAAGCGCCAACAGCCCGTCGCCCGGCCTTTCGCCCTGGCACCATCCGGCTGCGAGGATCCCCGGCCGGGTGACACAAAGCATCTCGGATGTGCCAAACATGCTTCGGGCGACAGGCCTGTGCGATCTGGAAAAGCCCGGGGCACGGGCCGTGACGGGGATGTCGGCATGAGCGGCGCGGGCTTCGATGTCGCCACAGGCGAGACTGTGACCGCCTTTGCGCTTGGTCCGCTTGAGGCATGGGAATTTCACGGCCCCAGCGAACCGATGGAGGACCGGGTCGACTACCGCTTTGTCAACGGCTGGGTGGATGTGGGGGATCTGCCGTGCCGGCGCGCCACCTGGGAGGAGGTCCGCACGCGGCCCGTTCCGCCGATGCCACAGATCACAGGCGATACGGTCAACCTGCCGGGATTTTCCCGGAGGCTGGATTTTTCGGGGTTCTGGCACGTGCCGCATCGTTTGGTGCGCGCCGCGCGGGTGCAGCTGATCCCGCCGCAAGGCGGTGATCTGCCGTTTCGGATCGGCACCTGCGGCGGTGTCCATATCTGGGTGGATGGCGTGCATATTGCGGGGGTCGAACCCTTCACGCGAAATGCCATGCAAGAGACAGAGATCACCCTGCCGCTCAGGGAGGGTGGCTCTGATGTGGTGATCCGTCTTGAAGACATGGCCGAGCGGGACACGACCTTCTTTCTGGAACTGACATGGCTCGGTCAGGGAACCCTTGTCAGCGAGGTGCCGAGCCAGGCGGATCCGGCGGCGCTGGCGGCTTTGGTGAACCTGGCGCGCGAAGTGCGTCCGGTGCGGGTGGTCTTTGGCGCCGGTGAGGCGTTGACGCTGAATTTCGACACCGCCCCGGACACCGACGTTTCCATCCATGCTGATGTGCCGCGCTCTGTCCATCTGCGTCATTTGCCGCCCCTTTGGCAGGGCGAAGGGCATCTGCGCGCGGGCGATACCAGCCTGTCCTTCGGCATGCCGGATCTCGCAAGCGGGTATCATCCCTTGAACCTCCTGTTTCGCGTTGGAGAGACGCTCCTGCGGCGCAGCATCGCCTTTGCCCTCTTGCGGGAGCCGATTTCGCAGATTGGCCCGGATTTGAATGCCCGAAAACACGCCGCGCTGGCGCATGCGGCGGCCCATGGGGAGCATCGCATCGGCACGGTGCTGGCGCGCATGGCTCTTGGCCGGGACTGGAGCAAGGAAGACGGCGCGATCCTGGACCTCACGCTGCGCGGGATCGACACGCGCCGTGATTGCTCGGATTTCGAGATGGTGCCGCTGCTTTGGCTGCTCACCCGGTGCCGTGACCAGCTGCCGTCAGACAAACAGGCCGCGGCGGAGGCATCGGTGTTGGGCTATCGCTATTGGATGACGGACCCGGGCAATGACGCCATGTGGTTCTGGTCGGAGAATCATGTTCTGTGTTTCCACACCAGCGAATACCTCGCCGGGCGGCTGTTCCCCGAGGCGGTGTTTGACGCCAGCGGTCGGACCGGCGCGGCCCATGCCGCTTTGGCCGAGACCCGTCTGCACCGTTGGTTTGACGCGATTGAGCGCGACGGGCTGGCCGAATGGAACTCGGCCGCCTATTACCCGATCGACTTCATCGGCCTGCTGGCCCTGGCCGCGTTGGGCGACGGGACGATCCGCCTGCGGGCGCGGCATTTGCTTGACCGTCTGTTCACGATGATTGCGCTGCACACGATGGGGGGGACCTGCGCGGGCAGTATGGGGCGCGCCTATGACAAGGAGTTGCGCGCCGGGCCGCTGAGCGAGCTGTCGCCCTTCGCCGCCGTGGCATTCGGGGCGGGATGGCTCAATAGCGGTGTCGCCGCCTTGCCCATGTTCTGCATCGGCGACTATGCCCCTCCGGCAGCGCTTGGCGCGCTCGCGGCGCCACAAGGGGCCGTGGAGGCGCGCTATGTTCAGGGCCACGGCGACCAAGGGCGTTTGGGGCTGTGGAAGACGGCGCATGGGATGCTGTCGGCTGCGGTGGATGGCGCGCCCGGGGCACATGGGCACCAGCAACATCTGGTCGATGCGCAGTTTGCGTCCCCTTTTGCGCGGGTCTGGATCAACCATCCGGGCGAAGATGACCCATGGGGATCGGCGCGCCCATCCTATTGGGCGGGCAACGGCGTCATGCCGCGGATGGGCATGTATCGCGATACCGTCCTGGTCCTGTCGGATGTGGGCAGCGGGCGGTTGCCCTTCACCCATGTCTATGCGCCGGGCTCGGAATTCGATGCCATGGCGCGGGGCGAGAACTGGATGGTCCTGCAAAGCGGCGCGGGGGCGCTGATCCTCAAAGCCACCGGCGTGATCGAGCCGGTCACAGTCGGTCCAGGCGCCGGGCTGGAATGGCGGCAGTACGGGCAGCGGACCGGCTGGGCCATGATCCTGTGTCAGATGCCGCCCGACGGGCTGAAGACGCTCGAACAACAGGCGAAGGCTTTGACTCTGGTCCTGAACGAGACGCTCCGTCTGAGGGGGGCGGGACGCCCCGATCTTTCACTCTCCTGTGGCGAGGGCCTGCACGTCGATCACGTGTTGCACCCTTTCCCCACCACTGCGCGCGATCCGCAGATCAACCACTATCATCTCAAGGAGACGTCATGCGGATGATGCAGGAACCTCTATTGGCCCAGCTCAACGCGGTGGCCGCTGGACTTGCTCGGCTGCGGGGCATCAACGACACGGCCGCGCTGGACGGCGAGGGCTTTCGGCTGCAGTTCGATGAATGGGATTGGGAGATCGGCGTCGGGCTATATGGGCTTTTCCGACATGCCGAAGCGACAGGAGACCAGCGTTTGATAGAGGCCATGGTGGCGTGGTACGATTGGCAGATCGGACGCGGTTTGCCGCATCGTCAGGTCAATTCCACCGCGCCGATGCTGGCGCTTGTCTGCCTGCTCGATCACGTCGACCGCCCAGACTGGGAGGCGCTGGTCACCGATTGGGCGGATTGGCTGATGACCGGCCTGGCGCGGACCGAAGACGATGGTTTTCAGCATGTCGTGAAAGAGCGTTTGAACGAGGGCGAGCTGTGGGACGATACGCTGTTCATGACCTGCCTGTTTCTGGCCAAGGCCGGGCAGCGGTCGGGGCGGCAGGATTGGGTGGACGAAGCGGTGTATCAATTCATGATCCACGCGCGCTACCTGTCACATCCAGGCAGCGGATTGTGGTATCACGGCTGGACCTTCCAGGGCCGCCACAATTTTGCAGAGGCGTTCTGGGCGCGTGGCAATGCCTGGATCACCATCGCGATCCCCGAGCTTTTCGCGATCCTGCCAGGCCTGAAGGGCTCTGACCGGCGGTTCCTGACAGCGGTGCTGCAGGCGCAGGTCAACCGGCTGGCGGCGTTGCAGAACGACAAGGGCTTTTTCCATACCTTGCTTGACGATCCCAACTCGCCGATCGAGGCGTCCGCCACCGCCGGGATTGCCTATGGCATTAACCGGGGCGTCGCGATCGGCCTGCTTGACCGGCGCTTTACCCATACCGCGATTTGCGCGCGTCAGGCGGTGGTGGGCTGCATCGGCAAGGACGGGCTTGTGTCCAACGTGTCCGATGGCACGCCGATGGGGCATACGCTGGATTTCTATCGCTCGATCCCCGACACTCCGACCCCTTACGGGCAGGCGTTGACTATGCTGATGCTGGTGGACGCGATGACGGAAGGCTGTAGCGCCGCCTGATTGCGCCCCCCTTGATCTCACGGATCATAACGCCGGATCGTAGCCGAAATAAAGCGGATTTGTCAGCGCGACCATCGTCCCGGCCTGCGTCGCCGCATAGGGGACTTCGGGACAGGGGGTCGGGGGGCCTTCGATCTCGGCCCGGTAGTAGCGACGGCTGTCGGGATGATCGGTAAAGCTGACCGCGCCTGTTTCTTGATCGGTCCAGAGCGTGGCGTGTTCGGTTCGGTTCGAGATGATGCGCACCCTGTAAGCTACGGGCTGGGCCTGCGTTAGCCGCAGGGTGATGGTGACGGGCCCGGCAGGCAGGGGATGGTTTGCCCCCATGCGCATCGGCTGGCCGTCGACCTTGGCGGTCAGCTCGGCGCGCGGGGCGTAGGGGTTGGCCGACACGCTGGCGCGCCCCTCTTCGAGCGCGGCAAGAATGCTTGGCAGATCCCGGCCGGCGCTGTGCACCCAAGTCGTCGGAGTGCCCACATCATTTCCAAGGGCCTCAACGCTTTGAGGCCGGCTCATATCTGGATGCGGCCCGTGATGGGCGTCGGATCCGCCGCGCCCGGGCAGCATCCGCCCGGACAGCAGCAGATTGTCCCAGACTTTCAGGCCGCTTGCATTCTTCGCAAATCCCGACCCGTTCCACAGCTCAAAACTATCGGCCAGATCAAAGCTGAAGCCATAATCGTTGCGCACCCGAGGGTGATTGGCCGACAGATGCAGGCCCATTTCCTTTTTCAGGGCCAGCAAGGTCCAGTCCCGCGCATCGCGGGCGTCAAAGAACCGCTGGTGATCGTAGGGGCCGACCTTGAAGATATTGGCATGCCCGCGCGGTGCGGTCAGCTCGGCCGCGTGAAAGATCGGTACGGGCGAGGCGGCGAACTCTGGGTCAGCCCAGGTATGCGCGGCCACCGCACCCCCAACATGCACGTCGTGGTCAGTGATCGCGAGGTAATCCAGACCCAAACGTTGCGCTTGGGCCGTGATCCGCGAGATCGGATTGTGGCTGCTGTCCGTGGAATGGCGGGAGTGCAGGTGCCAGTCCCCTTTGAGCCAAGTGCGTTGCATATTTCAACCTCCGCCTGAGTTGGGTGCAGACGCAAGCGCCGCCAGAGCCCACCCCGCGCGTTATCCATTGCTCCAAGACCCCGGAGGGCGGAATTTTCACATTTTATCATAGCGTTGCGGTGAGGGCCTCGCAAGGAAAACGCAAGGGCGCGGCGACA
>CAYGRI010000019.1:0-35774 GCA_964352155.1 uncultured Maritimibacter sp. | reverse complement strand
GGCTGTGGGAGCGGGTGGATATCACCGTCACGGGTGTCGGCAATTTCCCCGACACCTCGGCCGAACATGCGCTGGGGTTCACCGCCGATCAAAAGGCGCGGGTCAAGGGCGACGTGGTGCGGCAATATTTCGATGAGGCGGGGGCGCCAATCGATTGGCCGGGACAAGGCGCGCAGATGGGCATGAGCCGGGCGCAGTTGTCGCGCGTTCCGCTCGCCATAGGGGTGTGTTTCGGGGCGGACAAGGTCGATGCAATCATCGGCGCGGCCCGGTCGGGGATGATCAACACGCTCGTCACGGACACCCGCACGGCCAAGCTGGTGCGCGAAAAGCTGAGCTTGCCCTAGCGACGCGCTTCCACTGAAATATATTTCAGGAATTAATTGTTGATACACCGGTTTTGCGGCGATAATTCTGGACGCGTGGGGTCAGTCAGGCGGGCTGTGTGATTGGCCGGGAAAAAAGGACACAGACAGATGACATCCACGATGACCACCTCAGAGCGCCGCGGCTATCAGCAGATTTGCGGCGACAACGGCTTTATGATGGTCGTGGCCTGCGATCAGCGCGGCGGTATGCGCAAGGTGCTGGCGGATACACCCGAGGCGCAAAAGGCCATCGGCACCGACATTCTCGGCCAGACCAAATACGATATCACCTCTTACCTCGCGAACAAGGCGACGTGCGTGCTGCTGGATGCAACCTGCGCCGTGCCCGGCGTGGTGGACGATGGCATCCTGTCGCGCGACACGGGTCTGCTGATCGGCCTGGACGATTCGGGCTGGGACATCGACGAGAACGGCTATCGCAAGTCGATCATGACCCCCGGCATCACGGCGCGCCGCGTGCGCGAACTGGGGGGCACGGGCGCCAAGCTGATGGTCTATCTGCGTCCCGATCTGCCAGCCGCAAACGACTACAACGTGCAGATCATCCGCGATTGCGTTGCCGAATTCGCCGCCGAAGACCTGTTCCTTGTGGTCGAGATCCTGACCTATCAGGTCGATGGCGAATCCGATGCCGACTACAAGGCGGCCTTCCCCGATCTGATCGTCGGATGTGCCCGCATGGCGCTGGAACTGGGATCCAAAGTGCTCAAGCTGCCCTATCCCGGCACGCCAGACGCCTGCGCCGCTATCACCAAGCTATGCAACGGCGTGCCCTGGGCCGTGCTGTCGGCCGGTGTGGATCACGAGACCTTTGTCGGTCAGGTGAAAACCGCGATGGACAACGGCGCCTCGGGGGTGATTGCCGGGCGGTCGCTGTGGAAGGACTGCATCTCGCTGGACCGTGCGGTTTCTGCTGACAAGCTGGAGAATATCGCCAGCGTGCGGCTTCGGGAAATTCAGGCGATCCTGGACGGGTATGCCGACCGGGGCTGAGACCTCTGTCGGATTGGATGTGGGCGGCACGCGGATCCGTGCCGCTCGCGTTTCCGCCGATGGACAGAGTCAGGATCGGGTGATCGAGCCTGTCTCATCCGACCGGGACGGGTTCACGGCTCAGGTGCTGCGCCTGATCGCCACTGTGCGCGAAGAGTCCAGCCGGGCCGTCGGCATCGGCATTCCGGGTCGCGTCAGCGGCACGACCGGCGCGATCCACTCGGCCGGGTATCTCGACATCGCCGGTCTGGATCTGGCGCGGGTTGTGACAGAAGAAACGGGCCTGCCCTGCCATCTGGAGAACGATGCCACGATGGCGCTGGTCGCCGAAGCGCATGACACCTCCGGGCTGGTCGCGATGATCACCATCGGCACGGGCGTCGGTGGCGCCTTGCTGCAAGACGGCCGTCCCTTTTGCGGCAGCGACTTTGCCGGTCAGTTCGGCCATATGGTCGTGGCATCCGACGGTCCGCTGTGCAATTGCGGGCGCCGGGGATGTGTCGAGACGCTCTGCGCCGGCCCTGCGCTTGGCGCGTTGATCGCCCAGGCGGGCTTTGCCAAAGACACCACCGCAGCCGATATCCTGTCCGCCGCCGACTCCGGCGATGCGGCGGCCATACAGATCATCGCCGATTGGGTCGCGCCGATGGAACGGGCGTTGCAATCGCTTACCGCCGTGGTCGATCCGGTGCGGATCATTCTTGGCGGTGGGCTGGGCGTTGACATGGCGCAAGCGCTTGCCCGGAAAAGTCCGCCCGTGAGCTGGTTCAATCGGCCCATCACAGCCGCGCGGCTTGGGGACGCGGCGGGCGTCATCGGCGCGGGCCTTGCGGCCCTGATGTTGGATCGAAACGCATGAAACAGGCCCTGATCGTCAACGGCGTTCCCGCAAGCGGCAAGTCCACGATTGTGTCCAAGCTCGTCCCGATGTTGCAGGCCGCGGGCCTGCATCCGGTGCCGTTGGCGCTGGATACGGTCAAGGAAGGGCTGTTCGCCCAGATCGGCACAGGCGATCGCGATTACAATCGGATGTTGGGCCGCGCGAGCTATCACGCGATCTTCAATTCCATCGCAAGCTTCCCCGATGCCCTGCTGCCCGTGATCGACGCCTGGCACGGGTTCCAGCCGCGCGACGTACTGAAAGACCATCTGGCCCGCGCGCGGATTGATCGCGTGGTCGAAATCTGGGTCTGCGTCACCCCGCACACCGCCGCCGCGCGCTATCGGGCCAGGTCTGGCGCGCGGCACGCGGGCCATTTGCCGGAAAGCTATGCGGAGGAATTGTTCGACCTCGCCGGACGGGCCGCACCCATGGCCTTTGGCGAGGTCCTTTCCGTCGACAGCGAAGCGCCCTTGCCGACCGATCTCGGCGCAAGAGTCGCAGCGCTCTTGCGACGCTAGGCCGGGTCAGCCCCCAACCCTTCCACATAGGCCGCGTGCAGCATCAAGGCCGTGCCAAGCGTCGTGGCGTCGGGGCCAAGCGGCGACATCTCGACCGCCGGGCGCGGCGCATCGGGCAGCAGGAGCTGCGCAAGCCGCGCCTCGATCTGCGCCGCCGCATGGGGCAACAACAAAGCCACGCGCCCGCCAAGGATCACTTTCTGCGGGTTCAGGATCGCGGCCAGGATAGATATGCCGATCCCGGCATAGCCCGCCCATTCCGCCAGAACCTGCCGCGCCCGAGGAGAGTCGCGGGTTAGCGCGTCAAGGAAATCGGTCAGACCGGCCGCACACCCCCCAAGGTCGCGGTAGCGTTGCAAAACCGCCCGGCGGGAGATGAAATTCTCCATCGCGCCACCCACTCCGGTCAGGTTGCAGAACCCGCCCTCCCCCACGCGGATATGGCCGATTTCCCCCGCGAACCCCTCGGCCCCGACGACCAACCGATTGTCGCAGATGATGCAGCCGCCCACGCCCTCATCAAGATAGATGTAGACCACATTGGACAGGCCGGGGACCCCTTGCTTTTGCCAATCGGCGAAAGCAAAGGCGTTGGCGTCATTGACCAGCGCATTGACCTTGATGTCCGGCAAGCGGGCCTGAAGCATGTCGCGCAGCGCCACGCCGCGCCAGCCCAGCGGCGGCGCCCGCAGCACCGTCCCGTGCAGATCGATAACCCCCGGGACGGCGACGTTCAGCCCCCGAACAATGGATGGATCGGGCAGGCCCGTCTTGAAACGATCCAGCATCTCGCCCGCCCGCGCCACCATCTCTGCCGGCGCATGGGCGCCCCGGTCGACATAGACAGACTGCACATGCTGCACCTCGCCCAGAAGATCGACGGCACAAAGGCGCAGATGCAGCGCACTGATGTCCAGCCCCAGAAACAGGCCAAAGTCCGGATTGGGCGACACATAGGTGCCCGGACGTCCCCGGCGCGCCTCTGCCTCGGTGGCGGGGTCTTCGATCTCTATCACATGGGATTGGGTGATCAGCGAGGACACCAGATTGCCAATGGTCGAACGCGTGAGCGACAGATCGCGCGCCAGATCAGCGCGCGTCATGGGCCCACCCGCAAGCAGGCGTTTGAACACCCGCGCTTCGTTCATCTGCCGGACTGTGCTGGGCATCGTCATCTGATACTCCTCCTCGGGCCGCAGGGTATTAACCTGCGTTGACATCCTAGTGCGCCTATGTTTGCTTTCCAAACAAACTTTCGCCGACAGGTCCTTTTGCCTTCCCCGGCGTGATATCACCAAACGCGAAGGGAGGACGATCGCATGAAAGGTCTCGACAAAGGCCCCATCCTCGTGACGGGCGCAACCGGTGGCATCGGCGGCGCGATTGTGCGCCACCTGACCGAGGTCGGCGCCGATGTGATCGCCAATGGCCGCAACATGGAGACTCTGGCGCAATTGGCCAGTGACACAGGCTGCCGCACGCTTCCGTTCGATCTGGAATCCGAAGACGACATTCGCGAGGCGCTCGAGGGGCTGGACCTGTGGGGCGTCGTCAACTGCGGCGGCTTCGGCGGAGAGATCGCAACCCCGATGGACACCGACATCAGCGTCTTCGACAAGGTCATCTCGATCAACGCGCGCGGGGCGTTGCTGGTCACGAAATACGCGTCGCAATCCATGATCCGCCTGGGCAAGGGCGGTGCCATCGTCAACGTGTCGAGCCAGGCCTCGCTCGTCGCGCTGCGCGGGCACATCTCCTATGGCTCGTCGAAAGCGGCGCTCGACAATATCACACGCGTGTCGGCGATGGAGCTTGGGCCGCATGGCATCCGCGTGAACGGGGTCAACCCGACCGTGGTGATGACGCCCATGTCCGCGTGGTATTGGGGCCGCCCCGACATCGAGGGACCGTTCCTCAAGACCATGCCACTGCAGAAATGGGCCACCGAGGACGACATCGCGGCGCCCGTGGTCTTCCTGCTTTCCGACGGGGCGGCGATGATCTCTGGCGTCAGCCTGCCGATTGATGGCGGGTTTACGGCCGTCTAGATCACCGACGATTCCGAGCAGCCAGATGACCCGCGCCGGGTTTACCGGCGGCTCCAACTCTGAAGCGGGGTAGAGCATCATGAGCGCGACGGCGCACGAGGTTTCCTCTGCATTGCGAGCGCGCCCTGCGGATGGGTCTCGAGAGCAAGGTCTGGTCGGCAGGCGATCCCGCTTGAAACGTTGCAGCGGCGTGTCCTGTTCCAGAGTTGCAGCGCGCTGATGGCGCTACATGCAACCGCCATCAGCAAAGCCAGGCTGGTATGCGCCATCCCGATGCGCGTTACACCTGCGGTCGCGACAGATCGTTGTTTTGTCCCGACCAAAAGCCGTAGGGCCGGGCCTTTGAGCATTCAGGTCAACGAACATTCGACGGACGATTGGTCCACCGGACTGATCCCTGATCCGTCTTATCTATCGAATTGGAAAGCTGCATGTGATTTGATGTGGCAACATCTCTTCCATGCCTGACAACAAGCGGACATCAAATCCGGCAACGATGATGCAAAACGCATCAGAAGTCACGCTCATGTCTAACGGGCTTACTGCCGGATGCATCAGCCAAATATTAAGAGGTCAGTCACACTGCACGGACGGCATATAGACAAATCCAGATCACATAGGTCTTTTGTGAAATATCAGATAGTCAACACCAGCAGCGGCGCACATCAATATAAGGAATATCATTTCGGCGACCTTTCAATTCTTTACACCGCCCATATGGGAATTGTGGCGCATTTTAGGCAATGCCTTTCGTGAATTTCGCGAAAAAACCGCGATTTCGCCACTTTTGCGTTCCCATACCGCGATCAATTCCAATCAGGAACTGTCTTTGTTTATCCAGCCACCCCCATCAGTCTGACAAGCGCCGAAGCGTCGTCGCAAAAGGGCAGATCACCGGAGCCGCCGTATCAAACCATCGGCTGCGCGCTTGGGGTGCACCTGGGCAAAAGGGCCGGGATCAGCCGTTGGGACACCGGCCGTATCAAGCGCCTTTTGCAGACCGACCATTTCGAAGCCACGGTGCTGGCTGAACGTCTTGCCGGCGCCGGGTGCAACGGCTCTGACAGCGGCGGCCGGGTCAGGGCACGACGCGCCACCCCAATCCCAGGCTGATGGCCGCACCGGCGGCTTTAACCGCCTTGACGACCGAGGGCGGTACGGTTTCGGTCACATTGGTGGCGCTCATCGCCGCGACCACCTGGCCAGACATGTCGAGCACCGGGGCCGCGACGCTGGAGATCCCGCTTTCAAACCGTCCGATGCTTTGCACATGGTCGACATTCTGATCCCGCGACCGCGTCTCCAGCAAGCGCCTCAGGGAGCCCGGATCGAGATCGGCGTATAGCTGGCGCACCTGCCGTTCGCTGCGCTGCGCCAGAAAGATCCGCCCCATCGCCGTGGTCGCGGCGGGCAGACGGCTGCCCACATGGACCAGCGACGACAACCCCCGCGTCGCGGGAAGGCGCAAGAGATACAGCACATGCCGCCCGTCCAGCACGCCCAGATGGGTGGACCAGTCGCTTTCGTCGCGCAGTTTCTCCAGCACGGGATGCGCGACCTCCAGCAACTCGCGGCTGGCGTGATAGCCGTAGCTCAGCCGCATCACCGAGGGGCCAAGCCGATAGTGATGGCCTGCTTGCGTGGGCAGCAAATAGCCCTCGGTCACCAGCGTGTGGACGGATCGAAAGGCGGCCGAGCGCGTGATTCCCAGCGCCGCCGCAATCTCGGACAGGGTCAGTTCTGGCGTCGTCGGCGTAAACGCCTGCAGCACGGCAAGGCCCCGCACAAGCCCCGGCACCGTGTATGGATCCTTAACCTCTAACATCATGTTTCACCCGCAAAACGCGCCCTTCACTGACAGAGCCTTTCCGCTACCTTCGGGTCAAGGATTTTGACATGCGCCTTGACGCATCTTTCGACAGGAGACGGCCATGAACATGATGAAAGACACTCCGACCGCGCTGGACCAGGCCCTGGCCGCGAGCACCGGGCGTTTCACAAGCAAAACGTTCGACTGGGATGCCTTCCCGTCGAACTCCGGCTTCCCGGATCTGGCGCGTGCCCAGATGCGCTATATCGGCGCCGGCGGCTCGCCCAAGGTAGGCGACACCAGCACCCTGAAGCCCGAAAACTTCACCCTTAGCCTGATCTACAAGGAACCGGGCAAATACGCCGCCTGCCACAGCCACGAGATCGAGGAAAGCTTTCTGATCATCAGCGGCGCGCTGATCGTCGGCTGGGAAAAGGACGGCGAGGTGGTGGAGGTCAACCTGGGCCCCAAGGACATGATCCTGAACGCACGCGAGATTGGCCACGGCTTTCGCGTCGACGGGGTCGAGCCGGTGATGATGTCGATCAGCGTCGATGTCGGCAAGCCCCTGCCCCCGGTCTATCACTACCACCCCAAGGAGCATCCGGCAGAACTCGCCCGCACCTTTGGCGCAGCACCCGGCAAGACCCTGCCGTTCGACCGCAAGGGCGAGCATCCGATCCAGAAGATCATGTCCGATTACGTGGTCCGCTACAGCGAGCTTCCGACGATTTGGGAAGATGCCGGGTTCACCCGCAAGGTCTATGTCGGCAGCGCGCCCGGCGCGATCCAGCACGACACTTGCCGCAAGGAGATGTGGGGCGTGCCGTCGCGTGTGGCGATCAAGCCCTTCACCCGCGATGTTGAGGACGCGATCATGTGCCTTGAGGGCGCGATCGAGGTGGTCTGGGTCGATGACGCGGGCAACGAGGCGGTGACGGAACTTGGCCCCCGCGATCTGGTTCGCACACCTGCCGGGCAGGCGCATTACATCCGCAATCCGGGCGCCGGGGCCGCGACCCTTTGGACCGTGATCGGCAGCGCCGAGGATGACGGCATCACCTACGAGGCCGCCTGATGGCCGCCGCCCAAAGCGATGCCTTCAAGGATCGGCTGGCCGAGGCGCAAGCCGCGACCGGTCGGCCCGAACTGGCGCATCAAAGCGTCGGCCGCGCGGTCTCCGAGGCGGAGAAAGCCCTGGCCACCGCAATGATGGAGATCTACGCCGCCGGGGCCGCCTCTTTTGCCGAGGTCGCCGAGAAACTGACGGAGCGCGGGCTGCTAGCCCCCGCCTCTGGTGCCACCGTCTGGGATGCCGCCTTGCTGGAGGCGGAGTTGAAGACCGCCAATGACAGCCTTGACGAAAGCTACCAGGCCAACGGCTATGGCGCATGACGATGGGCTTGAACACGGAAAGGAGACGTTGACATGGTAACAGACACGGCACTGCGCGCCCGGATCGAGACCCGGATCAACGAGGGCCTCAAGGGCCAATGGTATCCGGTGGCCAAATCCGTCGAGATCAAGGCGTCCAAGCCCTATGGCACGACTCTGCTGGGCCAGCGGATCGTGCTGTGGCGCGACACCGCTGGCGCGCTCAAATGCATCGAGGATTACTGCCCGCACCGGGGCGCGCCGCTGAGCTATGGCGAGATCCACGAGGGGAATATCGGCTGTCGCTACCACGGGGTGATCGTCGATGGTACCGGCACCGTGCAGCGCGTGCCCGCCATGCCCGAATGCGCGATGGAGGGGCGCAAGGCCCTGAAGGACTTCCGCGTCCAGGAACACAGCGACGCGGTCTTTGTCTACATCCCCTCGGTCGAACGCCCCGAAGCGCCCGAACTGCGCGTGCCCGAAGAACTGAACGACCCAAGCTGGACGGGCTTTCTTTGCACCGCCGTCTGGGATGTGAACTACCGCTACGCGCTCGACAACCTCGCCGATCCGATGCACGGCTGCTACCTGCATTCCGAAAGCTTCACCCTGGCATTCGGGTCCAAGCAGGATCTGCTGGAACTGCAGCCGCGCGACGAAGGCTTCCACGTCACCCGCGTCGGGCAGGTCGGCTCGAACTTCGACTGGACCGAATTCGTGGTGACCGAGGGCGGCATGTTCTGCTTTCTGGACATTCCCTATCCGCAGGCCGCCGGGCCGGGCGGCAATATGCGGATTCTGGGCTTTGTCAGCCCGATGGGGCCGTGCCGCTGCAAGGTCTTCTTCTGGCGCATGCGTCAGGTCGAAGGCGCCGCGCGGGAAAGCTGGCGGTTTCTCTATCGCACCATGCTGGAGGAACGTCACTGGAACGTGCTGGAACAGGACCGCGTGATGCTTGAGGGGATGCCAGACGACGCCCGCACGCGCGAGATGCTGTATCAGCATGACATCGGCGTGGCCCATCTGCGCCGTGCGTTGAACCGCGCCGCGAAGCAGCAGCTTCTGGCCGAGGACGCGGCAGAAGCGGGCGAAGGCGTGGCGGCGGAATGAGCGCCACCGGCAGCCTGGCGGGACGCCACATCGTGATAACCGGGGCCGCACGCGGCCTCGGCGCCGTTCTGGCCCGCGCGGCGGCAGAGGCAGAGGCCTGCCTGACCCTCGCCGATATCGCCGAGGACGAGGGGCGCGCGGTCGCGACAGAGCTGAACGCCGCCTTTGTCCCGGTTGATCTGGGCGATCCGGACAGCATCGCCGCATTTGCGGGCGCGGTGGCCGGGCCGGTGCATGGCCTGGTGAACAACGGCGCCATCGCCACCGGCATCGGCGGCATAGGGTTCGAGGATGTCGAGATCGACACATGGGATCGCGTCATGCGGGTCAATGTGCGCGGCACATGGCTGGTCATCCGGGCGTTGACCCCGGCCCTGCGCGCCAGCGGCTCTGGCCGGATTGTCAATGTCGCGTCGGACACCGCCTTGTGGGGCGCGCCGAATCTAATCAGCTATACCGCGTCCAAGGGGGCCGTGATCTCCATGACACGCTCGCTCTCGCGCGAGCTTGGGGCGGACCGCATCGGCATCACCGCCATCGCGCCCGGTATCCTGACGACAGAAAGCACCGAGTATGTCCCCGAGGCGCGCCACCAGCAGTACGAGACGGGCCGCGCCGTGCAGGGCCAGCAACCCCCCGAAGACGTCGCGCCCACGGTGGTGTTCCTGCTGACCGAAGGTGCGCTGACCCTGACGGGCCAGATCCTGCCGGTGAACCGGGGCTTCGTCTTCACATGACGCCCGAGGCGTTGCGCGACGCCCTGACCCAGCCCTGGGCGCATGGCGCGCATCTGGACGGGCAAGGCTTGCGGTTCGCCGCCCCCATCGTGCTGGATGGGCTGGTTCTGCGCAGCTTCGATCTGTCCGGCGCGGTGTTCGAACAGGGCCTTAGCGCGCGCGGGGCAGTGTTTCGCGGGATGGCCTGGCTGAAAGGCGCAACGCTGCGCGGCGCACTGGACCTGACCGGCGCCGTGTTTCGCAACGATCTGCGCCTCGATGGGCTGGCCGCCGATACGCTGCGCCTGACCGGCGCGCGCTGCGAGGGGGTGATCGATCTGGACGCCGCGCGGCTTGGGGCGCTGCATCTGGGCAGTTGCGTCTGCCTGGCCAATGTCTCGATGGCGCGGGCCGAGATCGGGGGCGCCCTGGACTTACGAGGCAGCGATCTGATGGGCGGCATCTGGGCGCGCGGCGCACAGCTTGGCCCGATCGCAAGCGATGGGCTGCTGGTCGAGGGGCGCAGCGTCGACTTCCAAAGCATCGCGAAAAAGACCTGACACGGGCCTTGTCATGGGGGCCTTGTCATGGGGCCCCTGACACGGGCCCCGGCCGTCGCCTTTGGCCCGATGCGAGATCAGCCGAGCTTTCCGCTCGAGGCCAACCGTCGGGCAAAGGCCAAGACCTGGCCATTCACTCAGGGGCTATGCGCCGCGATCTGCGCGGCCGCCTCGGCCTGAAACTGATCGAGCCTCGCATAAAAGCTGTCAACCTTGTCCTGTGCCGTATCTGCGATGGCCTTGTTGCGGGCGTCCAGCGAGTGGATATCCTCGCGTGCGCCCGCCTCTCCGACCGCCCGCGAAGCGTCCTGCACAAAACGGCAGATCGGCTGGCGCACCGTTCCAAACAGGGGCAAAGCCGTCTCCATGCTGTCCGCCACGTCCAGAACCCGGGCCAGAACCACCGCATCTTCCATCGCCATGGCGCCACCCTGCCCCATGAACGGGGTCGAGGCATGGGCCGCATCCCCGATCAGCAGCACCCGTCCGCGATGCCATGGCAGCGGCAGGGCGACCTCCTCTATCGCGGTGAACAGCACTTCGGATTGGGGGCCGAGATCCGCCAGAAAGGACGCCGCCGGGCCGTCGAATTCGGCGAAGCGCTGGCGCATCTCTGCGGGCCAGGTGCCGGGATCGAACCGCCTGCCCTTGGGTTCGGCCACGGTGCCAAAGGTGTACAGGCGGTCGTCGCTGATAGGCATGATCCCGAACCGCTTGGCGGGGCCCATCATCATGATCTTGTCGCTCAGCCCCACCGGGCGCGGATGCACGGACCGCCAGACGCCAAAACCGGTATAGCGCGGCGCTGCCCCGATCCCGATCATCGCCCGGGTGGCAGAGCGGATGCCGTCGGCGCCCAGCACCAGATCGAAGGTCTCGCTGGCCCCATCCGAAAACGTCGCGGTGACGCCCGCCACCGTCTCGGACAGCCCCGCGACGGTGGTGCCCAGCCGGACGGGCACGCCCAGCGCGGCCAGCCGCGCGGCCAGAACCCGATGCAGCTCTGCCCGCTTGATCCCGACGATTGCGGGCACTTGGCCATTGCGCGCGGTGGGATAGAACGTCTGGGTGATCGCGGCGCCGGTGTGGTCGAAATAGACGTTGCGCCCTTGCTCCACCGCATAGCCGGTGGCGAGGATCTGCCGCAGCACGCCCAGATCGGCCAGACAGGCGAGCCCGTTGCAATAGACGAAGATTCCAGAGCTTTGAAAGCGCCAGGCGGTCTGCGCTTCGATGATCCGAACCTCATGGCCCGCCGCCGCCAGCGCGATCCCGGCGGAGCATCCGGCGATGCCACCGCCGACCACCAGCACCTTCTGGTTTGCCAAAGCCATCGGCGCCCCCCTAAGCCTGATTGGTCGCCAGCAAGGACTTGTCCCGCAGGCCGATCTGGCGCTGCACCATCTGTTGCAGCATCTGCAGCTTGCGCGCTTGCCCCTCTGGCGCGGCCCAGAGGTTGGTCAGCTCCTGCGGGTCAGCCTCCAGATCGTACAACTCGCCAAGGTCAGAGCCTTCGAACACGCTCATCCGCCAGCCGTCATGCACCAGAGAGCGGATGCTGGTATCCGCATCGGGATCAAAGTAGATGCCGATCCCGGGATCCTCGATCAAGACGGGCAAGTCTTTGGCGCCCTCGGCCAGCAGATCGCGGCCCTGCATCCCCACGGGCACCGTCATCCCCGCCCGCTGCAACAGCGTCGGCGCAAAGTCGATGGCGCTGCCTTGCAGATCCGAAACACCCGTATCAGGCGCTTTTGGATCGGACCAAAGGAACGGCACCCGGATCACCCCATGGCTGTGCAGCCCGTGTTTCAGCACCGTGCCGTGGTCGCCCATATAGTCGCCGTGGTCGGACATGAAGCAGATCACCGTCTCTTCGTCCCGCCCGGTATGGGACAGCGCATCCAGGATCCGCCCGACCATATCGTCGATCATCGTGATGGCGCCGTAGTTCAGGGCGATCATCCGGCGCAGGCTGGCCTCATCCACGTGAAACGGCCAATAGGCGTCGGGGTTGTCGTCCCCGACCTTGTAGGCGCGCAAAACATGTTCCGGCAGATCGCGGCGTTGCCCGGTAGGGTGGGTGAAGCTGGCGGGGAGATCCACCTCTGCCGGGTCGTAAAGGTCATGGTAGCGGCCCGGCGGCGTGAAAGGGTGGTGCGGGTCGGGGAAAGAGACCACCAGAAGGAAGGGCCGCGTGTCCGCCTCGGCCAGAAAATCGCAGGCCATGTCGGCGACATAGGTGGTGGGATACAGCGCCTCTGGCACTGCGGTGCGCCAGACTTGCGCGACCCGCTCGCAGCCGTTGTCCAAGGCCCTGTCGCGCCCGCGCGGATCCGGATCCCCGGCCAGACGGTCGGCCAGCCAGCGCGAGTAATGCCCCTCGACCTGATCGCCATGGCCGATGCACAGGCGCACATGCTCGAACCCGTAGTAGGGGGATGGAAACGCTCGGTCGGGATCGGCGGCCCAGGATCCGCGCACCTCGCAGCGATAGGCCGGCCCTTCGCGCTGGCTTTGCCGGGCGCGGTCGTAGGGGGGGTGCACCTTGGCCCCCTGCCCTTGCGGCTGGCGCGGCTTCGCGGGGATGTCAGAGACATTCTGGAAATGCGCCTTGCCGATCAGCCCCGTCCGATAGCCCGCCGCGCGCAGCACATCCGCATAGGTCGTGCTGTCCAGTGCCAGGGGAATGCCGTTCTGCCGGCAGCCGTTGACAGAGGTCATCTGCCCCGTGGCCAAGGCAGCCCGGTTCGGCTGGCAGATTGGGGTGGACACATAGAAGCGGTCGAACCGCAGGCCCCGCTCCGCCAGGCTATCGATGTGCGGAGTCTTGACCACTGTGTTGCCGTAGCAGCCCAGATGATCCGCCCGCTGCTGGTCTGTCATCACCACTATGAAGTTCGGGCGCCTGGCTGTCATGTGCGTCTCATCTGAACATATAGGCGACCGGCCCTGTCACCAGCACGGGGAAGGCAAACAGGATCGCGATGGCAAGCAGGTCGCAGATGATGAACGGCAGCGCGGCGCGGTAGATCTCTTTCATCGTGGTCCCGGCCGGGGCGACGGCTTTCATCACGAACAAGGCCGCGCCCAGGGGGGGAGACGTGGCGCCGGTTTCGATGGCGACAAGGTACATGGCGGCGAACCAGATCGGATCATAGCCGAACTGGATCACCACCGGGATAAAGATCGGCAGCGTGATCAGCATGATCGGCAGCGGACCCATGAACATGCCCAGGAAGATCACCGACGCGATCATCACCAGAATGATCACATCGTTGCCGACATTGAGCGATAGGATCGCATCCACCATGCCAAAGGTCGCCCCGGTGAAGGCCAGAAGCTGGGTAAAGGCCACAGCGCCCGACACGATCAGCAGCACCATGACGGAGATATTGGCACTGCTGAACATGGTGTTGGAAAAGACCTTCCAGCTCAGCCGCCGTTTCAGCGCGGCCAGCAAAAGGGTCGCGGCGGCACCGGTGGCGGCGGCCTCGGACGGGGTGGCCAGCCCCATGAAGATCACCCCCACGACCGAGAACACAACGAGGCCAAGGGGCAGGATGTTGACGACCGTCGCGTTCAGTTTTTCTTTCATCGGCACCGGTGGCACATCGAATGGCGGGGCGATGTCGGGCTGCACCGTGCAGCGGACGTAGATATAGACCGCGTATAGCAGCGCCATCAGCAGCCCCGGCACGATGATTCCGATCAGGATCCGCCCGATGGACAGATCCGCCACAACCCCCAGCACCACGGCCAGCGAGCTTGGGGGGATCATGATCGCCAACCCGGCAGAGCCCAGGACCGGCCCCAGTGACATCGGCTTCTTGTAGCCGCGCTTTTCCATCTCTGGCACGAGTGACGAGCCCAGCAACGCGATCGACCCCATGGAATTGCCGGTCAGGGTCGAAAACAGCACCCCGCCGCCCACGGCCATGAACGCAAGGCGCCCGCGCAGACGGCCGAACCATTTGTCCAGCGTGTCCATCAGGTCGACGGCGATGCGCGACTGGAACATCGCCTCGCCCATGATCATGAATAGCGCGATGGGGACGAGGGTGAAGCTGGACAGCGAGTCGACGGTGTTCAGCACCAATTGCTCAACCCCATTGATCCCGCCCAGCAGGATGTAGGAGCCGACCAGATTGACCGCAAAGAACGAAAAGGCGACGGGCAATCCCATGGTCATCAGGAACAGCAGCGGCGCAAGCACGACGGCGATGACGTAGTACCATTCCATGCTCAGCGCTCCTTGCCCGTGAGGGCGCATAGCCCCTTGTCGAGAAACTGAAAGCTCATCAAGAACATGCCGATGGGCATCGATACGGTGATCCAGAAGCTGTACGGCGCCATGACCGTGGTCTGGCGCACCCCAACGCCGTATTGATCCAGCACGACAAAGATGCCGACCACCGTCAGAATCGCGCAGATCGCAAGCCCGATGGCGGCGTTGATCGTCGTAACAAGGCGACGCATCCCCGGCCCCAGACTGTCATAGACGATGTCCAGAACCACGTGCATGTTCTTTTCCAGCAGGTAGGGCGCACCGAGGAAGGTGATGAACAGCAGGGAATACTCGCTGACTTCGATCACCCACAGGCGCGAGTGGCCAAGCAGGGCGCGGCTGAGCACCTCCCAGACGATGATCGCGGCGACAAAGAACAGGATCGCCGCCCCGATGGCGGCGCAGACAAGGTTCAATCGGCTGAACACATGGCGAATGGACAGGTATAGACGCGGCATCGGCCTGATTGCTCCCCAGGGGTCGCCTGCCGGCAAGATCCCTCCGGCAGGTCGCTCTTTTCAGACGCGTGGCGGCTTAGTCCAGCATCGCGCGCAGTTCGGCGGCCACGTCGGCACCGGCGGCTTCGGCGGTGGCGGCCCAGGCGGCATCCATCGCGATCTGTTCCAGACGGGCAGCTTCCTCGTCCGAGAGTTGCAATCGGGTAAAGCCCGCAGCGTCCATATCGGCGATGCCCTTGGCGAGGTCGGCTTCCCAGATGCCATCCAGTTCATAGGAGATTTCATTGCGCAGGAAGGTCACAATCCGCTCCTGCAAGTCGGCGGGAACTTCGGCCCAGGCGTCCTTGTTCACCAGAACCGGAAAGCCGGCGCGGTAGACACCGGGATAGATCACCGTATCCACCACATTTTCGTACTGGATGACATTGCCGACCGGCCCCTGCATGAAGCCGTCAATCGCGCCACGCTCCATCGCCGTATAGATCTCGCCCATCGGCAGCACGATGCCTTCTGCGCCCAGCGCCTGCACCAGCGGCAACAGCGCCGGGAAGACGCGAATGCGCTTGCCCTTCAACTCGTCCAGGCTGGTGATCGGGTCGGCCATGTAGAACAGAAAGTTCAGGTCGGTCGCCGGGATCTCGCCAAGATAGACCAGATCCTTTTCGGCGTGCAGTTCGGTCATCCGCTCGTGGTAGTCGGTCTCGGCGATCTCGGCATAGGATTTGAACGACAGGTTCATCGTGCCCGAGGTCGGCACCAGGCCGGAATAGTAGCTGGGACTCGTGTAGGTCATGTCCATCGCGCCATTGCGCACCGCTTCGGCCTGACCGAAGGACGGCATCACCTCGGGGCCGCCGCGCCAGTTGATCTTGAACTCGCCCGCGAATTTCTCGTTCACGGCTTCCACGAACATGCCGAACGGCCCAGAGATAGAGGCCATCTTCGGCGCCAGCGTCACGGCGTTCATCGACACTTCGGCCCCCGCGAATGAGGCCGGAAGGGCCATCGACGCGGCCAGCAAGGCGGTTTTGACGAGATGTTTCATATGAACTCCTGTTGGGTTTTGTTTATGTCAGGTCCACGGTCCAGGCATCATAGCCATAGACCCAATCGGCGTTACTGCTGTTCTTGAGCCATTCGTTGGCCAGCGAGCTTTCCTGGATCCGCGCGGTCCGGGGTTTGCGCGCGCGTTCATAGGCGGCCAGCCCGGCTTCGACGTCGTCGGCGCCTGCACCTGTCAGCGCGCGCCCCAGAACCACGGCATCCTCGATCGCCATACAGGCCCCCTGCGCCATGAAGGGCACCATCGGATGCGCGGCGTCGCCCAGGATCGTGGCGTGGCCCCGGGCCCATTGCGGCATCGGATCGCGCACATGCAGGGCCGAGCGTGTGACCGTCTCGCAAGCCGCCAGCAAGGCGCGGGCGTCGGGGTGGAAATTGGCATAAGCGGCGCGCAGTTCGGTCACGTCACCGGGCAGGGTCCAGCCCTCTTCGGTCCACCCCTCTTGCTTGGTGGTGGCGAAGACAAAGATCTCTTTGCCCTGGGTCAGCGGGAAGGTGACGATCTGCTTTTCCGGGATCTCGCCCCACCATTTGGTGAAAGCGTCGGTGTCGGGCAAGCCAGCCGCCCGCTCGGACGGGAACACCGCGCGGTAGGACACCATGCCGGTGAATTTCGGATCATCCTCGCCCCAAAGCGCGGTGCGGATGCGCGAATGGATGCCATCCGCCCCGATCACCACGTCAAAGCGTTGCCGCGCGCCATCCGCGAAGAGGATCGTCGACTCCCCCGCGCCCAGTTCGACCCCGGCGCCGCCCATGCCCAGATGCACGGCGTCGTCCGGGATCTGGCCCTGCAGCGCCTGTAACAGATCCGCGCGGTGGATCGTTAGTTGCGGCGCACCATATTTCGCCTCGGCGGCGGCGCTCATCGGCAGGCGAGAGGTTTCTGCGCCGGTGACCCCGTCGCGGCTGATGCGAAAGGTCGGGCGCGCAGAGCGGCTGCGCAGGAATGCCCCCACGCCCAACTGATCCAGGGCGAAGACCGCATTGGGGGTCAGGTTCACATCGGCGCCGACGCGGTTGTATTGCCGGGCTTGCTCGAAGACCTGAACATCGTGGCCAGCGTTGCGCAACGCGATTGCGGCGCACAAACCGCCAATCCCGCCGCCGCATATGCCGATCTTCAACTTCGTCATTCCGACTTTCCGCACCATGTTCTATTTTGAACATTACGTTCAAACCTTAGAGACCCAGAATCGACAGGTCAAGAAAATTGCTGTTGGCCCACCCTCGAAAGGCGCATCGGCAGCATCGGAGGGCTGTTCATATGCGGCCCCATCGTTCTATAATGAGCAAAACAGAGATGGTTCGCGATGCAAGACTCCCCGGCGCCCGACGTCAAATCCTACTCCGTGCCGCCGGTCGAACGCGCGATCAAGTTGCTGCGCTTCATCGGCGATGGCAACACCTGCCGCAATCTCAGCACCGCGTCGAAAGCACTGGGGATCAACCGCACGACGCTGATCCGGCTGATCCATACCCTGCTGGACACCCGCATGATCGAAGAGATCGCCGAGGGCGCGGGCTACCGTCTGGGCGCGGGGCTGATCAGCCTTGGCGCGCAGGCGATCAATGGCCGCGACATCGTGCATATCTGCCAGCCGATCCTGGCGGAGCTCTGCGCGCAGACGGGCATGTCCTCGCATCTGGGGATCCTTGACGGGCGCGACATCGTCTATCTGAGCCGAGAGACGCCGAACACGCATCTCGTCAGCAATGTGCGCGCGGGGTCGCGCCTGCCGGCCCATGCCTCGTCGATCGGGCGCGCGATCCTGGCAGAGCTTGGCGAAGACGCGTTGCACGCCATGTTCGCCGACCATGTCCTGACCCAAAGCACCGAAAAGACTCCCGTGACCCTGGCCGCGATCGTGGAACAGGCCCAGACCGACCGCGCGGCGGGCGTGGCGTGGAGCGAGGGAAACTTTGAACGCGGCATCGGATCTTGTGCCGCTGTGATCCGCGATCACCTGGGCAAACCTGTCGGGGCGATCAACGTGTCCGGCCCGCAACTGGCCTTCACCGCCGAGACAGAGGCCGGAACCGACGATATCAAACAAGCCGTGATCCGCGCCTGCCGCCAAGCCTCGGCAGAGCTTGGATATTCCCCGCGGTGAACGCGCGCTTAGGGCCAACGCGCCCAGGGATGCGGCTGGCCGGTCAGATCCTCATAGACGGATTTCTGCGTTTGATAGGCGCGTAGCCCCTGACGCCCCTTTTCGCGCCCGATGCCGCTGGCCCCATCGCCGCCAAAGGGCGTGGAGATGGAAAAGACCTTGTAGGTGTTCACCCATACCGTTCCCGCCCGGATGGCCCGCGCGATCCGCCAGCATCGGGCGTGGTCTCTGCTCCAGATGCCGCAGGCCAGCCCATAGTCGTTGTCATTCGACTTTGCGATGACGTCGGCATCGTCCTTGAACGGCTGGACGACCAGAACAGGGCCAAAGATCTCTTCGCGGCAGACGCGGGCGGTGTTGGGCAGACCGGCGATGATCGTGGGCAGGTAGTAGGCCCCGGTCTGATAGGCGCCGCCCTCGGGCCGCGCGCCGCCGGTCAGGATCTCGCCCCCCTCCTCGCGCGCCAGGGCGACATAGGCCTCGACCGAAGCGCGGTGATCGGCATGCACCAGCGACGAGACTTGCGTCGCGGCATCGAATGGATGGCCCACGTTCAGCGCCTGCGTTGCCGCCACCAGACGCGCGACGAAGGTGTCGTAGATCGAGGCTTGCACGAACAGCCGCGACCCCGCGATGCAGCTTTGCCCCGAAGACGAGAAGATGCCAAACAGGATCCCCGCGATCGCCTGATCCTGATCGCAATCGTCGCAAACGATGGTGGGCGACTTGCCGCCCAGTTCCAGCGAGATCGGCATCAGCTTTTCCGCCGCCATCTTGGTCAGATGCCGCCCCGTCTCTGTGCCGCCGGTGAAGGAGACTTTGGCGATGTCGGGATGTTCCACGAGCAGAGTGCCCACCTCGCGCCCCGACCCCGGCAGGACCGAGAACAGCCCTTTCGGCAGACCGGACTCATCGACGATTCGGGCCAGTTCCAGCGCCACAAGCGGCGCCCAGCTTGCGGGTTTCAGCAGCACCGCATTTCCGGCGGCCAAAGCAGGCGCGACCTTTTGTGCATCCGATGCGATAGGCGAATTCCAGGGCGTGATCGCGGCCACAAGGCCAAGCGGTTCGTGCACGGAATATGTCAGGTAATCGCCACGCGGCACGGTCAACACCTCGTCCGAGGTTTCCAGCACCGCCGCGAAGTAACGGAAGGTCGCGGCGGCCGACATCGCCAACGCCCGTGTCTCGCTCAGGGACTTGCTGGTGTCGCGGCTTTGCACCCAGGCGATGCGCTCGACATTCGCCTCGATCCCGTCCGCGATCCGGTGCAGATAGCGCGCCCGCTCATGCGCCTTCAGCGTTTGCCAGGCGGGATCGGCCTGGGCCGCCTTTGCCCGCGCGATCGCCAGCAGCACATCCTCGCGCGAGGCGCCGGTAAGCACCTGGTTCTCCACCCCCTCGGCGGCGAAGATCGAGGTGATCGGCGCACCGCGCCCCACAGCCCACTCGCCACCGATGTATAGGCGTCCATCTCCAAATGTCTGGGACATGTCTGATCCTATATGGCAATGGCCGCCGCGCGGTTCAGCACCGCCCGCGCGAGGCTCAGCACCGTCGATTGCGAGGTTTTCGGGTTCAGCGCAGAGGGTTTGCCCACAAGCGTCATGGAGTAATCCACGGCGCCGGAACGCACGCTGTATTCATGGGTATTGGCAGTGGCGGCGGGATCGGCGATCAGGCGAACCCGAGTGTCGTCCATCCCCAGCCCTGCCAGCGCGAGCGTTGCGGCCACGTTGGCATTCTTGGGATAGGCCTGCGCCGCCTGCCGGGCCGACCCTTCGAAGAAGACGACCGCTTCGGTCAGCGCGGTCAGATTCACCACCGCTTCGGCGGGCGACCCTGCCCAGGCCCGCGGCGGTTTGCGCCCGGTGTAGAGGACCTCGGAGATACCCGACAGGCGCGCGGCGGCCAGCGCATCGATCCCGCCTATGGCCCCGGAGGGCAGCGTCACCTGCGCCCCGCCCCGTCGCGCGGCAATCCGCAGCGCCTCCAGCAACGCATCCTCCGCCAGCGCCCCAACGGAAGCGACGATCAGGTCGACACCCGCCGCCAGCACCGGCCCCCCATAGGCCGCCATCGCGCTATGACCGGCGCATTCGACGACCACCTCTGGTCCGGAAGACAGCAGTCCGCTGATGTCACTAACGACGGCAAGGGTCGTCCGCCGCCCGCCGATGATCGCTTCGGCGGCCTTGCGCGTGGGGGCCTCCTTGCCCGGACGGCACAGCAGCGTGATATGTTCGGGCGCATCCGCGTCGCACAGGATGTCGATCAGACCCTGGGCAATCGCGCCAAACCCAATCAGCCCGATATGCCCGCTCATTCCGCTTTGCCCGCTGCTCCGGCCGGCGGCCCGGCGAAGGATTCCGCGAAGGGACCGATGGCCGTCATGTCGACCTCCACCAGCGACGGCCCCTGCACCTGCATCGATGCGTCAAACGTGTCGGCAAAGGCGGTGATGTCGGTCACCTTGCTGTGGGGCAGATCCATCGCATCGCAGAGCTTGGCGAAATTCGGCGTCTTCAGCGCAGAGTAGTGGCGCCGCCCGCCGTATTGGGCGTCCTGAATGTTCTCGATCACACCGTAGGCCGCGTCGTTCATCAGAACGAAGGTGACATTGGCGCCCTCGTCCACGGCGGTGATCAGCTCGGCAATGCCCAGCATCGCGCCGCCATCTCCCAGCAGGGCCACGCTGCGGCTGTCAGGCGCGGCAATGGCGGCGCCGACGGCCATCGCGATCCCCTGTCCGATGCCGCCGCCCAGCGCATGCACGCCCAGATGCGGCGCGGCGATCTGGACATAGCGGTTCCCGAAGGTGGAATTGCCGATGGTCACATCGCGTACCCAGGGATGCCCGCCCGCAGGCACCACCCCCAGCAGATGATCGGCCACGGTCTGATAGGGGCCAAGCCGCCCACGCAACGCCCCTTCGGATTGCGCCCGGGCAATCGCGATCTCGTAGGCCTGCTGCGGATCCACGTCAAGCTTGTCCGGCAACCGCGCCAGCACAGCGCGCAGGGTTTGCGCCGCATCCCCGCACAGGAACAGATCCACCGGATAGTTGCGCCCTGATTGCGACGGCTCGACGTCGATCTGCACCAGCGGGCTGGGCAGCGCCATCTTGTTGTTGAGCGTCTCATTCCCGCGCAGACGTGAGCCGATCACGATCATAAGGTCCGACTTGGCGTAGATCGCACGCGCTTCCGGGGTCATGTTGAAGGCGCCCAGGGTGGCCGGGTGCGCCTCTGGCACGGTTGCGCGGCCCTGGGTCGAGGTTACGGCGCCAAAGCCGCGCGCCACCAGCTCTGTCGCCTCGGGGCCAGCCGCCCGGGCGCCGCCGCCCAGCCAGATCATCGGGCGCCGGGCGGCCATGATCATCGCGACAAGCCGGTCCACCTTCGTCTCGTCCACCGGCGGCAGCGCGGGCAGCGGCGGGCTGACCGGAGCGGTGGCAACAGCCGCAAGCCGCTGCACGTCAACCGGAATCTCAAGGCTGACTGGCCCGGTGGGCGGGGTCATGGCGGCGCGGATCGCGGCGTCGAGCGTGCCGATCGCCGATTTCTCGTCCCAGATCCGGAAATAGGCCTTGGAGAGTCCGCGCAGCATCTCGGGCTGTTTGGGCACATCGTGGATCGGAGCGCGGTCGCGGTCCATGAACTCCCGGTCGATCTGAGTGGTGATGTGCAGGACCTTGCTGCCCGCCGTCAGCGCCTCAGCCTGGGCGCCCGCCGCATTGCCCGCCGCCGTCCCGGTGGAGGTCAGGCACACCCCAAGCTGACCCGACACGCGGCTGAACGCATCCGCCATGCTCATCGCGCCCGCTTCGCCCCGCGCCGGCACGAACCGGATGCGCCCAAGCTCGGCAATGCCGTCCAGGATCGGCATGTTGTGGATAGAGATCACCCCGAAGACGGTCGTGACCCCGGCATCCGCCAGACTGCGGGCGATCTGATATCCTACGGTTTCCATTGGTGTATCTCTTTCCTGCAGGATCATGCAAAGCGGGAAACGCCGCCCGAAATTTCAAGCTGTGCGCCCGTGATGTAGCTGGCCGCGGGCGACGCGAGGAAGACCAGCGCGCGGGCCGGTTCATCCGGTGTGCCAAGGCGTTGCAGCGGGATCTTCTTGCCCTTGGCGAGGGCCTTGAACCAATCCTCGCGGGATTGCGACGGATCGGCCCGCGCCTCGTACCGGTTTTGCCATTGCTGGCTGTCCACCAGCCCCAGCAGGATCGAATTCACGCGGATCCCGGGCGCCAGTTCGGTCGCGAGGGATTTTAGCAGGTTCTGCACCCCGCTGCGCGCCGCCGAGGTGCAGACCATATGCGGTTCGGGCTGGTAGGCCAGCAGTGAATTCACCGCGACGATGGCCCCCGCCTCGGCCTGCCGCAGCTGGGGCAGGAAGGCGTGAATCGGGTTGAGCTGGCTGAAGAACTTCAGCTCCAGCTCGTCGCGCCAGGCGGCATCGGTGGTGTCGGCAAAGGTCGACACCCGCCCCTGACCCGCATTGGTGATCAGCGCGTCGCAGGCCCCAAAGCGCTGAGCGACGGCATCGGCGAAAGCATCCACATCCGCCCGGTCAAGCACCGAGAACGCCTGGGCGAAGACCCGTTCGGCCCCGAACTCCTCTGCCAGCGCGGCGCGCACACGTTCCAGCCGCTCGGCCCCGCGGGCACACAGCGCCACATTCACCCCCTCGCCCAGAAATCCGCGCACCGTGGCCAGCCCAATGCCCGACGAGCCGCCGGTGACCACAACCGTCTTGCCTGCAAGTCCAAGATCCATCTGGGGCTACTCCGCCGGAAAGCCGGGATCGGGGCGCCCGGCCATGACGGCCCGCATCGCCGGAGTCGGGGGGCCTGCGGTCATCCATTGGTCCATGGCATCGGGGTCGGTGCGCGACCAGACCTTGGGCTCATGGGTCGCCTCGTCGATCTGCTGCACCTCGGCCGTAAACTCGATCACGAAACCGGAGGGCGAGACGAAATAGGCGAACGGGTTGTTGCCCGGCCCATGCCGCCCCGGCCCCCAACTTGGCACCTGTCCTTTCTGCTTCATCCGGCCAATGCCGCGCATGAAACTGTCGATGCCGGGCATCTCGAAGGCGACATGGTTGACAGAAGCATAATTGGCCCGCACCAGCGCGATCGAATGGTGGTCCGTCCCGCTGCGCAGAAACACCATCTGATCGGCGGAATAATCGCTGGTCCGGAAGCCCAGCACATTCTGGTACCAAGCCTCTCCGCCTTCCATGTCGGGCGTGTTCAGCACCACATGGGACACCTTGCGCGGCTGGGCATGAACACTCTCTGCGTTGCGCCCTTCAAGCTCGGTGGTAAAGCGCAGGCGGCGGTTGTCCGGGTCCAGCAGTTCGAACCCGTAGCCGCCGATGGCATCGTCGAAGATGGCAGGCGCGCCCAGCGCCCGCTCGCCCAAGGCCGTGACCTGCGCATAAAGCGCATCCATCTCGGCCCGGTCCTTCATGCCGAAGTGGATGTACTCGATCCCGTAGGTGCTATCGTCCTTCAGCCCGTAGATGAACGGGTCCGGCCCCGTCCCGCGCAGATAGGTGATGCCGTCGTCCTCATGGGCCAGATGCAGCCCCCATTGGTCGAGGTAGAAATCCCGTGTCGCGGTGATCCCGGGGGCGCGCATGACAAGCCCGCGCAGGGTGCCTGCTCTGATTGTCTCAGTCATTGGGGTCTCCGATCAGTGCTTTCGGGGTGGGGGCCACGGCGGCGACGAGCCGCAGCAAGGTCGCCGCGACGGCGTCGGCCCGTTGGATATAGACCGCGTGGCCCGCTTCCGGGATCGACTCCATCCGGGGGGTCAGGCCGCGGGCGGCCGCCCAGGCCTCGGCAGCGGCGAAGGTCTGGCGCGCTGGCGTCACCTGGTCTTCGGCGCCTGTGACGAAATCGCAGGGCACGGTCACATGGCGCAACGTGTCATAAAGGTCGCCGCTGGCCAGCATCCGCACGGCCTGCGCATAGCCATGCGGGGTGACCCGGGACATTGCATCGGCGACCGCCGCGACCACCTCGGAATGGTCCTCGGGGCGGTGAACCAGCCTGGGGGCACGGGTACGCGCGAATTCCGCCGGCCCCAGCGCGTCGAGATCCGTGATGCGTTTCGCGACAGAGGCGGGCATCTCGCCATCCACCGGCACGCCGTATCCCGCCGCGCAAGACGCCAGCACCAGATGCGCCACATGCTCTGGATAGGCGCGGGCGAAAGCGGCGGCGACCAGCGCCCCCAGCGAGTGGCCAACAAGAACAACGGGGCCAGCGCCGAGCGCCCGTAGCAGGCCCAAGAGCGCTGTGGCATAGTCGGCCGCCACGGGCCAATCCGCCGCCAGCGGATCCGACGCGCCGTATCCGGGCGCATTCCAGGCCAGCAAATGGAAATCGGACGGCAAGCGGTCGAACAACGCCCGAAAGGACCCGGCGTTGGAGCCGATGCCGTGCAGAAACACCAGGCAAGGGCCGGGCCCCGCCCGCTCGACAAAGGAGATCCCCGCGATTTTCGTGTCAGACATCCCACATCCTTCTGGCGCCTCTTTGCCGCTGATCCGCTCGGCAGCGCCCATCGCGCACCGCTTGGCCTTTGGCAAACCCCGCAGGCGGTGTCGCGCCCGCAAGGTTTGGACAATAAAGTCGTTCAATTGTGAACGTATAGTTCAAAAAAATACTAGGCGGAGACTTGAATGGGGTCAAGACAAAACGGAACATCGCGGCGCGGGCACTGGGCGCCCGGCCACGTCGTTTCAGGTCCGTCGACGAGACGCGTCAGGCCCGGCGCAACGGGTTGAGCGCCCGGATATGCTCCGGCCCAAGGCCGCAGCAGCCACCGACAACCTGAACGCCTTCGGAAATCCAGGTCTCGGCGAACGCGCGAAGGTCTTCGGGGCTAATCACATCCTCGAATTGCCAATGGGGCGACTTGAAATACCCGGAATCAGGGTAGGCAAGAAGCGTCCCGCTGAAGGCGCCCTTGAGGATGGCGAGCGCGTCCGACACAAGATCCGAGGGCGTGTGCATGATCCCAGCCGCCTCGACGTTGCGTTCCTCAAGGAAAGCGACGATCTGGTCGAACGGGACATCCGCACCGGGGCCAAAGCCAAGCACCGCGCCATCCGCCCCGCGCCGCGCGGAGAAGCCCGCCCAGATCGGCAGGCCGCAGGCGTCCGCCGCATCCAGGACGGCCGGAATGCGGGTCGGGTCATACATCATCTCAAGAAGGAGCAGGTCGCAGCCCTCTTCGCGCAGCAGACCGGCGAGCTCATGCAACGCCTCCGCCATGGCGTCCGGGGTCGCGACCCCATCCCCGGCTGGCGCGGCGGTGCCTTGGGCGATCGGGCCGCGATGCGACAAGGAGCCCGCGATCAAAACGTCAGACCGGCCGCTTCTGTCGCGGGCCTGCCGGGCCGCCCGAACCGCGGTGCGGTTGATCCGGTCAAACTCCTCTCCAATCCCGTCGAGATCCAGCAAGAGCCGCGAGGTGGAATAGGTGTTGGTCGTGATGATATCGGCACCCGCCGCGATGTAGTCGAGATGGATGGCCTCAAGCGTCGCCAGATGCTCTGGCGCAACCGGACCGCACCAGGATTGCGTCGCCATCGGAATGCCGCGCCGCTGAAGCTCTGTTCCGTTGCCGCCGTCGAGCAGCTTGACGGCCCCTTCCCGCAGAAACTGGTTCATGTGACTTTCCCCCCAAAGGCCCTCGCCAGAGGGCCCGTCGCCGAATTGTTGACCTGCCGGGAAGGTTGGCGCCGTGGCGGCACAGATCCCGTTGCGCCTCATGCGGCGCGCGCCCGACCGCGTCAAGACGGTCCGGCGCGGCGGGCACACCTATGTCCGGGGGATAGGACCCATTCCGGTCGGGCGGCCAACGGGAGCGCTTGTGCAGAGCGCTCCGGTCAGACCGACAAGCGGGATGGCAGGACGCCGGTCTGACCGTCCCGGATGTCTGGCGCTAACTGTATGGATCGATCTTTTCGGCGGACATCGCGTAGCCGATCTGCGCAAGCTGCGTTCCGGTGGCGGCGGCGCCGAACATGCCGGTGACCACGACCGGCTCGAACAGCCCCGCGCTTTCGTAAGGAACCGGAGAGGTCACAAACACCAGCTGGTTCGCCGGCGGCGGCGGTACATGGATGCAGGCTCCGACAAAGGGGGCCAGGATGAATTCCGTCACCCCCTCTGCCCCCATCTTGAGCGGCACGATAAACCCGGGCAGGCGGACGATCTGGCCGTCGTAGTCGCGCACGATCCCGCTGGATTCCGGCTGCACGAAGCCTGTCGACAGTTGTTCATGCTGGACGACCCCGAGGTCGCGCAGCGCATCCAGCCCGTCGTCGCCGTCCTCTGCCGGAACCAGATCTTTCCAGTCCAGATCAATGATGTCTCCGGCGGCCTTGCTCATGGCAGGGAAAACGGGTGCGGCGGCAAGCAGGGTCAGAAAGGTCCGGCGGGGCAGGCGCATGGGCAAAATCCTCGGGCAAATCGACGCGCGATAAGGGTTACTGGTTTTTGATCTGCATCGACAAAGCGATGTATTGGTTCAGGGCGAAGACATCGGCGATATCGGCGAATTCATGGCGCGCCACGACCCGCGACAGGGCGTCCGCCTGGCTCCAATCACCCTGGAACCCGAATTGGCGGGCAACGGCCGGGCCAAGCTCTGGCGCGGCGTCGAGCACGTCCGACACGATGCGTTGCACCGCGGCGCCCGTGTCGGCCTCGCCCGCGCGGGCCTGGATCGCCAGCGCTTCGAGGATCTTCTCGCGCAGAGCGACAGATTTCGACGCGTCCCGAAGATACTCCTCTGCCAACGCCTCGACGGCCTGCGTCCCACGCAGCTCCACCATCGCGATGACGAAGGCGCCAAGATAGGGCAGCATCACGTCCGCGCCGTCATGAAAGGCGGTTTCGATGACCTCGGCCGCCCCCGGCTGACCGGCGAGACCCGCCAGCAGGACACGGATCGGGCGCAGATCCTCCTCTCCGGAGCGGATCGTCTCTAGCGGCGGGGCATGCGACAGATCCAGCGCGCGCAACAGGCTGTAATCGGCGCGGTCCAGTTCCTTCAGCGCAAGGGTCCGGACCTCGGCGGCCGGGTGATCCAGCAGATCGGCGAACAATTGGAACCGCTGCTCGTCGCCGCCCATGGACCAGGCGGGAAGATGCGGCACAACGTCGGCCAGGACCGATTGAAAGGCCGGATCCGCATAGGCGACCATTTCCCAGGGGCCATAATCGTATCCACGGGCGAGGATCACGGCGTCAGAGGGGTTGGCCGCCAGCCGCCCTCTTGTCGGAAAATCGACCGCGACGTCGATCTTGTCCGGTCCCGACGGCCCCATCAGAGGCGCGATCACGCGCAGCCCGCCGCTGCGATCCGCGATTGGCCGGGCCAGCACAATGCTTTCGGCGCCCAGCAGGATGTCCACCAGCGTCGGGTCCGGAGCATAGGTGTGGAAGGCACAGGCCGAGACAGAGCCGAGCCCCAGGCCCACGCAAAGCGCTGCCGTGCCCAGCAGGCGCCGGATACTGGTTCCAAAGGGTGTATGCATGATCATCAGATCCTTATCGTCATCCCATCGGTCAAGGACATTCGGTAGGCCCGCCACGCCGGCGCCAGGCTGACCATTGCCCCGGCGGCGACCACACCTGCCAGAACGCCCAATTCGCGCTGTGTCGGCGCGCCTATCTGAAGGTATAACCCGAAGGCGGCATCGACGTAAGGCCGCGCCGTCCACAATCCCGTGTACAGCAGCGCCATGCCAACCAGCACCCCGGCCGCGGCCATCAGCGTCGCTTCAGTTGTCAGAAGGACCACAATCGTCCAGGGCCGGGCCCCGACCGCGCGCAGGATCGCCATTTCGCGCCGCCGCTCGTTCAGCCCGGAAAAGATCATCGCCGCCATGCCCAGCAGGGCCGTCGCCACGACCATCGCCGACACACCGACCAGCGCGGTTTCGGCGACGCCGATTATGCCCCAAAGCTCTTGCAGCGCCACACCGGGCAGAATCGCCAGCAAAGGTTCCTCGGGGTATTCGTTGATCCAGCGCTGCAGGCCAAAGATCTGCAAACGCGACTTGACCCCCACAAGCGCCGCCGTGACCGCACCGGGCGTCAGATCCATCTCGCGGACCTCCTCGGCGCTGATCCCCCCGCCCGGCACGCGGCCGCCGCCCTGCCAGTCCACATGGATCGCCTCGATCGCTTCGAGGCTGACAAACACCGTGCGATCCACCGGCGTTCCGGTCTTGGCCAGGATACCCACGACGCGGAACGGCTTGTCGTCATGTTCGGTAAAGGACGCCAGGCCATGGGCGACGACGATCTCCTGTCCGCCCGTATATCCCAGTTCTGTGGCCACATCGGCGCCAACGACCGCATCGAACAAGTCGTCAAACACCGCGCCCTCGGCAAAGGCCAGGTCGCGCCCGCCGCGATATTTGTAGCGGTCAAAGAACGCCTTGGTCGTGCCCATCACCCGGAACCCGCGGTGGCTGTCGCCCAGCGAGATCGGCACGATCCAGTCCACCTCGGGCCGGGCGGCGATGTCTTGATAGCTTTCCCAGGTGACGTTGTTGGTGGCATTGCCGACGCGGAACACCGAATAGAGCAAGAGCTGCACACCGCCGGAGCGGGCGCCGACGATCAGATCTGTTTCCGAGATCGTGTCGGCAAAGCTCGCCTTGGCGCCCACCCGGACCTTCTCGACCCCCAGGAACAGGGCAACGGAAAGGGCGATGGCAAAGACCGTCAGCCCGACCGTCAGGCGGCGGCTGAGCAGGGAGTGCCAGGCCAGTCGGGTCAGCCTCATGCCGCCTGCCCCCGTTTTGACGTGGCAACCTCGGACAGGTCGACAACCCGGTCGAACCGATCAGCCAGCCGTTCATCATGGCTTACCATCAAAAGCGTCGCACCTGCGGCATCCACCTGTGCCATCAGCGTATCCACGAAGGCTCTTTGCGCAGTGGCATCCAGGGCCGACGTCGGTTCATCCGCCACAATCAGCGGCGGCGCCCCTAGCAGTGCCCGCGCCACGGCGACGCGCTGCTGCTGCCCGATGCTGAGTTCCTGCGACCGCGCCTGCATCACCAGATCCCGGTCGAGTCCCAGCGCCCCGGTGAGCCGCAGCGCCTCTGCCTGCGGGTCGGTCAGGCGCCGCCGCCGTTCGGGGGCGAAGGCAAGCGGCAACAGGACATTCTCCAGCGGCGTGGCATAGGGCAGCAGGTTGAACATCTGAAAGATCACCCCGATCCGTTCGGCCCGGAACCGGTCGCGGCGCGACGCGGACAGCCCCGCCAGGGCTGTCCCGTCCACCGACACCTCTCCCCGGTCGGGAACCGCGATCCCGCAGATCAGGCTGAGCAGGGTCGATTTGCCCGATCCGCTGGCGCCCAGCAGAAACAGCTTCTCGCCCTTGGCGACCGAGAAGTCGCTCACCTCCAGCGAGAAGCTCGTGCGGCCCGGCCAGGCGAAATAGACAGAGCGTAGCCGGACCGCGGCCCCGGACAGATCGGTTTTCATGCGGCGATATCTACCTCAAAGACGACAGATCGACAGACATGGCCTCACGCGATGCCTCGAATGCCCCCGCACCTTTGTCGGAAACGGCCTGAATCTCCAGCTCCTCTGCGTTCGGGAAGGCGTCGAAATACGCAAACGTGATGCCAGTCACGGCCGTGATGTCAGAGCACGAGAACTGATACGTGGCATGGAACTCGGAATGCGCGCCGCCGTCATGCTCGTCGTCATGGTGCGCCTCGTCATGATGCTCGTCGTCATGGTGCGCCTCGTCATGATGCTCGTCATCATGATGCTCGTCGTCATGGTCCGCATCGTCATGATGCTCATCGTCGTGATGCGCCTCGTCATGATCCTCATCGTCGTGATGCTCGTCATCGTGATGCTCATCGTCGTGGTGCGCCTCGTCATGATCCTCATCTTCGTGAGACTCATGCTCACCGCTATGCAGTTCCACCTCGACGGCCGCCAACTCGCAGCCAGCCGCGTCCGGCAGCACGAAAAGCATCTCGGGCTGCCCCAGTTTCGCTATGGCGTCCTCGACGGCAGCGCGGGCTTCTTCGGTCTTCGCCTCATATTCGAAACCCACAATATCGAATCCGGGGGTTTCCAGCTCCATCAGAAGGATCTCGCCTTCGAACGCGATGTTCAGGGCGCCGTGCCCGTGGACATGTGCTTCGAGTTCCCGCTGATCCTGGGCGACAGCGGCCCCGGCGGACAGAATTGTCGTTATCAACAGAGTGGCCTTTTTCATGGAGATCTCCTTGGGCGGCGGTTCGTGGCTGAACGGATATGAGGGTATGTTATGATATTACATATCGCAGCCTTTCAACCCGTATCTTCGCTCTGCGGTCAGAAAAGCGACTGGGTCGCCCCTCCTGCAGTGCCCCAAGCAAAAACTTGCCGGTCCCGCGAATGAGCCGTTGCCGGATGGTCATGTGGGACCGACCAATTGCCTCGGCCCGCATCTATCCCCTCTCGTCGGCGGCGCGGTGTTGCCCGGCGCGCCGCCGACAGACCATCGGTCACACGCTGTCCGTCTGGGCTATCCAGAGCAACCCGACCAGAAGCAGCGCGGCCGAGACGACACAGGCGGCCGTGCGCACCGAGTTCCAGAAGGTCCAGCGCGGGACATAGGTCTGGGACCAGTAGACGCGCGTGGCATCGTCGGACAGGTCCATGCCGGCAAGCGCTTCGTTCATCGGCACATTGAACGCGATGGTCACACCGAAACAGCCAATCAAATAGATCGCGCTGGCCAGAGTGATCAGGGTCGCCGCCGGGCCGCTCAGATTGACAAGGCTGTAGCCGATGGCCAGCAAAGAGATCGGCACAAGCCCCAGGAACAGGGACATGAAGAGCCAGCGAAAGACCTCGCGGTTGATCACCTGCATGGATTCGACCCCGCCGACGCCGCCGGTTTTTGCCAGGGAACGCATGATGAAGTCGGAAAAGGCAAGGAACGCGCCGCCAACCAGCGCATAGGCGATAAGGGCGAACTGGATGAGAAAGAAGAACCAGGCAGCCATGAGAAAATCCTTTCTGAGGAAGGTGAGGGGGGCGCTGATTCACGCCCCGGCCTGTTCAATGCATGATCGCGTACAGCATCACGGTTTCGCAGTGGCTGTCGGCCCACAGATCAACGACGGACAGCGTCTGTTGCCAGCGATCGATGACCTGCCCGGCGCAGGTGTCGCGGATCCGTTCCATTGCGTAGCGATAGGCCAGATTGGCATTCTGGAACTCGACCGCCGTAAGCCCTTCCATCATCCAGCCATGGAACATCGGCATCAGGCCCTGAACCGTGTCGCGCACGTCGAACGCATAGTCGCGCGCCGCAATCACATCCTCTCGCGTGCCCAGAACCGAGACATGCCCCGACAGAAAATGCTCGAACTCATAGGAAAGGAACGTGTCGAAGCTGCCCAGATAGGCACTGACATCCGTGGTCGCGCCGAAATTCATGAACGGCGCCTCGCCCGGGGTGATCGTATCAATCGCCATCAGGAATTTCTGCGCGGGCAGGTAGATGATCACATCCGTATCCTCGGCGTGGAAGGTCGCGGTGCGAAGCTCTATCGCGACCCCGCCGACCGACAGATCCAGCGTTTCCTCAAAGGTCCGCGTCGGGGCCAGCACGCCGGCAAGCGGTGCCTTCGCAAGCGTCTCCGCCACCTCTACGGCCCCGACGATTTCCAGATCGGCGATGTCGGCAAAGAAGGCGCCGCCGCCGTTGTGGTCGCTATGTCCATGGCTCATCACCAGATGGGTGATCGGTGTGTCCGGCGCCGTCATCTCGATGGCCGCGCGCAGGTTAGGACCAAAGCTTGGCGGCGCATCAAAGACGACGACAGCATCCTGCGTCACCAGGAAGGCCGACTGATAGACAAGGTCGGTGACAAAGAAGAGCCCGGGTTCAATCTCGCTGACATGCAGGCCGAGCTCTGTGTTGATGGTAGCCGCCCTGGCGCGCATCTGCGGCAGCTCGGGGGCGAAATGCCGGAAGCTGTCGGGGTGGTCGGCCAGTAGCGAGATCGTATTGGCGGGGTTGTGCGCAGGTGCGGCCTGGGCGCTCACCGAGGCCCCGATCAGCGCGACGGCGGCGGTGGCGATTGCATATGTCATCTTGGTCATCTTGCGTCTCCTTGGTTGCGTTCGATGACCAAGGGATAGGGGACCGGCGGGCGCCGGGTATTGACCGCGACGGCCAGACGATTGACCGCGCATGCCACATCGGCGGCCTCAGGACGCGCCGAGATCCTTGCGATAGCGTGCGGGCGTCCGCCCGACCCAGCGCTTGAACGCGCGGTTAAAGGCGCTTTGCTCGGAGAAGCCGGTCAGGAACGCGATCTCGGCTATGGAAAATTGCTCATCGCGCAACAGGCCCTCGGCCAGCTCGCGGCGCGCGTCTTCAGTCACGGTCTGAAAGGTCAGCCCGTTCTCCGCCAGCCGCCGGTGCAACGACCGCACGCTCAAGCCCAGACGCCGCGCGACGTCGTCCATACGGGGGATGCCATCACTCAGCGCCCGCGCGACGATGTCCTTTGTCCGGTCCGCCAAGGACAAATCCTCGCTCAGCTTCGCCAGATCCTCGTCAAGATGCGCCTGCAGGAATTGCGTGATCCCCTTGTCGCCAAGCCGGTTGGCGCGGTTCATCGCCTGCGGAGAGATGACAAGCCCATCCTGATCCGACCCGAACACAAGGGGGCAGCCGAAATAGGCTTCGTGTTCTGAGATATCCCGTGGCGCCGGATGCCTGAGATGCACTTCGCGCGGGGAAAAGCGCCCATCGGTCGCGACCTCGCGCGCAATCGCCACCGCGCTGGCCAGCGTCGCCTCATTCGACAAGCGCATCCCCAACCGGCGCGGCCCGGCGCGATGCAGGGCAAACAACACGTTGTCCCCCAAGGGCCGAAGCTCATAGCTGACAACGCTGGTCCACAGCCGGCCATAGCGGGCAACCCGTGCGTAAGAGCCGTACAACGTCGGAGCGGCCTTGAACGCCAGCCCCAGCGCCCCGTAATCGTCGCAGCGCATCGAGGCACCAGTGCGCAACGGCAGGTCTGTGACGTCGATCTTTTGCGCGATCCGTTCCAGCAGGTCGTAATAGACCAGATCCGTGACCATGGCCTTGGGGTCGGCCGCCGCATCCGGATCAAGCCCGACGGATCGAAGGAAACCGGCCTCGTCGATCCCGGGACTGGCCGCGCGCACCATCTTGCGCACGAAAAGGGAGGTCACAGCTCTCATACCAGCTTTATAAGAGCCCGTGGGCACATGTCACCCATCGGATTGCGCGATGTCCGTTGATCCCTACGCGTCGAGAGTCGGCGGGCAGGCGCCTGGCCCGGTCGGTCCTTTGCTGAACGCCGGGGTTCGGGTCGCGGCCAGGGGCGCCCCGGATCCCCCGCTCGACTCTCAGCGCATTTGACGGCACTCTTCGGCGCGAAACAGAGCTGCGCCTTGCAAGCACTCGAAGGGGGATCACGACATGGGAAACAAGCGCACGCATATCTTCAGCGGGTCGAGATTCGAAGACCTTGCCGGGTTTGCCCGTGCCGTTGTCGTGGGTGACCGGATCTTTGTTTCCGGAACGGTGGGCGTCGACCCCGTCACCGGGCATATGCCCGACACCGCCGAGGCGCAGACCATTGTCGCATTGGACACGATCGAGAAGGCTCTGTTGGAGGCGGGATCGGGCTTGCACGATATCGTGCTGACCCGCGTCTATGTCCCGGATCCAGAGATGGTGATGGCGGTCTCTATGGTGATCAAGGACCGCATCGGGTTCACGCGCCCCGCCAATACAACGGTTTGCTCCCCCCTTGCGGTGCCGGGGGCGCATGTGGAAATCGAAGCGCAGGCCATCCGTGGCTCTGGCACATCGCGCTAGGGCGGGGAAAAACGGGCATCCGGGATCAGTCGAACCGCGCTTCTGCCGCGTCTTCGCCAAGCGAAAGCGACAGGCCGTCTTCGGCCCATATGATATTGCCGCCAAAGACCTCTGCCATCTCGCGCTGGGCGTGCGCGCGGACAAGGGGATCATCGAATTGCTGCGACAGGTGGGTGAGCACAAGGGTCTTCGCCTTCGACATCTGCGCCATCCGCGCGGCTTCGATATGACTGGCCGCCGTTCTGCGCGCCTCAAGCGGCAGCGGAGTCCCCTCCAGATACTGGCACATGGCCACCAGCACGTCGCAATCCGCCGCGAAACGGCAGACCTCTTCGCTGAAACCGGTGTCGCCCGCATAGACCAGATCGGCGCCTCCGGATTTGAACCGGTAGCACAGGCATTCCAGCAGCGGCTCAAAATGCTGCGCAAGCCCCACCAGAACTGTCAGTCCGTCATCCTCCACCCCGTCCCCGGGGGTGACCTCTGTCACGTCGAATTGCGGCGGCAGGCGCGGCGGCGTACCACCCCGGTAGGTGAAGAAAGCAAGGCTCGCGGGATGCGCACAGCGCGCCCGGATGTCGGGGGCAAATGCCCCCTCGGGACCGAACAGCAGATCAAAGGTGCGCGCCACTGGCGCCGGGCCAAAAACCTTCAATGCGGGCGAGGCACCGTCGTCCTGATCCCAGCGGCCCAGCACCAGCCGGGGCACATCAAGGATATGGTCGGAGTGCAGATGCGACAGGAACAGATGCGTCACCTCTGTCGGTTGCCGCCCGGTTTCAAGGAACCGCTGAAAGGCCCCGCCGCCGTGATCGACGACAATGACCTTGCCCGGCGTCTCGATCAGATAGCCAGAGCTTTGCCGGACAAGCGACGGGCTTGGCGTGCCGGAGCCCAGAACGGTCAGGCGCATGACTTTCGCTCCTTTTTGGGCGCGCCGGGCTGACGACGCTTGATGGCGTGGATCATACGCGCCCCTCTTCGACCCGATGGCACGCCACGCCGCCCCCATCGGGCAACGGCAGAAAGGCGGGCACCTCCTGCCGGCAGCGCTTGTCGGCAAAGGGGCAGCGGGTATGAAACGCGCATCCGGCCGGCGGATTGAGCGGGCTGGGCGTTTCCCCCGACATCGGCGCGCTGGCGCGGCCGAGGGTCTTTAGGCTGGGGGCCGCGTCAATCAGAAGGCGCGTGTAAGGGTGGCGCGGTGCCGAGAACAGCCGGGCCTTGGACTGCCGCTCGACCAGCCGTCCCAGATACATCACGCCGACCTCATCCGCCATGTGATCCACGACCGAAAGGTTATGCGAGATGAACAGATAGGTCAGCCCATGCTGATCCTGAATGTCCCGCATCAGGTTCAGGACATTGGCCTGCACCGACACATCCAGCGCTGACGTCGGCTCGTCGCAGATCAGGAAAGACGGGCGCCCGGCCAGCGCGCGGGCGATGGCGATGCGCTGCCGCTGACCGCCGGAAAACTCATGCGGATAGCGGTCGGCGTCGCGGGCGCCCAGAC
>CAYGRI010000018.1:0-35934 GCA_964352155.1 uncultured Maritimibacter sp. | reverse complement strand
TGCCCGTGATCTCGACCTTCATGTTCTTGCCCTTGCGCTGGATCAGCGTCTGGGTCGCCAGCACATGTTCCACCTCGGATGTGCCGATGCCATGCGCCAGCGCGCCGAAAGCGCCGTGGGTCGCGGTGTGCGAATCGCCACAGACCACGGTCATGCCCGGCAGGGTCCAGCCCTGCTCTGGCCCGACGATATGCACGATGCCCTGCCGCACGTCGTTCACGTCGTAATAATGCATCAGACCGAAGTCCTTGGCATTGGTCGCCAGCGCATCGACCTGAATGCGGCTTTCCTCATTCTCGATACCGTTCACCCGGTCGGGCGTCGTGGGCACGTTGTGGTCGGGCACCGCGATGGTCTTTTCCGGCGCGCGCACTTTGCGCCCTGTCATCCGAAGCCCTTCAAAGGCTTGCGGGCTGGTCACCTCATGCACAAGGTGGCGGTCGATGTAGAGCAGGCAGGTGCCATCGTCGGCCTCGTGGACCAGGTGAGCGTCCCAGATCTTGTCATACAGTGTTTTAGGAGCCGTCATCGGTTCTCTCTTGCAATAGGGGGTGTCGTCAGGGGCGAGCGGAACGGCGCGCGGTCAGGCCCGTGCCAGCACCGTCCGCGCCGCACCGTGGAACCGTTCGCGCAGCCGCACGCGGTCGCCCAGATCGAAAACCGGAGTCATCCCGGTGGAGTATCCCGCAAAGGCCCGCCGATCAAGGGGCAGGCTGGATCAGATCCCAGCGGTTGCCAAAGGGGTCGCGAAACACCGCCACTGTGCCATAGGCCTCGTGACGCGGCGATTCCTCGAACACGCCGCCGGCGGCTTCGACCCGCGCGGCATCCATGGCGAAATCCGCCGATGTCAGAAAGAACCCGACGCGCCCGCCCGCCTGCCGTCCGATGGCGGCTTGCTGCGCGCCCACGGCGCGGGCCACCAACAGATCCGATCCGCCGCCAGAGGGACGCATCACGACCCAGCGCTTGTCGCCTTGCTCCGAATCCTCGACCAGCAAAAATCCAAGCGCGCCGAGGAACGCGATGCCCGCGTCATAGTCCGGCACAAGATATGCGATCTGGCTGAGTCTCATAGGAAAACCATATCCGAACCGGATCCTGAACGGAACCGGCGGCGCCGACCATATGCGCCGGGGGGCGCCCCTCTGTACCCGGCGCCCCAGCACGTCGAACAGGTGGTGCGGCCCGGGCGAACCGGCGAAACGGCACCAGTGCCGCGCGATCGCCGGGAATCGACTCGCAGGTCGGCGCAAAGGATGCTCATAACAAGATCGAGGCATAACGAACATCGGCGATGACGGTCGGAAACTGCAGGCAGACCGGACAGCGCCTTCTAGATTTGGACGACTCGATGAAGACCCCCTGTAGTGCGAAACTTCAACACCATATCAATGACTTGTCCGCCATAGGAGAGGGCGTTTGATGCGCCGTATCCTGCTTGCCCTTGCGCTGTATGGCGGGCTAGCCGGCTGCGAGCCCATCGAATCGGAGTCGTTTTCCTATCGGCTGGGCGTCGATCCGATGAACACGGACCCGGCCAAGATCGTGGCTCTGGTCACCGCGCCCGAAGGTGTGACGATCCCGCCGCGCGGCGTGCTTTTGTACGTCGCCGCCGCCCGGGTCGATTCGCAAGAGGTTCTGGCGGGCTGGTATCCGATGGTTTTGCGCGGCGATCTGTGGCGGATGACCGAGGATGACGCCGCTGCGCTGCGCGAATTGCAAAAGGTGATGCGCCTGTGGGAACTTGAGGCGCCCGACAAGGCCCATGCCGGCCTGAACCTCGAGATCAAGGTCTGCGCCACGGGCCCGGCGCTGGACCCGAATACGCCGGTCTCTGTCAAGCTCAGCGGGGACGGCGGCGCGCAATTCCGCACCGTCCTGCGCAATCTGACCGTCGAAGAGGCGCTGGCCGCCAAGGGAAGCGCCCCGCCCCTGCCGCCGCTGCGCTGTCAAACCACGGGGCGCTCGCGCTGAGCCCGATCATCATGCGTGTTGCCTTGCCGGACCGTCCGTCCCGTGCCACGCTTTGATGCTGGGGGCATGATGGAGACGGACCTTTCGACATTCGCGGTCATGCTGGCCGAGCTCTGGTCGCTGCTTGTCAAGGAAGCGACGGATCTTTTGTTGCCATCGCGGCTGCGCCAGGTGGCGATTCTGTCGGCCTGCTTCTTGTTCGCCTGGGCGCTGCGCCGCTGGACATTGCCCCGGATGCGCGCGTGGATGCATGGGCTGGAAGGCTGGCCGAAATGGCGCCTGCGCCTGTTGCTGATCGTACAAAAGCGCTTGCAGCTGATCTATTTCACGGCCTTTGCCTGGGGCGCGGTCGGCGCGATGCGGGCCTATACCGCCTTCCCGTCGCGCCGCTTCATCCTGGTCCTGGTCGCCACCATTGCCACCGCCTGGCTGATCGTCGCCCTGGTCAGCCGTCTGGTCCGCAACCCGTCGCTGCGCAAGATCGTGGCCTGGAGCCTGTGGGTCTTTGTCACGCTGCATTACCTCGGCCTGACCGACGAAGCCGCAGAGATCCTGGACGGGCTGTCCATCGAGTTCGGCACCTTCCGGCTGAGCCTGCTGACGCTGATCAAGGCCATCGCGGTGACCGCCGTGCTGATGACCGGGGCCCGGATGCTTGCCACCGCCGCCTCCAGCGGCATCCGGCGGAACGAGCATATCTCGCCCTCGGTCCGCGTGCTGCTGGTGAAGATCCTGCAGATCGTCCTGTATTCCGTGGCCTTCTTCATGGGGCTCAAGGCGGTGGGCTTCGACCTGACCGGTCTGGCTGTCCTGTCGGGGGCGATTGGCGTGGGCCTTGGGTTCGGGTTGCAGAAGGTGGTGTCGAACCTGGTGTCGGGCATCATCATCCTGCTGGACAAGTCGATCAAACCCGGCGACGTGATCTCGCTGGGCGAGACCTTTGGATGGATCAATTCCCTGGGCGCGCGCTATGTCTCGATCTCGACGCGGGACGGCAAGGAGTACCTGATCCCAAACGAGGATCTGATCACCGGCCAAGTGGTCAACTGGTCCCATACCAACCAATACGTGCGACTGGATATATTCTTTGGCACCTCCTACACGGACGACCCGCATCAGGTGCGCCGGATCGCCATCGAGGCCGCGGCCTCGGTGAACCGGGTGCTGAGGGATCGGCCGCCGGTGTGCCATATCATCGGCTTTGGCGACTCGTCGGTGGATTACATCCTGCGCTTCTGGATCACGGATCCCACCGGCGGGCTGACCAACATCCGCGGCAATGTCTACCTGGCGCTTTGGGACGCCTTCAAGGAGCACGGCGTCTCGATCCCCTTCCCGCAGCGCGAGGTTCGGGTGCTGGGCGATGCGCCGCCGTCCCAGGCTGTCCTGGCGGATTGACGATCAAGCCCCGGGCGCCTGCTGTTTCGGACCATAGCGCAGGGTCGCGATCTCGGCATTCGTGGCGGCGCCCAGCAGGACGGTGAAGGCCCCGATAAAGAACCACATCAACAGCGCGATCACTGCGCCGATGGACCCGTAGACCTGGTTGTAGCTGCCGAAATGCGTGAGGTAGAGCGTGAAGCCAACCGAAGCCACAGCCCAGATCGTGATCGCCAGCACCGCGCCCGGAGAGATCCAGCCAGGGCGGCGGCGGCCCCTGTGGTTCGGCCCGTAGCGATAGATCATGCCCAGGGTGACCAGGATCATGCCGATTGTCAGCAGCCATTTGGCCGCCCGCAGTGTCACCGTCGCCATCGTCCCCAGGGGCAGCAGCGCCAGCACGACCGGCACCAGCACGATGCTGGCCAGCGCGACCAGCGACACGGTGACCAGCGCGCCGGTCATGAACAGCGCCATAAGCGTGGGCCAGATCCCGGCCCGCGGGGCGGTGCCATGCGCCGCGTTCAGCCCGCGCAACAATGCGCCCACCCCGGCCCGGGTCGACCACAACGCCGCGCCGGTGGAAATCGCCGTCGCCCAGCCCAGAGTCGAATCATTGGTCACGATCAGGATCCGCACCTGGCGCGACAGCAGGCGATAGGCATCCTCGGGGACAAAAGCCTTTAGCAATTCCAGCTGCGACTCGATCACATCGGGATTGGCCAGGAACCCCCACAGCGCAATAACCGCCGCCACAGCGGGAAAGATCGCCAGCATCGACCAAAAGGCGACACCGGCGGAGATCAGGTCAAGATTGCGTTCTCCGATCGCGCGGTAGACGCCAGACGCGACCCGCCACAGATATGTCAGGCGCTCAACTCCCGGCCTGTCTGCCATGGATTCCCCTTCTTTCGAGTGGATTGGCCCCTTTGTATTTACCAAATTGCTACAAATTTATGCGATTCCCACCCCCGTGATGCCAATTGCCTGTCTGTTATTGAGAAACCGGGCGCCAGATGTTAAATATGCATCATCCCTGGCGCCGGGGGCTCATGCGGCGTGCAATGAAGGAGGACTATGTCCTGTCATACATGGCAACGACGGCCGGACCAAAGGCTGTCCCTGGTGTTCCGGTGACTGCGGGTCCGGAACAGGCTTCAAGCGAAGCACTGCTTGAACGTATTCTCACCTCTCTCGATGACGACAAGGCTGAAGACGTCGTGACCATTCCGTTGCGCGGCAAGTCAGAAATGGCGGATTACATGGTGATCTGTTCCGGCCGCTCGTCGCGTCAGGTCGCGTCCATCTCGGACAAGCTGACAGAGCGACTGAAGGAAGCCTTCGGCGTGATCTCGAAGGTCGAGGGGAAGGACCAGGGCGACTGGGTGCTGATCGACGCGGGCGACGTGATCGTCCATGTCTTCCGCCCCGAAGTCCGGGACTTCTACCAGCTTGAAAAGATGTGGATGACGCCGGGCGAGGCTGTGGTCGCCAAGGTCTGATGCGCCTTTCCATTTGTGCGGTCGGGCGCCTGAGGACAGGGCCGGAACGCACACTGGCTGACGATTATCTGTCCCGGTTCGACAGAACCGGGCGCCGTCTGGGGCTTGGCCCAGTCAAGGTGGTTGAGGTCGAGGACCGCAAAGGCGGCGGCATGGCGGCCGAGGCGCAATTGCTCCGCAAGGCGCTGCCCGCACAGGCGGTGTTTGCGGTGCTGGACGAACGCGGCCGCAGGCTGTCGTCTCCAGAATTCTCTGACCTGCTGGCCCGCTGGCGGGATGCGGGTACCCCTCATGCCGCGATGGTCATCGGCGGGGCCGAAGGGCTGGATCCGTCGCTGCGCGACGACGCCGACATCGCGATCAGCCTTGGGCCGATGGTCTGGCCGCATATGCTGGTGCGCGTCATGCTGGCAGAGCAATTGTATCGGGCGGCCACGATTCTGGCGGGCACGCCCTACCACAAAGCCTAGCAAACGAGCCCCGCGACGATGCCCTGCGGGGCCTGCGGTCAAAACGTCCCATCCGTCCAACATCGGCAATCCCCCCCATTCCAACGAGCGCGAAAACCGGATAGAGTTTTCGTTGAGGCAGGAGCACGTAAATGACTACACCGAAACCCGTCGTTCTGTGCATATTGGATGGTTGGGGCTATCGCGAAGACACCGCCGGGAACGCGCCGGTTCTGGCCGAGACACCGAATGTGGACCGTTTGCTGGCCACGTGTCCTAACGCCTTTCTGACGACCTATGGCCCGGATGTTGGGCTGCCCACCGGACAGATGGGCAATTCCGAGGTCGGGCACACCAATATCGGCGCCGGTCGCGTCGTGGCGATGGATCTGGGGCAGATCGACCTTGCCATCGAGGACAAATCGTTCTTCCGCAACGAGGCGATCACCGATTTCGCCAGCAAAGTGGCCGCAGCCCGCGGGACGGTGCATCTGATCGGCCTGACCTCGCCCGGGGGTGTCCACGCGCATCAGGACCACATGGTGGCCGCCGCCAAAGCGCTGACCGACGGCAATGTCCCCGTCCTCGTGCATGTCATCACCGATGGCCGCGACGTCGCGCCCAACTCCGCCCAGGAACAGGTGGCGAAATTCGCGCGGGATCTTCCCGAGAATGCCCGCATCGCCAGCGTCTCCGGCCGCTATTATGCGATGGACCGGGACAATCGCTGGGACAGGGTCGCCAAGGCCTATGCCGCCATGGTGCAGGCGGACGGGGAGCAGGCCCCCTCGGCCGAGGCCGCCATCGCGGCGGGCTATGCGCGCGGCGAGACCGATGAATTCATCCTGCCCACCGCGATTGGCGATTATGCGGGATTTGAGGACGGCGACGGCGTGTTCTTTGCCAATTTCCGCGCCGACCGCGCGCGCGAGATCCTGCGCGCGATCGGCGAGCCGCGCTTTGACGCGTTCGAGCCGGGCCCCCGCGCCACCCTGTCCGCGATCCTCGGCATGGTGGAGTATTCCGACGACCACAACAAGTACATGACGGCCGTCTTTCCCAAGCGCGACATCGTCAACACGCTGGGCTCCTGGGTGGCGCAGCACAACCTCACCCAGTTCCGCCTGGCAGAGACCGAGAAATATCCCCATGTCACCTTCTTTTTGAACGGTGGCAGGGAAACGCCCGAGGTCGGCGAAGACCGCTACATGGCTCAGTCGCCCAAGGTCGCCACCTACGACCTGCAACCGGAAATGAGCGCGCCCGAGGTGACGGCGAAGCTCGTCGAGGGGATTGGCCAGGGCTATGACCTGATTGTGGTGAATTACGCCAACCCCGACATGGTGGGCCATACCGGCGACCTGAAGGCCGCGATAGTCGCCTGCGAAACGGTGGACAAGGGCCTGGGCGAGGTGCTGGTCGCGCTTAAACAGGCGGGCGGGGCCATGGTGGTGATCGCCGACCATGGCAATTGCGAGACCATGATCGATCCGCAGACGGGTGGCCCCCACACCGCCCATACCACCAACCCGGTTCAGGTGATCGTCTTTGGCGGGCCGGAGGGCGCAGCGCTGCGCGATGGGCGTCTGGCAGACATTGCCCCCACCGTGCTGGACCTGATGCAACTGGACCTGCCCCCGGAGATGACCGGCGAAAGTCTGATCCTGCGATGAGGCGCGCGCTGCTTCTGGCCCTTGTGTCGGCCTGGCCCGCCTTCGCTCAGGACAGCCCGGAGATCATCGCCAAACGCGCGGCGGGACAGCTAGAGGCCGCCCAGAACGCTCTGGCGGTCGCGCAGAACTCCCGCGACCGCGTAGCCGCGCTGACCGAGACGATCCGCGCCTACGAGGCGGGCCTGACCGCCCTGCGCGACGGATTGCGCCGCGCCGCGATCCGCGAGGCCACCCTGCGGGCCAAATTCGAGGTGCAGCGCGAAAAGGTCATGCGGCTGCTGGGCGTCCTGCAATCGATCGAAAATTCGCCGGCGCCGCTGTTGCTGATGCATCCCTCGGGGCCGCTTGGCACCGCGCGGTCCGGCATGATGGTCAGCCACGTCACTCCCGCCCTGCAACGCGAGGCGGAACGCCTGCGCCATGACCTCGAAGAGATGGCCTTGCTGCTGGCGCTGCAGGAAAGTGCGGCGAGGACGCTGCAAGACGGGCTGGCCGGTGTGCAAGAGGCCCGCACGGCGCTGAGCAAGGCGATTTCCAACCGGACGGACCTGCCGATGCGGCTGTTGCAGGATCCCGCCGCGCTGACGCAATTGATCGACAGCTCTGAAACCTTGCAGGCCTTTGCCGCCGGGCTGACCGATCTGGAGGCGGCGGGCGCCGTCCTGCCGGATTTCGACCCAGACGCGGGCGACCGGCCCCTGCCGGTCCCGGGCACCGTCCTGCGCTACCCGGGCGAGGCGGATGCCGCCGGCATCGCGCGCCCGGGCCTAGTGGTCGCGACAGAGCCGCGCGCGCTGGTCACAACCCCCTGGGCCGCGACGATTCGCTATCGCGGGCCGTTGCTGGACTACGGAAACGTGATGATCCTTGAGCCCCAGGGCGGCTATCTATTGGTGATGGCCGGGCTGGATGAGGTATATGGTGAACTGGGGCAGGTGCTGCCCGCCGGCGCGCCGGTTGGCCTGATGGGCGGAAATGCACCAGACGAAAGCGCGTTTCTGTCCGACGCCGCCGAAGCCGGTGGCGTTCAGAGAACTGAAACGCTTTACATAGAAGCCAGGCAGGGCGACAACCCGATCGACCCAAGACGTTGGTTCGCCATCGACTGACAAACGAGGACGCTGATGAAGAAATTCGTAATGGCCGCGCTGGCCGGTACCGTCGCCGGTGCCATCGCCACGACCCAGATTGCCGGGCCGCTGGTCGCGCAGGAAAACGGGCGTCAAAGCTCGGTCTATGAGCAACTCGATCTGTTCGGCGATATTTTCGAGCGGATCCGCGCGCAATATGTCGAAGAGGTCGACGAAGCCGACCTGATCGAAGCGGCGATCAACGGCATGCTGACCTCGCTGGATCCGCATTCCAGCTATCTGTCGCCCCGCGATGCCGCCGACATGCGCGTGCAGACCCGTGGGGAATTCGGCGGGCTCGGCATCGAGGTCACGCAGGAAGAAGGCTTCGTCAAGGTTGTGTCGCCGATCGACGACACCCCCGCTGACGCTGCCGGGATCGAGGCGGGCGATTTCATCACCCATGTGGATGGCGAAAGCGTGCTGGGCCTGAACCTCGACGCAGCGGTCGAGATGATGCGTGGCCCCGTCGGGTCCGAGATCATCATCACCGTCGTGCGCGAAGGTGTGGACGAACCCTTTGACGTCTCGATCATCCGCGATACGATCAAGCTGACCGCCGTCCGCACCCGGACAGAGGGCAAGACGGTCGTCATGCGCGTCTCTACCTTCAACGATCAGACCTATCCGAACCTGGAATCGGGCCTGCGCGAAGCCGTGGAAGAGCTTGGTGGATTCGAGAATGTGAACGGCTTTGTGCTGGATCTGCGCAACAACCCCGGCGGCCTGCTGACTCAGGCGATCAAGGTCTCTGACGCCTTCCTTGAGGCTGGAGAGATCGTGTCGACCCGCGGCCGCGACCCCGAGGATGGCGAACGCTTCAACGCCGTTCCCGGCGATCTGGCCGAAGGCCTGCCAATGGTCGTGCTGATCAACGGCGGCTCCGCCTCGGCGTCAGAGATTGTGGCCGGGGCCCTGCAGGATCACCGCCGCGCGATCGTCGTGGGCACCAAGAGTTTCGGCAAAGGCTCTGTCCAGACGGTAATGCCCCTGCGCGGGGACGGGGCCATGCGCCTGACCACCGCCCGGTACTACACGCCGTCGGGCCGCTCGATTCAGTCGCTGGGTGTTGCGCCTGACATTCTGGTCGAACAGCCCAGAGCCCGCCCCGACGAAGAGGGGGACGAGGAAACCGCACGTCCCGGCCGGTCCGAGGCTGATCTGCGCGGCGCCCTCGACAACGACTCGCTGACCGAGGACGAGCGTCGCCAGTTCGAGGCCGAGCAACTGGCCGCCGAAGACGCCGCCCGCCTGCGCGAAGAGGATTATCAGCTGGCCTATGCGGTCGATCTGCTGCGGGGTCTCTCCGCCCTTGGCGGCCCGGCTGGCAAGTAATTCCGTGGCGGGGCGCCCCACGCGCCCCGCTTTTCCTTCTCTGTCCGTGGCCTGCCTATGACTCCGGAACAAGCCTTGCTGCCCTATCGTCCCTGCGTCGGCATTGTGCTGACCAGCGCCGCCGGGACGATCTTTGCGGGCGAACGGCGGGACACCCCGGGGGCCTGGCAGATGCCACAAGGCGGCATCGACCCCGGAGAGACTCCGCGCAGCGCCGCGCTGCGTGAGTTGGTCGAAGAGACGGGCGTGTCCGCAGATCTTGTGACCGTAGAGGCCGAGACGCCCGATTGGGTCGCCTATGATCTGCCCGACCACCTGATCGGCAAGGCCTGGAAAGGCCGGTATCGGGGGCAAAAGCAATTGTGGTACCTGATGCGCTACCACGGCCTTGACGACCAGATCGACATTGCGACCAAGCACCCCGAGTTCGACCGCTGGCAATGGATGGCGCCGGATGCGCTGATCGCCGCTATCGTGCCGTTCAAGCGTGACCTTTACGCAAACGTGATCGGGCAGTTCCGCGACAAGTTATAGACTGGCCCCATCCCCTTCCGACCGCCGCGGCGGGATCCGGTTGGGCCCGCTGCCCAATGCGCGCCGGACCGGACCATCGACTAGATCAACCGGAGTAGCCCCATGTCTCAGATGCCCCCTCTCAAATCCTTCGCCCGCGCGCCCCTCGCCTGGCTGACCGCCCTGGCTATCGCCGCGGCAGCGCCCGCTTCTGCCCTGTCCTGCCTGGCCGCGGATCCGGTCGCCGCCTTCTCTCAGGCAAATGCTGCGGAAGAGGTCTACGTCGTCGTTCTCGGCACATTCTCGGGCGGGCCGGGCAAACGCGCCAAGGGCTTTGGCAATGCCAAACAGCGCAGCTATCTGGCCCATTTCAAAGGGCACAGCCTGAACCGTAACGGCCCGTTCGAGGAGATCGACCAAAGCGTCATCGTCGAGGAAACCTGCGCCGGGATGTGGTGCGCCGAGGTCAACATGGGCCAGGAGGTGCTGACGTTCCTGAAAGTGCAGGCCTCGGGCTCGCCGATCCTGACCGTCGGGCCGTGCTATGACAATGCATTCTTCAAGCCGACCCCGGCGCAGATCAAGGCGATCCAGCAATGCTTTGCGAGCGGCTGCACCGAAAGTTGAGCCAGCCGCCGGCCGCGCGCCATGGCGCGCGCGGCGCTACATCTACATCGAGTTCGGCAGCACAAGCACCAGCCACGGGACAATCACCAGCAGCGCCAGCCGCAGGATATCGACGATCCAGAACGGGGTGACGCCGCGAAAGATCGTGCCGGTGGAGACATCGCCCACAACCCCCTTGAGCACGAAGACATTCAGACCCACCGGCGGTGTGATCAGCGAGATCTCTGTCACCACCACGACCACGATCCCGAACCAGATGGCGATTTCCTCTGGCGTCATGCCCAGATCCAGCGTGATCACCAGCGGGTAAAAGATCGGCACCGTAAGCAGCAGCATCGACAGGCTTTCGAACACGCAGCCCAGCGCGACGTAGATCAGAAGGATCATCAGAACCACGACCATGGGCGAGGCGCCCATGCTTTGCACCGCCGTTTGCAGCGCCTCAGGCAAGCCCGCGAGGTTGACGAAGTTGGAAAAGATCCAGGCGCCAATCAGGACCGTGAACAGGGCCGCCGTGGTCGTTGCCGCCTCGACCAGCACCTGTACGACCATCCGGAACGACAGCGCCCCCCGCGACAGTGAGATCAGGAAGGCCCCCGCCGCGCCCATTCCGGCGGCTTCTGTCGGCGAGAAGGTCAGGTTCAGCGGCCAGACATCCAGCAGGCCATAGAGCCCGCCGATCACCAGCACGAACAGCAGCAGGATCGCCCAGACCCCCTTGATCGATTCCAGCCGGAACGCCCATGACGACCGGTCGCCCGCCGGTCCGGCTGCGGGGTCACGGGTGATCGTGTATTTGATCGCCGCCAGGTAAAAGAGCACGCCCAGCAGCCCTGGGATCACGCCCGCGATGAACAGTTTGCCGATCGAGGTTTCGGTCAGCAGGCCATAGATCACCAGAATGACCGAGGGCGGGATAAGGATGCCCAGCGTGCCGCCGGAGGCGATCGAGGCCGTCGACAGGCTGTCCTTGTAGCCGTATTTTCGCATCTGCGGCATCGAGACCTTGGACATTGTCGCCGCGGTTGCCAGTGACGACCCGCAGATCGCCGAGAATCCGGCGCAGGCCACGATGGTCGCCATCGCCAGCCCGCCGCGGAAATGCCCCATGAAGGCGTAAGACACCTGGTACAATTCCCGCGCCAGCCCGCCGCGCGACACGAACAGCCCCATCAGGATGAACAGCGGCACAACCGACAGGCCGTAATCCTGGGCAGTGTCGATGATCAGCCGCCCCACCATCGAGATCGAGCCGCGAAACCCGCGTTCCTCCATATAGCCGACAAAGCCGACAAGCCCCATGGCGATGGCAATGGGCATCCGCAGGAACACAAGGACAAGAACGGCGCCGAGGCCAATCAGGGAAATCAGCATCAGGCAGGCACCTTGCTAGGAACGAAGATCCGCAACAAGCCGCGGACGACAAAGACGATGGCCGTGATCGCGGTGAACAGGGCAATGAACCAACCGATCAGATATTGCGGGAAGGCCATGTATTCGGTCACATCGCCAAAGGACCGGGACCGTTCGGCCAGATCCCAGACACGCTTGGCCGGCCACAACAGGGCCACGCCGCAGACCAGATCGATCAGGATGTCGCGGATCCGGCCCATCGCCCTCGAGAACAGCGGGTCCATCAGATCGACGATGATATGCTGTCCCTTCCACGACACCAGGGGAAGCGAGGCAAAGACGATGATCGCCATGAACAGCCGCGTCAATTCCGATGCCCACTGGATCGGCGCGTCAAAGGCCGACCGCAAAACCACGTCGGCAAAGGTCATCGACATCAGCACGAACAGGATGATCGCCGCGCACCAGGTCGGAAGGATCGCGATGTAGTGCCAGACGCTCGGCTGTTGCAGCGACGAAGGTGCCCCGTCGATATCCTGTTCGGCCATAACCCCTCTCCCCGCATTCCACGCCCGACGTCTTGGTTTGCCGAACGGATGGACCGGCCCCCGGTCCGTCGCACAAAGGCCGGCAAAGACAGCTGTCTTCGCCGGCCCTGATCTCAGTACGCCGCCATCTCGGCCGCGATGGACTCGCGGATCGCAGCCGCATCAAGACCGGTTTCGTTCACTTCCGCCAGGATCTTCTCGATGATCGGGCCGGTCAGCGCCTGCCAGGCGGCGACATCCTCGGCCGAAGCCTCGATCAGCGCGTTGCCATCGGTCCCGTTCAGCGCGTCCAGCCCGGCCGCGTCGATCGTATCCCAGACGGCGCCAGCCATCCGCGACAGTTCCACGCCGAAATACCCTTCGAGCGCCGCCTGATCCTCGGCCGAGATCCGGTCCCAGGCGTCGGGGCTCATGATCATCGCGAAGGACCCGCGATAGAAACCGCCGGGCACCGTGTAGGTGTTGGTCGCGACCTCATAGAGCTTGAAGCTGGCCTTGCCTTCCATCGGCATCATCACCCCGTCGGCGGCGTTCGAGGCAAGCGTCTCATAGACCTTCGGCGCCGGCACGTTGATGCCCGTGGCGCCCAAAGCGGCGCCCACATCGCCCGCGACGCCGCCACCGATGCGCAGCTTCAGCCCGCCGATATCGGCAAGCGAGGTGATGTCGGCATTGGTATGCAGCGTGCCGACTCCATGCGTCATCAGCCCGATGACCTTGACGCCCATATGCTCGTTCAGCGCCTCGAAATGCTCCTTGAACGCATTCCAATACGCGACAGAGGCCGCCTCGGCGCTGCCTTCATAGCCGGGCAGTTCGATCAGCTTGGTGGTGACGAAGCGGCCAGGGGTGTAGCCGTGGAAGATCCAGGCAATATCCGCGGCGCCATCCAGAATCAGGTCGTACTGCGCGGGGGGGGACCCAAGGCCGTATTTGATCTCTGCAGTGACGCGGCCGTCGGTCAGCTCCTCGATCTTTTCGATCATCGCGGGCCAGGCCAGGGCGTTGATGCCATGGGTGGGCGGTGCCCAGGACGAGATCGTCAGGGTGACATCAGCGGCCTGCGCCGCCAGAGCCGAGACCGAAAGCGCCGCCGCCGCAACGCATGATTTCAGAAAGTGTTTCATGTTTCCTCCCAGTTTCTTCTTTTCGTAACATAGTGTTCGAACGCGGGGCATGTCTATGCCCAGATTTCAACCGGCCCCTTGACGGGAACGGCTCGGAAGCCATGCGCATTGCTGCCCGCTTGCCCCTTTGGAATCAAGGCATTCTTTCCATTGCCTGGCTTGCGCGGTCCGCAATCAGCTCTTGGACCTTCCGGGCCACGACCTTGCCCATCGCATTTCGCGGCAGAGCCTCTACGAAGATCACATCCTTGGGCTGTTTGTAGCGGGCGATCCGATCCTTCAGGTGGTGCATCACTTCTGCGGCCCCCAGATCGCCCTGCGCCACCACGACAGCCACCGGCACCTCTCCCCATTTCGGATCGGGCCACCCGACCACCGCAACCTCGGCGATGCCGGGATGAGTCCGCAGCACCCGCTCTACCTCGGCGGGATAGATGTTCTCGCCGCCGGAGATCACCACATGCTTGATCCGGTCCGCGAACCAATAGAGCCCGTCGGCATCCCGGGTGGCCACGTCGCCGGTGCGAAACCAGCCATCCCGCAGGCTCGCCGCCGTCAGGTCGGGATCGCGCCAGTATTCCGCCAGCACATTGTCGCCCTTGACCCAGATTTCACCCGGGGTGCCGTCCGGCGCGTCAGAGCCATCTGCCCGCACCAGCCGCACCTGGCAGGCGCAGCCGACCCGGCCCAAAGAGCCGACCGTGGCCATCGCCTCTGGCACCTTCTGGTAGATCGCGAAAGGTGAGGTTTCGGTGGCGCCATACACCTGCACCACCGGCACGCCGCGCCCGTGAACCGCGTCGATCAGCGCAACCGGCACATCAGTGGACCCGATGGACAGAGCCTTGAGCCGGCTCAGATCCGCCTTGGCCCAGCCATCGGCCGCCAGGATCGCCTGCATCACCGTAGGCACCGTGATCGCATGTTGCACATGCTGCAGGTCGCGGACCACCGCCTCGGGCTCGAAGCGGGCGTGCAGATGCACCGTCGCCCCCACCGAAAAGGCAGGCGTCGGCAGGATGTTCAGCCCGCCCACATGGAACATCGGCAGGGCATTCAGCACCGCGTCCTCGGCGGTCAGCCCGTGGCAATCCACCGACATTCTGGCATTCGCCAACAACGCCTTTTGCGTCAGCACAGCGCCCTTGGGCAGCCCCGTCGATCCGGAGGTATAAACCAGCAGCAGCGGATCGCCTTCGTCCCCGTCGACCGCCGCCTCTGGCCGCTCGGGCAGCGGATCGGTCCAATGCAGCACCTGAACTCCGCCCAGCCGCCCAGCGGCCTCGGCGAAGTGATCGTCGTGCAGTACGCAGCGCGGCGCGCAATTGGCCACGATGGTCGCGACCTCTGCCTCGGCCAGCCGCCAGTTCAGCGGGACCAGCATCGCCCCCAGCCGCGCGCAGGCGAACAGCAGCACGAAGACCTCGGCATGGTTCAGTCCGTACCAGGCAATCCGGTCGCCCCGGCCCACACCAGCCCGCCGCAGCGCCCCGGCCCGCGCGTCGATCCGCGCGGCCAGATCGGCATAGCTCAGCGTCTCGCCGCCAAAGACCAGCGCGGGCTTTCCGGGGGCCCGCGCCGCCGCGTCGGTGATCCAACGGTCAATCGTCATCCGTCTCGCCAGCCTCGTACAGCGCGCCCTTGCCCAGCATGTCCAGCGTCAGCTCCGCCGTCCAGGGCAGCATCAGCGACCCGCAGCGGCTGTCGCGGTACAAACGCTCCAACGGCAGCGAGCGCAACATCGACTGCCCGCCGCAGGTTCGGATCGCAAGCTGCGCCAGCTCGTTGGCATTCTCCATCACCGTGTGCTGCGCCGCCCAGGCCCGCATCAGCGACTCCTTGGACGGATCCGGCCGCGCCTCGGAGATGGATTGGAACCACAGCGCCTTGGTCTGCTCCAGCATCAGCCGCATTTGCGCGACGGCGATCTGCTTGGTGGGGTACATCCGCCGCTTGACCGGCGGCGTGCCCGGCACCTCCCCCCGGAGATAGGCCACGGTGAAATCATAGCAGGCCTGCGCGATCCCCATGTAGCTGGGCGTCAGCGTCATGAACATATGCGGCCAGCGCCGGGCGGATTGCGCATAGACCCCCTGCGGCATCAGTTGCGCCGTGTCAGAGACGAAGACATCCTCGAAAATCAGGGTCCGGCTGACCGTGCCACGCATCCCAAGCGGATCCCACTCGCCCACCACCTTGACGCCGGGCGCATCGGCGGGCACCGCGAGGTACATCGTGTTCCGGCGCGAGGGTTCTTCGTCCGGCGTCTGCAAGGCCGTGCACAGGGCACCGTAGTAATCGGCATGGCCCGACAGCGAGGCAAAGATCTTCTTGCCGTTCACCTTCCAGCCGCCTTCGACCTTCAGCGCGGTGGTCCCGAAGGCCTTGAACCCCGCCGCAGCCGCCCCGCCTTCCGAGAAGGGCTGGGCGTAGATCTTGCCCTCGTCCAGAATCCGCCGGTAGTGCAGCTTGCGCATCGTATGATGCTGGGCGCGAATGTCTTCTGGCAGCTCCAGCTTGTCCAACAGATCGCCGGTCCACAGGCAGGACGACACATGCATGTTGAAGGTCAGCGCCGTCGCCCCGCAGAACCGGCCGATTTCGGCGGCGGTCAGCATATAGGTCTTGAGATCCGCGCCGAGCCCGCCCTCGGATTCGGGGATGCAGATGCCCAGCAGCCCGGAGGCGGCGAGATCCTTGTAATTCTCGGTGGGAAAGATCGCCTCGCGGTCGTATTGCGCGGCCCTTGGGGCGAATTTCTCGGCCGCCAGCTCGCGCGCCAACGTGCCCAGCCGCGCTTGCTTTTCGGTGAGCCCCCAGGCCTCGGGATCAAAGATCGGCGCGGGCACGGCCGCGGACACCTTGGTGGCTTGATTCAATTCAGATCCTCCAGAAAGGCCGCAAGAATGGCAGATACCTTCTCGGGCGCCTCTTGCGGGATCATGTGGCCGATGCCCGGCAATTCGTGATAGCGCGCGTCCGGTAGCCGTTCGGCCATCTTCGCCATCGTCTTTGCCGGCGCGTTGGTGTCATGGGTCCCGGCGATCAGGCAGCAGGGCAGGTTCACCGCCCCGAGATCATCGCGCCGGTTGAAGGTCACAAGGCATTCCAGAATGCCCCGCCAGGTTTGCTCGGGGATCGCGGCCAGCGTTTCGGCGACCTCGGAAATTACCGCCTCGTCCGTCGCTGGCCCCACCAGCGCGGGGGCGGCCTGCTGCGCCATCTCTTCCATCGTCTGTCCAGCATCCAACGGCCCCAGACGCGCCTGCAGGAAGGCCTGGCGGAAGCTGTCGTCCCGCCCGCCAAAGGCCGGAGTCGTCCCGATCAGCGTCAGGCCGGCCACTTGTTCGGGCCGCCGCACCGCATGTTCCAGTGCCAGCATCCCACCGATGGAATGGCCGACCAGATGCACCCGGTCCGCCCCCAAAGCCCCGATGAAGCCCGCCAGCGACAGCGACATCGAGGCGAAACTCGGCGGCCAGACACCGCGCGCGCTGTCGCCATAGCCCGGCATGTACCAGGCCACCGCGCGATGCCCCGGCAGATCCATAACGCCGCGAAACCCCTCGGGCGCGCCGCCGATCCCGTGCAGGAACAGAACCACCGGCCCCTCTCCCTGCGCGACATAGGCAATCTCTGCGGCTCTCATGCCAAGCGCCCCCCGGTCACCACCGGCGTGCCGTCCAGCAGGATGTCACAGCCCATCATCGGCAAATCGAAATGCCCGCGCGTGAACCGCCCGGCAAATTCGTTGGCACCGGTGGAGTACAGAAAATTCCCCGGAACCGCGCGCAGCTCTGTCCCGTTGGTGTCGCGCTTGTCGTACATCGTCATTGCCTCGTAGCGCGCACCGCGATTGAACCCCCAGCCCACGTGACTGGTCGCAAAGGCCTCCGGCTCGTCAAAACTGTCGAGATAGTCTCGCATCAGCCGTGCATCGGTGCCGGTGCCCTCGATCCGGGTGACGTAATCCGCCTCCAGTAGCAGATCGACGGCGCTGTCGAAGTAGCGCTTGAAAGTCAGGTTGATGTCGCCGGGCCGATACGCCAGACGCCCGTTCACGCTGCCCGCCTTGGGAAAGCTCACGACGATGCCGCCGGGCCAATGCGCCAAAGTGCCCGGCCGATCCGTCCAGCCCCAGACGCCAACCGTCGCGGCGCCCTCTATCGCGACGGTCAGATCGGTCCCCGCCTCGGAGCGCACGACCATCTGCTTCGCCGAGCGGCACCGCTTTACCGCGTCCTTGGCGTAGTCCTTCAAATCTGCTGTTGGAACCGTCCGGGCCAGTGCTTCGGGGTGCTCGTTCGACACCGTCATCACCCGCGCGCCGCCCTTCAGGATCTCTGCCGTCTGCGGCGCGTGCATCAACCCTTCGAGCGTCAGGTCGATGATCACATCGGCCCCCGCCAGCGCTCTCACCGCCCAATCCTGCCCGTTCAAGGCCTGACAGCCGCCGGTCGACCGGATCACCGGCCCCGCCGGGTGCAAGGGCGTCGGCACGCGCATCTCGGCCCAGCGCAGCCCCATCTGACCCAGGGCGAGTTCCGCAAGATGCACATTCAGCGGGCGCGACTGCGACTCACTCAGGATCACGATGCTTTCCCCGGCCCGCATCGCGCACAGGTCAAAGACCCTGGCGAAAGCCTCTACCCACCCGCTTTCAATCCGGTCCGTCAGCATGTTCGAGTCTCCCTCCCCTCAAGTATGCATGAAAAATCATATAATGCAAAATCATATTTACTAAGGTAAGGTCCCCCCATGACACGGTTTACCGAGACATATCTGCTGTATCTTCTGGCCCAGGCCAGCGGCCGCGCCAGCGCTGCCTTCCACGCAGAACTCGCCGCGCAAGGTATCCCGGTCTCGACCTGGCGCATCCTTGCGACGCTGTATCCGGACGAACCCGCCAGCATCCGCGAATTGTCCGCCTCCTGCCTCGCCAAGCAGCCGACGATGACGCGCCAGGTCGACCGGCTGGCCAGCGCCGGGCTCGTCTCGCGCAGTCCCGCCCCTGACGGAGACCGCCGCCGGGTGCACGTCCGCCTGACGGACAAGGGCCACGCGCTGGCCACGCGCCTGACCGCCGAGGCCAAGGCGCATGAGGCTACCGTTCTGCAAGGCTACGCCCCGGCGGAAATCGACCGGATCAAACACTTGCTGCAGACGCTGGCCAACGGCTGACGATTGCAGTCCGCCGCGCCCGGGCGCTAAGGTTCAGGAAGGGGAGAGAGTTCATGCAACCAGACATCACCGGATTTGACCTGCTGCACGTCCCGCCGGGTTTTACCGACGACCCCTACCCCTGGCTCGCCGCCCTGCGCGCGCAGGCCCCGGTGCACCGCAACCCGGACGGCACCTATGTGCTGACCCGCTACGATGACCTGACCGCCGTCTACCGCAATCCAAAGGTCTGGTCCTCCGACAAAACAGTCGATTTCGCGCCCAAATTCGGCCCCGCCAGCCCGCTGTATGAACATCACACCACATCTGTCGTCTTTATCGATCCGCCCGATCACACCCGCATCCGCGCCCTGTTCCAGCACGCCTTCACCCGCCGCGCCCTGTCCGCCCTGCAACCCCGGATCGAGACCCTGATCGACAGCTATCTCGACGCTTTCGCCGACAAGGGCGAGATCGAACTGGTAGAGGATTTCTCCTTTCGCCTCCCGATCGAGGTGGTCTGCGACATGCTGGGCGTTCCCGCCGAAGACCGGATGCTGATCCGCGATTGGGCCGTGGCGATCCTGACCGCGCTGGAGCCGAAACTGACGCAAGACCAGCTTGACACCGGCAACCGCGCGGTCAACGATTTCAAGGCATATCTTCGCGATCTACTGGCCCACCGCCGCGCCCATCCCGGCACCTCTCAGCCCGGCGAAGTGCTGACGGTTCTGGCCGATGCCGAGGCGGACGGCGCAAGGCTGACAGAGATCGAACTGCTGCACCAATGCATCTTCATGCTGAACGCAGGCCACGAAACCTCGACCAACATGCTGTCGCACGGGGTGCACGAGATGCTGCGCCACCCCGACCAGATCGCCCGCCTGAACACCGATCCCGGTTTGATAGAGCCGATGGTCGAAGAGGTCCTGCGCTATCAGGCCCCGATCCAGATCGGCAACCGCCGCGCTTTGTCCGACACGGTTTTGGGCGATACCCGCCTGCCCGAAGGCACCATCATTCACATGATCATCGCCGGAGCGAACCGCGACCCCGCGCAATTCCCCGATCCCGATCGCTTTGACATCGGCCGGCGGCCCAACCGGCACCTGAGCTTCGCGCTTGGCATCCATATCTGCATCGGCAACAGCCTGGCCCGGATCGAGGCCTCGATCGCCTTTGCCCGCCTGTTCCGCCGCTTTCCGAACCTGCAACTTGCAGCACCCGCCCACATCGCCCCACGCCTGCGTTTCCGCGAAGTGACGGAACTGCGCATCGCCACCGGCGCTTGAACCCCGCTTGCCACCAGGGCAAACAGAGCCATGGCCAAGCTCTACTTTTGCTACTCGACGATGAATGCCGGGAAATCCACGATCCTGCTGCAGGCGTCGCACAATTATCAGGAACGCGGGATGCAGACCTATCTGCTGACCGCGCGGCTCGATCACCGCGCGGGCGAGGGGCGGATCGGCTCCCGCATCGGGATCGGGTCGCCAGCGGATACGTTCGACGCCGGAGAAGACCTGTTCGGCAAAATCGCCGCGCGCCAGGAAGCTGGGCCGCTCGCCTGTGTCTTCGTCGACGAGGCGCAGTTCCTGGAACCGGAGCAAGTCTGGCAGCTTGCCCGCGCCGTCGACGATTTGGGCGTGCCGGTCATGTGCTATGGTCTGCGCGTCGATTTTCTGGGGCAATTGTTCCCCGGCTCGGCCACATTGCTCGCCCTGGCTGACGAAATGCGCGAGGTCCGCACGATCTGTCATTGCGGGAAAAAGGCAACGATGGTGGTGCGCCTGGGCCCGGATGGAAAAGCGCTGAAGGACGGCGCCCAGATCCAGATCGGCGGCAATGAGACGTACCATTCTTTGTGCCGCCGCCACTGGCGTGACGCGATGGGCGATGCGCCCGTTTCCTGATCCGATTGTCAAATGGCATCGGGTCTTGTGACTGGCTTCTGGGTCGGATGCCTCCGGCGGGAGTATTTTTGGCCAGAAGAAGGCCCGGCCCAGTTTACTGGCGGTAGATCGGGCCGTTCGCTGGATTGGCTCAGGTGCCACGCGCCATACCAGAGGCGCGATGCGGGCTAGTTGTCAAAGGCTTCGATCGACCTGTGCCGCTTCGCTTCCTGCTGAGCTGCTCCGACCCCGTGGCTGGTGCCTTTTGTATGTGCGGGCGTCGCTTTGGTGGATCGCGAAGGGATTGGGGCGTGGCGTTTTGGCGGGACGGCCGGGCAGACCGTTGATTCATGTGAGACCTTGGGCCGGTGTGAAACGTGGTTGGTTGACCGGGGACGATCACGGCAATCCGCGTCGCATCGATCCGCTCGGGCCAGCCGGCGAGCCTGTGCCGCAGGCGCGCGATAAGTCCGACGATGCGGCGCATGCAGGGAGTGTTTGGAGGGTCGGCGACCTCCAACGGTCTTTTGCTGCGAGGGGATTGGCGCGGGACGATGCAAGGAGCGCACGCCGGGCGGCTTTGTGGTCGGGGCGAACGCGGCCAAGGAGGACAGGTCGCCCGCCGCTACCGACCCGGCAATTGCGTAGCCGCGCGGTTAACCCCCTTATTGCGAGGCTTTGCATGATGGCGGCGAGAGCGCGGCGCGCGGAGGGACCCTTCGTGAGGATCGGCAGGTCAGCGACGGCGATCTGGTGGTACGTTTCGTCCAACCGGGCGATTGCATCCCCGCCCGGCCCTGTGGTGGCGCCTTGCGGCGGGAGGCCGGGGCGTCAGGCGTCGTCTCCGTCCAGCCTCACCCAGAGGACACGCCCTGACTCCTCGCCGACGAACAGCCAGCCCTGGGGGGTCAGCGCGAGGGCGGCGACGGGCGATCCGCTCGACCCTTTGACCACGAGATCCCCCGGCGCCTCGCCCTGGGACGGGAACCCGGCGAGGACGCTGCCATCGGCGAACCCGGCGAAGACCTCGTTTTGCCCGACACGCCCCGTCACGGCCGTGCAAAACTGCTTGCCCCCGTAGGCGCAGGTGGTCGGGGGGCGCCCCATCGGCCCATCCTTGCCGTCGAAGGGCCAGCAGATCGCCTCGTCGGCTCCTGAGGTGACAAGGTACGGCGCGTCGCCGACCCAGACAAAGCTTTTGACCTTCGTCGGGTAGCCCGACATGCGCATGTCGGTCTTGTCGCGCAGGCGCCAGCCATGCAAGGCGTTCTCGTGCATTGCCGTCACGAGGTACCTTGCATCCGGGCTGAAGGCGACGGCGCCATGCGACCCCTTCCAGAGCAGCTTTGACGATTTCCACCGCCGTTCGCCCCGGTCCCAAAGGGTGGCCCCGCCATAATGGGCAACGGCCAACCGGCGCGCTTTGCGGTCGAAGGCAAGGCCGCCGACGGTGCTGGGATGGTCGAAGGATTTCGGAGCGCTGTCACCGATGCGCCAGACATGCGCCGTCCGGCCCGAGGAACAGGCGATGTAGCCGGGCGCTGCCGCGACGCAATCCACCCAGCGCGTGCCGAAGCGCGCGATCTCTTCGATGGCGCCGTCGGGCGAGACACGCAGGAACCTGCCGTCATCGCCCCCCGTGAGCACGCCGCCCGACGCGGGGTCGTCCGCCAGGCTCAGCACCGGGCCGCCATGCGCCGCGACGGTCACCGGCAGCTCGTCCGGACGGAAGAACCGCACAACACCGTCACCGAACCCGGCCGCAACGCAGCCGCCAAGGGACAGCGCGGCGGTTACCGGAGCGCCGGTGTCGATCCCGAGCCCCGCGCGCTCCAGCTCCGTCCGGGCAAATCCCCTGCGGCGCAGGTCTGCGCGCCCGGGCTCCGCGGTCAGGCCGCCCGACATGCGGCAAAGCCCTCTTCCAGCCCCATCGAGTCGAGATCGCGGCCGATGAACACGATGCGGGAGAGCCGCGCGCCATCTGGCCAGGCCCCCATCGGGGCACCGTCCATCAGCATGTGAACACCTTGAAAGACGTAGCGCTCGCCCTCGCCCTTGAAGTCGAGAATGCCCTTGGAGCGCAGGATGTCCTGCCCCCGGGCCTGCAGGAGCCCCCCGAACCAGGCCTCGAACTTCTCGAGATCGAGCGGCGCATCCGACGTCAAGGAGATGCTTGTTACATCGTCGTCATGCGCATGGTCGTGGTCGGAGATCAGGAAATCGGGCTCCACCGCCAGCACACGGTCGAGGCTGAAGGCGTCTAGGCCGATCACCTCGTCAAGGTTGGCCCCGCATCGTTCGGTGCGGATGACTTTGGCATAGGGGTTGATCTTGCGAATGCGGTCCTCGACGCGGCCAAGCCCGTCCGGGTCGACAAGATCGGTCTTGTTGAGGAGGACGACATCGGCGAAAGCGATCTGTTCCTCTGCCTCGTGATGCGCGCCCAGCTGGTTGTTCAGGTGAACGGCATCGGCCACCGTCACAATGGCGTCCAACCGTGTGCTGTTGGCCACGTCCTGGTCCACAAAGAAGGTCTGCGCCACCGGGGCCGGATCGGCAAGACCGGTGGTCTCGACAATGATCGCGTCAAACTTGTCGGCGCGCTTCATCAACCCGCCGAGGATGCGGATCAGATCGCCCCGCACAGTGCAGCAGATGCAGCCGTTGTTCATCTCGAACACTTCCTCGTCGGCATCCACGACCAGATCGTTGTCGATCCCGGTTTCGCCGAACTCGTTGATGATCACGGCGTATTTCTTGCCGTGCTGTTCGGTCAGGATGCGGTTCAGCAGGGTTGTCTTGCCGGCGCCAAGAAAGCCGGTAAGGACGGTGACGGGTACTTGTTGTGTCATGGTAGGGCCCTCGGGGATCAAGAGGTCAAAGCGTCAGTCAGCATCGCCAGATTGTGGCGCATCATGTCGGGATAGGTTGCCGCCGGGCCGTCCGGCCCGGACAGCGCATCGGAATAGAGTGTGCCGCCGATACTCGCCCCGGTTTCCGAGGTGATCTGCTCCAGCAGACGGCTGTCGGTTATGCTTTCGACGAAGACAGCGCCGATGGATTGATCGCGGATCTGCGTTATCAGCTCCGCCACGTCGCGCGCGGAGGCTTCGGATTCTGTGGACAGGCCCTGCGGCGCAAGGAAGGTGAGGCCGTATTCCTTCGCGAAGTAACCGAAGGCATCATGCGAGGTGACAATCGTCCGACGGTCCGCAGGCAAAGTACCGAGGGCCGCGCGAAGCTCGGCGTCAAGCGCCTCGGCTTCGGCGACGAAATCGGCGAGGTTACGGTGGTAGGTGGCGGCATTCCCGGGATCGGCCTGGGCCAGCGCGGCGGCGATGTTGTTGGCATAGACGATCGCATTGGGCAGGCTTTGCCAGGCATGCGGATCGAAGGCGCCGTGGTCATGGCCAGCCTCGGCCTGGTCGGCCTTGGCATGATCCTCGTGGTCGTCGCCCTCCTCGAACGAGATCGGCGTGATCCCCGCCGTCGCAACGACCTGCGCGCCGTCGAAGCCGGACGCCTCCACCAGCCGGTCAATCCAACCCTCGAAGGCGAGACCGTTCAAAAACAAGATCTCGGCACCGCTGACGGCGCGGGCATCCGCCGGGGTCGGCTGATAGACATGGGCGTCGCCATCGGGACCGACCAGCGTGGTCAGCGCGATACGGTCGCCACCGATCCGGGCCACCATGTCGCCCAGGATCGAGAAGGTGGCGACGACGGGGATCGGATCGTCCGACCGGGCGAAGGTCGGCGTGGCCAGGGACAGGGCGACAAGCGCACTGGCGGCTTTCAGAAGGGCTCTGCGGGTGGTCATTGCATGTTCCTTTCAGGCTTTGAGGTGGCGGCGCGGCAAGGCGCGCGCGACAAGACCGCCGGCCGGACCGAAGACCAGCGACACCCCGTAGGCCGAGCCCGCCACGAGGATGATCGCCGGCCCCGAGGGCAGGCTGAAATGGTAGGAGAGCAGGAGGCCGCTCAGGCTCGACAGGATCGCGACTGCGATGGCCACGACGATCAGCCCGCCGATGCCGGTCGCCCAGAATCGCGCGGCGGCAGCGGGCAGGATCATGATCCCCACGGCCATGAGCGTGCCCAGCGCCTGGAAGCTGCCGACAAGGCTGATCACCACCAGGGCGAGGAAGGCGAAATGCGTCACCGCGCTCAACCCGCTGACCGAACGCAGGAATTGCGGATCGGCGCATTCCAGCACCAGCGGGCGGAACAGCAGCGCAAGCGTAACCACCGAAAGGCTGGCGAGGCTGCACAGCAGGATCAGCGCCGCATCGTCAAGCGCCAGCACCGTGCCGAATAGCACGTGCATCAAGTCCACATTGCTGCCGCGCATGGACACGATCAGCACGCCAAGCGCCAGAGAGATCAGGTAGAAGGCCGCGAGGCTGGCATCCTCTCTCAGCGCCGTCGCCCGCGTGACAAAGCCCGAAAGCAGCGCCACCGCCATCCCCGCGATCATGCCGCCGATGGTCATCGCCCCAAGCGACAGGCCCGCCACCAGATATCCGACCGCAGCCCCCGGCAGGATGGCATGGGCCATGGCGTCGCCGGTCAGGCTCATCCGCCGCAGCATCAGGAACACCCCCACCGGCGTCGCGCCGACAGAGATCGCGACGCAGCCCAGAAGCGCGCGGCGCATGAAGCCGAAATCGGCGAAGGGCTGGATCACGGGGTCCCAGATCATGGCGTGCCCCGGTCACCCCGGTCGCAGACGCCTGCATCGGGGTCCGGCGCCTCGGCCATGGTGCGAGCGCGGAACCGGTTCTCGGCCGTCAGCACCTCTGCCGTGGGTCCATGCGCCACCAGTTCGCGCGCCAGCATCAGGGTCTCGGGGAAATGGGCGCGCACCGTCTCGACGTCATGCAGCACGGCGAGCACCGTGCGCCCTTCGCCATGCCAGCGGCGCACGATCGCCAGCAGATCGGCCATGGTACGGGCGTCGATCGCGGTGAATGGCTCGTCCAGCAGCACCAGCCGCCCCTCCTGCAGAAGCAGCCGCGCGAACAGCACGCGCTGCATCTGACCGCCTGACAGCGCGCCCATGGGACGGTCCTCGAACCCGGTCAGGCCGACCGCCGAAATCGCGGCGGCGACGCGGTCGCGATGGCATGGGCGCAGGCGGCCGAAGGGCCCGATCTCGCGCCAGAGCCCCATGGCCACCAGGTCGCGCACCGAAAGCGGAAAAGCGCGATCCATGTCCGATTGCTGGGGCAGATAGGCGATGTCGTCGCGCCCGAGCCCATCGACCGCGATGTGCCCCTCAAGCGGGACCAGCGCGCCGATCACCGCCTTGAGCAGCGTCGACTTGCCCGCCCCGTTCGGGCCGACGATAGCGGTCAGGCTGCCGTCGGCAATCTCGGCGTTAAGGTGATGCACCACCGGGTGCCGATCATAGCCGAGCGTCAGATTGTGGAGCGTCAGCGCCATGGCCACGGCGCCCCCGGAGTCGATGTGGCCCAGAAGAACCCAAGCCACAGCAGCGCCACGATCGCCGCCGCTCCGGCCAGCCTGGGCCAGGCGCCCAGCAACAGCAGGCCAAGAGCGGGTCGCAACGCCATCATGTCGGTACCTGTCCCGCGCCGCAGGTTGCGCAAAGCCCATGGATCTCGATCACATGCCGCGATGGCCGGAAGCCCGATTGCCCGGCCACGCTGGAAATCTCCTTGAGGAGGTCGGGGGCAACGCTCTCTTCCACCGCGCCGCAATCGTCGCAGATCGACAGGATCGAGGCCTGTGCGTGCCGGTCACATTGGCAGGCTATGAAGGCGTTCAGCGATTCCAGCCGGTGCACGCGGCCGCGTTCCGTCAGCGCTGCGAGGGCACGGTAGATCGTAGGCGGCGCGAGCTTGGGATGGTGCTCACGCATCTTGCCCAGCACATCGTAGGCAGAGAGCGGACCGCCGCGGCGGCGCAGAACCGCCAGCACATCCGCCTGCATCTTCTCACCGCGCTTGCCCATCGCTGCCTCCACACTTCTCTGCGGGAGAGGTACAGTATGTTATAACATTACACAAGGGACTTTGACAGTCGAAATCGATGATCGCGATCTGTGTGGCAGCACCCAGAGCCTGTCTTGTCGCACCGCGTTGGCACGGCTTCGACCCCGGAGCCGGGCATAGCAATGACGCCTTGAACGGATCGGCTTGTGTCCCCGGTCAAGCCTTTCGCCGCTCTGGCCACCTTCGCGGCCAAAAAGGGCCCCGAAACACCCATCCTGCGCGGAAGTGGCCCTGCAGTGCGACGGGGTCGCCCGCCGTCGGCACGGTTGGAGGAGTGAGATCGGATGCGAGTCCGCCCGCCCGACAGGCCGGATCCTGTCGAAAGGGCCTGGTCCGAACCGCGCGCGCCTGCGACATCACACAGCGCGGGGCTGTGACACGCTGTTCCCGTCCGGCGCTAAGACACGCGGCCTCTGTCCACCGAGTGCCTGCACGCGCCTGTTCAATGCCGCCGGAGTCGGTCTGGCCGGAGTCGGTCTGGATGGACGGGACGTCGCCTTAGTAAAGGCGCCCCCCGACCGGCACGTCCTGATCCGGCACGATCAGCACCACATCGCCGTTCACATCCGGCACGCCCAGCACCAGCGCCTCTGACATGAACTTGCCGATTTGGCGCGGCGGGAAATTCACCACCCCCAGAACCCGGCGCCCTACCAGAGCCTCGGGCGAGTAATGCACCGTGAGCTGGGCCGAGGATTTCTTTTCCCCGATCTCCGGACCGTAATCCACCCACAGCTTGATCGCGGGTTTGCGCGCCTCGGGATAGGGTTCGGCCCGGACCACCACGCCAACCCGCACATCGACCTTCAGAAAATCGTCAAACGTTATCTCTGACACTCGTCTATCCCGCCAATTCGCGCGACCGGTCCGCCGCAGCCTTGACCGCCCGCAGCAGCAACGGCGGGAACCCTGTCTGTTCGTCCATCAACACCGCCAACGCCGCCGCCGTCGTGCCCGCCGGAGAGGTCACGTTGACCCGCAATTGGCCCGGGTCTTCGTCCGACGCCTCGGCCAGCGCACCCGCGCCGCCGACTGTCGCCTTGGCCAGTTGCATCGCCAATTGTTCCGGCAAGCCCTCGGCCACTCCGGCGGCAGCCAGCGTTTCGATCAGGTGGAACACATAGGCGGGGCCAGAACCGGACACCGCCGTCACCGCATCCATCTGACCCTCGGCCTCCAGCCGGACGACCTGCCCGACGGCGGACAGCAAAGCCTCGGCGAGATCCATCTGCGGGGAGGCGACCCGCGCATTGCCCACAATCGCCGTAGTCCCACGCCCCACGGCCGCCGGCGTATTGGGCATCGCCCGCACGATCGGAGAGGCCGCGCCCAGAACATCCTCGAAATGCGCAATCGTGGTTCCGGCAGCGATAGAAACGTAAAGCGTCGCGCCATTCCCGAACGCCGCGATATCGGGCAGTGCGTCGCCCATCATCTGCGGCTTTACCGCGATCAGCACGACCGCGGGGCTGTCCGGCAGATCGGCATTCACATGCACACCGGTGCCCGTCACCCAAACCGACGGATTCGGATCCATCACCCAGACCGCGCCAGGGTCCAGCCCCCGATTCAGCCAGCCCGCCAACATCGCGGATCCCATCTTGCCGCATCCCAGCAAAACCAGTCCGCGCCGCGCAATCTCTTCAAACATGAAAAACCCCCTGTATTCGGGGCCGCAGACTACAGCGGTTCTGCGAGGACTTAAAACACCTCGCGTGACTTTTTGCGTCTGCCCCATGGGCCAACCACGGCGCCCGGAGGTGCCCCCGCGAGGTTTACCCCAAACGGGCGCCGGTGGACCCCGTATCAGGCGCGCCCGTAGGCCTCTGAGATGGCCACTTTCATCGATTCCTCGGGGGTCTGATCCCCCCAGCTGACCAGTTGAAACGCCGGATAGAACCGTTCGGACGCCGTGACCGCCGCGACAATCAACCGGTCGATCTGATCCGCATTGGCCATCTGACCGCCAGCCAGCAGCAGCCCATAGCGGTAGACCATCAGTCGCTGCTCCGCCCAGAAGGTGAAGGCGCCGGTCCAACACATGTCATTGGCCCGGTTCAGAGTCTCGTAGACCAGCGGCAGCTTGGCCTCGGGCGGCTCCATCTCGAAGGTGCAAATCAGCCGCAACGTCTCGTCATAAGCGGACCAGGCGAGCGTGATTGAATAGGTGCGCCACTGCCCGACAACCGCCATGGCAATCTGGTCATCCCCGACGCGGTCGAAATCCCAATCGTGATGCTCGGCGAGATTTTCGACGATATCGATGGGATGAAGGTCTTCCGTGTGAAATTGCTCTGCGAATGACATGCCCCGGCCTCTCTGATTATGGTCGGGGTCGTGTTCTTGCCCCAGACCTATGCGCCTGCTCTAGAACCGGCGGTCTTTGCCGCGATCCCTACGAAATATGGTAAAGGCAGGTGATTCGGCCTGTAAAGGCTAATCTTGGGGATATCTAGATTAAGTTGGGGATTTACCCCCAAACTTCACATAATCCCGTGACGTTTTTATAAAAACCGACTGCTCTGGCCGCGCCAGACGCCGCGAACAAGGTTAACAGCGCATCCGCGCCATTCGTTTTCCGAAGCAGGTACGCCCGACAGGCTCAGGCGTCGGGCTTGGCCGTCTTTTCCATCGCGTCCAGCCGTGCCTTCAACGCGTCGTTCTCCTCGCGCGCCTTTTGCGCCATCGCGCGCACGGCGTCGAACTCTTCACGGGTCACAAAATCGCGATCGGCCAGCCAGCGGTCGATCATGCCTTTCATCGCCGTTTCGGCCTCTGTCCGGGCGCCCTGGGCCACGCCCATTGCGTTCGTCATAAGCTGGCCGATATCATCGAAAATCTTGTTGCGGGTCTGCATGGGCTCGCTCCGTTTGGCTTGCGTGCCTATATGGCCCCGCAAGGCCCCAGCGACAAGGTTGACTTCGCCGCGGCGCGGTCACAATGAAGGCGCATGCAGCCCGGTATCCCCTTTCCGAACATCACGCCCGAGATCTTCTCGATCGACATCGGGACCTTTACCTTTGCGCTGCGCTGGTACGCGCTGGCGTATATCGTGGCGATCGTTGCGGGCTGGCGCCTGGTGGTCGCGATGATGCGCCGCCCCGCCCTGTGGCGCGGCGATCCACCGCTGACCCCGGCGCAGGTCGAGGAGTTTCTGACCTGGATCGTGCTTGGCGTTATCCTGGGCGGGCGGCTGGGCTATGTGCTGTTCTATCAGCCGGGCTATTATCTGGCCCATCCGCTGGAAATCCCGATGATCTGGACCGGCGGCATGTCCTTTCATGGCGGTTTTCTGGGCGTGCTGATTGTCAGCCTGTTGTTTGCCCGCAAAGTCGGGTCCTCGGCAGGCAGCATTCTGGATGCGCTGGCCATCGTCACGCCGCTGGGTCTGCTGCTGGGCCGGATCGCCAATTTCATCAATGCCGAGCTGTGGGGGCTTCCGTCGACCGTGCCTTGGGCGGTGATCTTTCCCGGCGCGGCCGCGCAGGATTGCCCGGGGGTCGAGGGGCTGTGCGCCCGCCACCCCTCGCAGCTCTACGAGGCGGGGCTGGAGGGGCTGGTGCTGGGCGCGGTTCTGATCTGGCTGGCCTTCGGGCGCGACTGGCTCAAGACGCCCTGGGCGCTGTCGGGCGTGTTCCTTACCGGCTATGGCCTGGCGCGGTTCTTTGTCGAATTCTTCCGCCAGGCGGATGCGCAATACATCACAGCAGAGAATCCGCTGGGCTACGTTGTGCGGCTTGGCGATTTCGGGTTGAAGATGGGCCAGTTCCTGACGCTGCCGATGCTGTTTGTCGGGATCGTGCTGATCGTGTGGGCCCGGCGCCGGGCATGACGCCGCTGGCGGACAGCCTGATACGCCGTATCGCCGCGACCGGTCCGATCAGCGTGGCCGATTACATGGCCGACTGCCTGCTTCATCCGGAATTCGGCTATTATTCCACCCGCGATCCGTTTGGCGTGGAGGGCGACTTCACCACCGCGCCAGAGATCAGCCAGATGTTCGGCGAGCTTCTGGGCCTCGCACTCGCCCAGGGCTGGCTGGATCAGGGCGCCCCTGCCCCGGTCACCCTGGCAGAGGCCGGACCGGGCCGCGGCACGCTGATCGCCGACATCCTGCGCGCGACCCGCGGCGTTCCCGGCTTTCACGCCGCCGCGCAGGTCCATCTGATCGAGGCCTCTGCCACCCTGCGCGCCCGGCAGAAACAGACGCTGGCCGACTACGACGTCACCTGGGTCGACCAGGCGCAGGATCTGCCCCAGGCGCCCTTGCTGCTGGTGGCGAATGAGTTCTTCGACGCGCTTCCTATCCGCCAGTTCGTCCGCACCCCCGGCGGCTGGCGCGAACGGCAGGTCGGCCTTGACGACGACGGCAGGCTGGCGTTGGGCCTGTCCACCGCCGCGCCGCTCGCCGATCTGGACCATCGGCTGGCAGACACGCAGCCCGGCGATCTGGTGGAAACCTGCGCCCCGGCCCGGCCGGTCATGGGAGCCGTCGGAGAGCGTATCGCGCGGCATGGCGGCGCGGCGCTGGTGATCGACTATGGCGACTGGCGCTCGCTGGGCGACACGTTGCAGGCGCTGCGCGGCCACCAGCGCGAAGACCCGTTGGCCAGCCCCGGCAATGCCGATCTGACCGCCCATGTGGACTTTGAGGCGCTGGCCGCCGCCGCGCCCGGCGTCGCGCATAGCCGGATGACCGCGCAGGGCGTCTTTCTCGAACGGCTCGGGATTACGGCGCGGGCGCAGGCGCTCGCCCGCAATCTCACCGGTGCCGCGCTGGAACAGCATATCGCCGCACATCGCCGCTTGACCCACCCCGAAGAAATGGGGAGCCTCTTTCGTGTGATTTGCTTCAACCCCCAGACCGGGGCGCCCCTGCCCGGATTGGACCCATGACGCTCGAGATCCTGACTTCGTCCGCATTGGACCCGTTGCGCCACGGGTTCTTCACCCGCCTCGGCGGCGCCTCTTCGGGGGTCTTCGCCGGGCTGAACTGCGGCCAGGGCTCGTCCGATCAGGCGGATGCGGTGGCTATCAACCGCGCCCGCGTCGCCGACGCGATGGAGGCTGGGCTGGACAGGCTGATCACCGTCAACCAGGTGCATTCCGCCGATGTGGTCGAGGCCGAGACGGTATCGCCGCAGGCCCGCCCCCGCGCCGACGGTCTGGTGACAAAGACCCCCGGCCTGACGCTTGCGGTGCTGACGGCGGATTGCCAGCCGGTGCTGTTTGCCGACCATACGGCGGGCGTGATCGGCGCTGCCCATGCCGGCTGGCGCGGCGCCCTCGGCGGCGTTCTGGAACAGACCCTGACCGCAATGGAACGGCTGGGCGCCACGCGCCAGAACATCTCTGCCGTGATTGGCCCCTCGATCAGCCAGTCCAATTATGAGGTCGGGCCCGAATTTCTCGACGCCTTCCTGAAGGTGGATCCCTTGAACGCCCGCTACTTCAAGCGCGGCAAGGCAGACCGCTATCTGTTCGATCTTCCCGGCTATGGGCTGGAGCGGCTGCGCGCCGCCGGGGTCGGTCAGGCAGAGTGGACTCAGCATTGCACCTACGCGGATTCAAGGCGATTTTTCTCGTTCCGGCGCAGCCAGCACAGGAAAGAGGCGGATTACGGCCGCTTGATCTCTGCAATCCGGCTTTGACGGGCGAAATTGTCCCGAATCGGGAAACAGCGCCACATTCCGGACGAGTTCCAGCCTCCAATGATCTTGCATGCGTCATTCTGCAGCCTGATTGGCTGCCGATAGTCCATTTGTCAGGGCCGGATTGCCGCCAGTCGGGAAACGACCCACCCCAGGCAAAGGAGTCAAGGAATGGCACAGCAAAGACGTTGGCTGACCGCAGTCATTGAACATTCGGCAAAGCCCGTCCTCCCGATGCCGTGGACGCGTGGCGCCCACCGGGCGCGCATGATCGCGGCCCGCAAAAAGCCGCCGGTGCGGCTGAAACACCTGCGCGCCTGACGCCGCTGGGCCGCTGCTTGCAAACCGGCCCTTCCCCATTTCGCGGCGCCGCCGCATCCATGTTTTCCAGTTCGTGTGGGGTTCGTGAAACGTGCCGCGCGGGGACGAAATGAAGAGGGACCTATGACTTATTCCCATCGCCCGGCCGGGCCCGGCCTGTCGCACCCCGTTTCGCAGGTCACACAGCAACGCTGGACCGCGCGGCGCACATCGACCACACCCCACGCCAATTTCCCAATGCGCCGGTTCGAGGCGATGGCGCTGCTGCCGGACAACTCACTGGCGGAGGTGATCAAGCGCGCCCCGGCGCATCCGGTGTTTGAATCCGCCTTCTGCGCCCTGGCGCGGGGCACCATCATGGCCACCGAGGACGGGCCGGTCGCGGTCGAGGATCTGATGCCCGGCGTGCGGATTGAAACCCGCGATGCGGGCTATCAGCCGCTGCTGTGGATCGGAACGATCACCCTGACTCCGCAGCATCAGCCCGGCCAGACTCCGTCACGCCTTTTCCGGATCCCGGTGGATGCCTTCGGCCCCTCGCGCCCGATGCCCGATCTGATGCTGGGGCCGCACGCCCGCCTGCTGCACCGCAGTGAAAAGCTGCGCAACGTCGTGCATGACGATTCGGCGCTGACCCCGATCACCGCCTTCGAGGACGGACAAAGCGTGATCCGCGTCGCCCCCGTCTCGCCGGTGAATGTCTATCACCTGGCCTTCGCGGATCATCATATCCTGCGCGCCAACGGGATCGACATAGAAAGCTACCATCCCGGCACCGATCTGGTGAACCGGATCGGCAATGACGGCATGCGGCTGTTAATGTCATTCTTTCCCCATCTGGAAAGCGTGCGCGATTTCGGCCCACTTTGTGCCCCCAGATTGTCGGCAGAGGAATTCCAGAACGTGATCGCCGCCTGACCGGACGCACGCCCCAAGCACGCCGCCCTGTCAGGCCGTGGCGTTGATCCGGTCCTCGAGTACATCGAAGGGCACGCCCGGCTCGTCCTTGGCGTCCCGGATCACCAGCGAGGTCTTGACGCTGGTGACATTGTCGGCGGCCGTCAGCTCCTCTGTCAGAAACGACTGAAAGGTCGACAGATCCGGGGCCACGCATTTCAGAATGAAGTCCACCTCGCCGTTCAGCATGTGGCATTCACGGACCAGCGGCCAGTCGCGGCAGCGCTGTTCAAAGGCGGACAGGTCGACCTCGGCCTGGCTATGCAGCCCCACCATCGCGAAAACCTGAACCTCGAACCCCAAAAGGCGCGGGTCCACATCGGCGTGATAGCCGCGCAGATAGCCCGCCTCTTCCAGCGTCCGGACGCGGCGCAGGCAGGGCGGCGCCGAAATACCCACGCGCCGGGCCAGTTCGACATTGGTCATACGACCGTCTTCCTGCAATTCGCTTAGGATCTGGCGGTCGATCGGGTCAAGCTTCGATCCAGGCATGGCATTCCTCGGGGGTTTCTCGATCAATACCCAAGAGCAAAGACCTGCGCAATAAAATTTCAAGTCCGCGCAATTTCATTAGCTGCATCGCAGCAGGCGCCGCGCCACTCTGCCCCAGCGGGGCTTTCCCCGCCACCTTTGCGCCCTTATATCAAGTCAGATCCGCAAAAGGGGGCTGGCTCATGGCCGACACGAAACACACCAAGGTTCTTATCATCGGGTCCGGCCCCGCCGGATACACCGCCGCTGTCTATGCCAGCCGCGCCATGCTGGAACCCGTGCTGATCCAGGGCATCCAGCCCGGCGGCCAGCTGACCATCACGACCGAGGTCGAAAACTGGCCCGGCGACACCGAAGTGCAGGGCCCCGACCTGATGATCCGGATGGAGGCGCACGCCAAGGCCGTCGGGACGGAGATCATCGCCGACCACATCTCGTCCATCGATCTGTCGCGGCGTCCGTTCACCGCGCAAAGCGACAGCGGCACCACCTACTCCGCCGATGCGGTCATTCTGGCCACCGGCGCCCAGGCAAAATGGCTGGGCCTGCCGTCCGAGGAGCATTTCAAGGGCTTTGGCGTCTCTGCCTGTGCCACCTGCGACGGATTCTTCTACCGCGGCAAGGAGGTTGTCGTGATCGGTGGCGGCAACACCGCGGTCGAAGAGGCGCTGTTCCTGACCAACTTCGCCTCCAAGGTCACGCTGGTGCACCGCCGCGACACATTGCGCGCCGAGAAGATCCTGCAGAAACGGCTGTTCGAGCATCCCAAGGTCGAACTGTTGTGGAACCACTCCGTCGAAGAGGTGATCGGCGGCGACAATCCGCGCGGCGTCGAAGGAGTGCGAGTCAAGCACACCCAGACCGGCGAGATCTCAGAGCTGCCCTGTGCCGGGTTCTTCGTCGCCATCGGCCATGCCCCCGCGTCAGAGCTGGTGAAGGATCAGCTGGAAACCCATATGGGCGGCTATGTGGTGACGAAGCCCGATTCGACCGCGACCTCGATCCCCGGGGTCTTCGCGGCGGGCGATCTGACGGATCATATCTATAGGCAGGCCGTGACCTCTGCTGGAATGGGCTGCATGGCCGCGCTTGAGGCGGAGAAGTTCCTGGCCGAGCATGGCGCCGACGTTCAGGCCGCCGCCGAATAGGCTACAGCAGCACCGGCAGCAGCGACGCCACCAGCGCCAGGGCCATCACAGCGTTGAACAGCCGCAGCCGGACCGGAGTCGTCAGCCAACGCCGCAGCGTCTGCCCCAGCAGGGTCCAGACCGACACCGAGGGCAGATTGACGGCGGCAAAGACCGCCGCGACCCCCAGCGTCCCTACGCCCGGCCCGTAAACCGTGGCCGCAGTCACCGCCATCGCCCAGGCCTTTGGGTTCACCCATTGAAACGCCGCCGCCTGCACAAAGGTGATCGGCCGCCCAGAGGCCGCCACGCTGCCCGGCGCCGGGGCGGTGAGGATGCGCCAGGCCAGCCAGCCCATGTAAACCACGCTCGCCCCGGTAAAGAGGCCCCGCAGCAGCGGCGATTGCTCGAAAACCTGCGCCAGCCCCAGCCCGGACAGAAGCAGAAGCAGAAAGAACCCCGCCCCGATCCCCAGCATATGCGGGATAGTCCGGCGAAACCCGAAATTCGCCGACGAGGCCATCAGCATTAGATTGTTCGGCCCCGGCGTGATCGAGGTCACAAGGGCGAAGGCCGTCAGCGCAAGCAACAGATCCTGTGTCATGACGCAACAATATGCGACCTCTGGCGATGCAGGGTTGCAATTATCGTGCCCTAAAGCATTTCGCCATTAACCTGAGACATATCCGGCAGCCTTGAAGTA
>CAYGRI010000017.1:0-36390 GCA_964352155.1 uncultured Maritimibacter sp. | reverse complement strand
GTCCCCAAGCGTGTCGCTGTCCAAGGTCTCGCTGACCAAACAGGAAAGCACCGTGTCGCTGACCAAGTCGGACGGCCGCTATGGCAAGATCCGGGTCAACCTGAACTGGAACCAGAAAGCCAAGTCCAGCGGTGGCCTGTTCGGCATGGGCAAGCGCGGCATCGACCTTGACCTTGGCGCCTTTATCGAGACGCGGGACGGCAATCGGACTGTCGTGCAGGCGCTGGGCAAGATGTTCGGCGATTACGGCGGTTTCCCCTATGTGCGCCTGCTGGCGGACGACCGGACCGGCGCCTCGACCGATGGCGAATGGCTGGAGATCAACGGCGATGCCTGGGGCAATATCCGCAAGGTGCTGATCTATGCCTTCATCTACGAAGGCGTCGCCGACTGGCGCGAAACCGATGGGGTGATCCGGCTGATGGTGCCGGACCAGCCCGAGGTCGAGGTGCAGATGAACGAATACGGCTCGAAAGACGGCATGTGCGCCGTCGCGATGCTGGAAAACGACGGCGGCAAGATCAGGGTCAACCGCGAGGTCACGTTCTTCAAGGGACACCGCTACATGGACGAAAGATATGGCTGGGGCATGAACTGGGTCGCCGGCCGGAAATAGTCCCGCGCCCCGGTTTGCCGGGGGGCGGACACTTTGGAACAGATGGAGGAACCTATGGCTATCACGTTGCAGAAGGGTCAGCGCATCTCGCTGAGCAAAGACAATCCGGGGCTGACCAAGGTCTTTATGGGCCTGGGATGGGATCCGGTGCAGGCGCCCAAGAAAAAGGGCTTCTTTGGCGCGCTACTGGGCGGCGGCGGCTCTGACGACATCGACCTCGATGCCTCTGTCATCCTGTTCGATTCCAGCAAGACGCCCGTGGACACGGTATTTTTCGGGCAGTTGAACAGCAAGGACGGCTCGATCCGCCATGGCGGCGACAACCTGACCGGCGAAGGCGACGGGGATGACGAGGTGATCTATGTCAACCTCACCGGCCTGCCCGGCAACGTGGCGCATCTGGTGTTCACGGTGAACTCGTTCCGCGGCCAGACCTTTGACGAGGTGGACAACGCCTTTGCCCGTCTGGTCGACGAATCCGGCAACCGCGAGATCTGCCGCTATGAGCTGAAGGAAAAGGGCGGGCACACCGGGGTTATCATGGCCTCGATGAGCAAGGGTGCCGACGGGTGGAGCATGGCCGCCCATGGCACGCCCTGCCAGGGCCGCACCGCGGGCGAACTGGCCGGCGACGCCGTGCGGGTGCTGTGAGCAGACCTGCCGAACCGCTGAGACGGCCCGCCGGGGCGGGGGCATGTCGCCCCTGGCCCGCGCGGCCGCGACAACATCCCGCCCCCCGCCCCGCGCGGAACAGGAAGGTACCGGCATGAGACGCCTGCCCGTCTATCTTCTTCTCGACACCTCGGGCAGCATGAGGGGCGAGCCGATCGAGGCTGTGAACGCCGGGCTGGAAACGCTGCTGGGGGCATTGCGGCAGGATCCATATGCGCTGGAGACCGTGCATCTGACGATTCTGACCTTCGATGCCGAGGCCAATGTGATCGTTCCCATGACCCCGCTCGAAGAGGTCATCCTGCCGGTGATCACCACGCCCCGCTCTGGCCCCACCCATCTGGGTCTGGCGCTGCAGATGCTGGGCGACCGGGTCGAGGCCGAGGTGATTAAGGGGACCGAGTCCCAAAAGGGCGACTGGGCGCCGTATCTGTTTGTGATGACCGATGGCAAACCCTCGGACACGCAGCTCTATCAGGAACAATGCCCCCGGATCCGGTCGCTGGGCTTTGCCAATGTGATCGGCTGTGCCGCGGGCCCCAAGGCCCGGCGCGAGGATCTGGCGCCATTGTGCGACCATGTGGTTGCGCTGGATACGATGGACACCAACGCCTTCGGACAGTTGTTCCAATGGGTGTCGCAGGTGCTGGCGGGGGGCAACCGCAGCCTCGGCGCCGGACAGACAGACACCCTGCCGCCCCCTCCCCCAGAGATCAACGTCGTTCTGTAGATGCGCAAGTTCCCCGTCTTTCTTCTTGTCGACGTGTCCGAATCCATGGTGGGGGACGCGCTGGCCCAGTTGGAACAGGGGATCCGCAAGATCACCGCCGATCTGCTGCAAGATCCCTATGCGCTGGAAACCGTCTGGATGTCGGTTATCGGCTTTGCCGGGCGCGCCCGCACGCTGGTGCCGCTGACCGAGATTACCGATTTCATCCCGCCGCATCTGCCCGTCGGCGGCGGCACCGCCCTTGGCGCCGCGCTGATCCATCTGATGGACGAGATTGACCGCGGCGTCACCGTGGCCCAGGCGGACCGCAAGGGGGATTGGCGCCCGCTGGTCTTTCTGATAACCGACGGCCACCCGACCGACGATCCAGAGCCCGCGATCCGCCGCTGGCAGAAGAAGTATGCCGACCGGGTGTCGCTGGTGGCGGTCTCTATCGGAGGGGGCGGTGATCGCGCGGTGCTGGGGCGCCTGACCGACCAGATCCTCCCGTTTGACGATACAGTCGACGGGTCGTTTCAGCGCTTCATCACCTGGATCACCAATTCGGTCAAAAGCTCCACCCGCAGCGTGGCGGCGGGCGCCGGGATCAGCCTGACCAAGATGGAAGACGACCTTGCCGGGAACGGCTATCAGGGGATGCCCTTTGACGGCATCGACGACCGCTACGCGATCTTCGTGGGCAAATGTGGGCGCAGCAAGGCGCCCTATGTCGTGAAGTACGAACGGCATCTGGGCCGCTACGACACCAATGACCCCAAGCTGGCCGCGCTGTTTTCCACCCGCGACTATGCGCTGAAACTCGCGGTGCCGGTGCAGGGCGACTACTTTGAGCTGACCGATAATGACACCGCCCCGACCAGCGTCCATTCCAGCCAGTTGATCGGTCAGCCGAATTGCCCCCATTGCGGCGCCACGTTCGGCATGGCGATGTGCGGATGCGGCGGGATTCACTGCGTTTCCGGGGATGGCGAGGCGACCTGTCCGTGGTGCGACCGCACCGGAAACTACGGCAGTTCCCAAGGTGGGCCGGGGTTCGACATCTCGCGGGGCAAGGGCTGACATGCCGACCTCCCCCGAAGACCTCGCCCTGGCCCGGCTTGTGGCGCGGTTGAAGGCCTGTGGTGTCCCACCGATGGAGGATGCCCCGGCGGAATGGGACGGGCTGGCCGAGGACGAACGCCGCGTCCTGCAGTACCTACGACAGCGGGCGCGCGGTTCCGCGCCGCCAGAGGATCCGGCGCCCCCAGGGAAAGCGCCCCGCACCTGGCAACCCAGCGCGCAGGCCGAGCCTCCGGCGCCCTATGCAGAGGACAGCGAGACCGTGACCGACGGCCCCGGCAACATTCCCAAAGTCGCCAATCTGGGCGTGACAGAGGCTGCCAATCCCGCGTCGCAGCGGATCACCCTGCGCAACGGGCGTGTCGGCCAGCCCTATTCCGTGGATCTGCCGGGCTATGACGATCTTGAGCTGATCGACGATGACGGCGCCGGTCTGACATTGGGCCAGGGCCGCTTGTCCGGCAGCCCCGAGGCGGCGGGCAGCTTCGCCCTGAAACTCACCGCCACGCAAGAGGGAACGCCCGTCACGCTTTCGGCGCGGCTCTCGATCATCGCCAACCCCCGCGATCTTTGGACGTCAGAGCCAAGCGACCGGCTGGCACAGTTCTGGAAACCGGATGAGGCCTTTGCCACCGCCACCGGCGACGGGCTGATCGTCGCCGCAAGCAAACGCGGCCGGTCCCATGCGCGCGAGGGCGGCTTTCGCGAGGATCACTTCGCGATCCATGCGGACGGACCGGGCCAATGGCAGTTCCTCGCCGTCGCCGATGGGGCCGGGTCCGCCACCTATGCCCGCGAGGGGTCGCGGATCGCCTGCGAGACGGCCGTCGCCGCCCTGCCGGATTTGGCCAAGGCGCATCTGGACCCGCTGATGGTCTGGGATCTGCGGACATCGCCGCAGGACCTACGCCCGCTGTTTCAGCCCGTCCTGTCCGGCGCGGCGATGGCGGCGGCCCGCGCGCTGGAACAGGCGGCCCGCGACCATGGCGCCGACCCTGCCGATCTGTCCACCACGCTGGTGCTGGCGATGACCCGCAAGATCGGCGACCATTGGCTGACGGCCACCTTCTCTGTCGGGGATGGCGGGGCGGCGATCTTTGACGCCAACAGCCGCCAGGTTGCTGTGCTGTGCAATCCCGACAGCGGCGCCTATGCCGGGCAGACGCGGTTCCTGACGACAGGCGAACTGGCCGCGCCAGAGGAGGTCGCCCAGCGCATCTTTGTCGATCTGCGGCGCGATTTCACCGTGCTTGCCGTCATGACCGATGGCATCACCGACCCGAAATTCCCGACAGAGGCGGATCTGGCCGACCCCGACCAATGGCAGACCTTCTGGGCCGAGGATCTGGGCAACGCCGTGTCCTTCGCGCCGAACAACCCGGTGCAGGGCGCGGCGATGCTGGACTGGCTCGATTTCTGGTCCCGGGGCAACCACGACGACCGCACCCTGGCCGTACTGGTGCCGCTGACCGGCGCGACGCAACAGGAACCATCGGATTGACCCGGGCGGAGCTGACAGCATGGGCACCGTGACGCTGACGACCACGCAGGGCCGCGAGGTCACCATATACGAAGAGGTGAAGGCCTCTGGCGCGATGAAGGACATCTATTTCAGCCCCGAGGGCGATTATGTCGTGGGCTTCTTCCGCGACAAGCCCGACGCCCAGCTGAAAGAGCGGCTGCAAGAGATCACGACGCGCTATCGCAGCAACCTGTTCGACGGCGAGGGGGGGGCGTTCTGGCAGGATTACTTCTGCTGGCCCACCGATACGGTTGAATATGACGGCCATATCGGCGTTGTCGTGCCGTTTTATCCCAAGAATTTCTTCTTCGAATTCGGCTCGCGCGATGGCGACAAACTGAACATCAAGGGCCGCGACAAAGAGGGGAAGTGGTTCGCAAGCGCCTCGAACCGCGCGAAATTCCTGGATCCGCGCGAAAAGGGCACCTGGCTGAGCCATCTGCAAATCTGCCTGGCGATCAGCCGGGCGGTGCGGCGCCTGCATCTGGCGGGGCTGGCGCATTCCGACCTTAGCTACAAGAACGTGCTGGTGGATCCGACCACGGGCAAGGCCTGCCTGATCGACCTCGACGGGCTTGTGGTGCCGGGAAAGTATCCGCCCGACGTGGTGGGAACGCCGGATTTCATCGCGCCCGAAGTGATCGCCACCCAGGCGCTGGACCGGGCGGACCCGGCCCGCGTCCTGCCCTCGCGCACCACCGACCGGCACGCGCTGGCGGTGCTGATCTATATGTACATGTTCTACCGGCACCCCCTGCGCGGACGAAAGGTGTTCGATCCCGACCCGACCCGCGACGAAGAGCTGGGGATGGGCGCGCAGGCTCTGTTCGTCGAGCATCCCGAGGATGCCAGCAACCACGTGCGCCCCGAGGATCTGCGGCCCCAGGCGCTGCCCTGGGGCGATCCCGCGCGGCGCCCCCATACCATGGCCGGGCCGCTGTTGACGCCGCTGTTCGACCGGGCCTTCATCGAGGGTCTGCATGCCCCGGAAAAGCGCCCCTCTGCCGCCGATTGGGAGAACGCGCTGGTGCGGACCATCGACATGATCCAGCCCTGCAGCGCACGGTGCGAGATGGGCTGGTACGTCTTTGACAACTCCCGCAGCCCGACCTGCCCCCATTGCGGCACGCCCTACAGGGGCAAGTTGCCGGTGCTGAATCTGTATTCCAGCCGACGGCAGGGCAGCTTTCTGCCCGACAATCATCGCCTGATGGTCTGGGACGGGCAGTCGCTGTTTCAATGGCATGTGGACCGGAACATCTTTCCGAATGAGCATCTGACCAAGCATCAAAAGCGGCGCGTCGGCTATTTCCAGCTTCACGAGGGCGACTGGTACCTGGTCAACGAGGCGATGCCCGGCATGCGCGACCTGCGCTCTGGCGAAGAGATCCGCCTGTGGGGCCGCGTCAAGCTGGAGGACGGATCCCAGATCCTGCTGAAACCGCAAGAGGGCGGACGGCTGATTCAGGTGCAGATGGTCGGCGCCTGACCCCGAAGGCTCATAGCGGTTGCCAATACACTCCACCGGGCGGGATCTCCACCCCGTCAAACGCAGCGGGCTCCGGCGCATAGTTGAAGACGAAGCGATGCGTGGCGGTGTCGCGCAGGCGCAACCCGTCGGGTAGGGCGCGCGTGGGCAGGCCCTCGACCACAGCGGCCTGGGCGATCAGCCGGTCGAAGGCCTCCGGATCCGGCCAACCGGCCAGATACTGCAGCCGCCCTTGCGAGACGACTGCCGCGCGCCCGTCGGCGGTTGCCTCGGACACCTGACCCGGCGCCTCCAGATGCTCGAACCAATGGCGAAACGCGCCGCCCATGGCCAGAGGCACGACCTCTCCCGGCGGCAGGCTTTCGACCAGCGTCACCGTCGCCTCCAGCCCCGGCAGGTTCGGCGGAAGCGGCACCGGGATCGCCATTTCGGCGGTTTTGGCGTTCGTGCGGGGGCCCAGAAGGGCCGTGCCGTCGAACCGGGCCAGCGCGGCGCGCAGCGGTTCAGACAGGGTGGCGATGCCGGGGGCCAGCACGATGCGATAGGCGGACAGATCGGCGGTGTCGGGGGACAGAATATCGATCGACAGCCCGGCCCGGCGCAGCGCCTTGTAGGCCTCGAACGCCAGCCGGAAATAGGTGAAATCAGCGCCCTGAGGCTGGATGTCCCAGGCCCAGGCGGACTCATAGTCGAAGATCAGCGCGACGGGCGCGCGGCCCGTGCCCGCGTCGGGAAGATCGGCCAGTTCCTTGGCGACCTCGGCCGCCTCGGTCAGCGCGGGGGCGGGGGCGCTGTCGGGGCGCAGCATCCCGGCGTGCTGTTGCTCTTGCGCAAAGGGCGCCTGGCGCCAGCGGAAATAGCATACCGCTTCGGCCCCATGGGCAAATGCCTCCCACGCCCAAAGCCGCGCCATGCCCGGCAGCGGCGCGGGGTTCCAGGGCGCCCAGTTGACCGGGCCGGGCTGCTGCTCCATCACCCACCAGCGCCCCCGCCCGACGGCGCGGTAGAGGTCATGGTGAAAGGCCTGATTGTCCGGATCGCCCTGGCGCAGGAACCGAGTCTTGTGGGCATCGGGCGCGTCCAGCCGATCCAGCAGAAAGCCAAGCGGGTAGCTGTCCCAACTCGCGACATCCAGATCGGCGCCCACCTCGAAATGGTCGAAATCCAGCACCCGGCCCATGTAATTGTGGATCAGCGGCGCGTCGGTGTGGCGGCGCAGAACCTCTGTCTGCACGCGGTTGAACCGCACCACCTGGTCAGAGCTGAACCGCCGGAATGCCAGCGCATGGGCCGGGTTCGGTTCCGTCACGGTCAGGTTCGGCAGGCCGATCTGGGCAAAGTCGGCATACTCCATCGACCAGAACACATTGCCCCAGGCGCGGTTCAAGGCGTCGGGCGATTGATAGCGCTGCGCCAGCCAATCCTGAAACGCCGCGCGCGCGGCCTCTGAATAGCTGAGCGTGGTGTCGTGGCAGCCATATTCGTTGTCGGTCTGCCAGGCCTGCACATGCGGATTGCGCCCGTAGCGTTCGGCCAGCAGGGTCACGATCCGACGGCATTCGGCCAGATACCCGGGATGGCTGAAGCAGTAATGCCGCCGCGAGCCGAAACCGCGCGGCCGCCCCTCGGCATCCAGCGCCAGCATGTCCGGGTGCCGGTCCAGCATCCAGCGGGGCGGCGTGGCGGTGGGGGTGCCCAGCACCACTTTCAGCCCGGCCGCGCCCAGTGTTTCGATGGCCCGGTCCAGCCAGCCAAACTCCAGCTTGCCGGGCTGAGGCTCCAGCCGCGACCAGGCGAATTCGCCGATGCGCACCCAGGTCAACCCGGCCACTGCCATGCGGCGGGCGTCTTCGGCCCAGATCTCTTCCGGCCAATGCTCGGGGTAATAGCAGGTGCCCAGCGCGCGTTTCATGCATAGGCCTCGTCAAAGGCGGCCACGGTTTCCGCCGCGCGGCTGGCCACCGTTTCGGCCGAGGTTCCCGGCGTATAGAGCGAAGTACCCAGCCCATAGCCATGCGCCCCGGCGGCCCGCCAATCGGCAAAGCTGTCCGGGCCGACGCCGCCCACCATATAGAGCGGCGTTTCGGGCGGCAGAACGGCGCGGATCGCCTTCAGCCCCGATTGCCCCACCAGGAAGGCCGGAAAGAACTTCAGCCCGTCGGCGCCCGCCGCCAGTGCGGCGAAGCATTCGGTCGGCGTCATCACGCCCGGAAAGCTTTGCATTTCCAGCGACTTGGTGGCGCGGATCACCTCGGTGTTGCAATTGGGCGAAACGATCAGCCGCCCGCCAACGCGGAACACCTGCGCCGCCTGCTCCGCCGTCAGAACGGTGCCCGCGCCGATCTGGGCCTGATCGCCGAACCGGGTCACCAGGCTTGCGATGCTGTCAAGCGGATCGGGCGAGTTCAGCGGCACCTCAATCCGGGTGATCCCGGCCTTGATCAGCACCTCTCCGATGGCGGGGGCTTCGGCGGGGGTGATCCCGCGCAGAATGGCGATCAGGGGGCGAGACATCGGGCGTCCTCCGTCAATTGAGCATGGGCGGCGGTCAGGCCGGCAAGGGTCATGGCGTCGCCATCGGCGATCCGGGGCTCCAGCCCCTGACGCCGCAGCGCCGTGGCATAGGCAGAGCTGAGCGCGGGCGCCCCGATCAGGGCCACGTCCTGGCCTAGCCAATAGGGGCGCGCCGCGGCCAGTTCCGCGCCGACCAGCAGGCCCGACAGGCGGGCGCGGGCGGCTTGCGGCGACAGGCCGTGCAGTAGCCCCTCGGCCCGCAGGCCAAAGAACTGGGCGGCCAGCGCCTCGGGCCGGGCCATGGCGTCTTCGAGCCCGGCGGCAAAGGCGTCGTCGTCCCAGCCGTCGGGGGCGATGCCATGGCGCAGGACGGATTGGCCGGACAGCAGCGCGAACATCTCGCCGGACATGAAAGTACGGAACGACACGATCTCCCCGGCGCTGATATGGACCCATTTGGTATGGGTGCCGGGCAGGCAGAGGATCCCATCGAACCCGGGATTGGCCGCGATATAGCCTGCGATCTGGGTCTCTTCGCCGCGCATCACATCGGCGGGCTTGTTCTGCTTGACGCCGCGCAGCAAGCGCACATCCAGCCGGGGATCATGCACCAGCGCGCGCACCGGCACCTCGGAAAGCGGGCGGCAGGGGGCGGCCTGATAGGGCGCCTCGGCCCAACCCTGACGCGCGCCCACCATGCCGCAGGCCAGAATGCGCATCGGGCTGTCCGACAGCCAACTGCCAATCAGACGCACCAGCGCGGGTTCGAAGGCATCGGGTTGCAGCTTGCCCATGCCATCGTCGGAATGCGCCTGCGCCAGAATGCCGTCCCCAGTCATCGCCCAGGCGCGCAGATGCGTGGTTCCCCAGTCGACCGCGATCCAGTCGGGCACGGGCATGGTGGAGTATGTCATAGGCGGCTCCCTTCGATCACCGAAAGCGTTGCGGGAAAGGCCCCGGGCAGCGCAAGCCCCGGATCTCGTCAGACATGGCTTACTTCACAGCCCCAAGTGTCAGACCCGCGATAAAGTGCTTTTGCATCAGGAAGAACATCAGCACCGGCGGCAGGGCGGCGACGATGGATCCGGCGCTCATCAGGTGGTAGGCGGCGCGGAATTGCGAGTTGAACGAGGTGATCCCGGCGGTGACAGGCTGGGTTTCCGGCCCCTGGGTCAGGACAACGGCCCAGAAGTAGTCGTTCCAGATGAAGGTAAAGATCAGCACCGCCAGCGCGGCCAGCGCCGGTTTCATCAGCGGCAGCACGATGAACCAGAAGATCCGCCATTCCGCCACACCTTCGACCCGGGCGGATTCGATCAGCGGGAACGGCAGCTGGCGGATGAAATTGCGCATGAACAAGGTGCAGAACCCGGTCTGGAACGCGATGTGAAACAGCACCAGCCCGGTCTTGGTATTGTACAGATCCATGCTGAGCGTCAGATCGCGCACCGGGATCATCAAGATCTGGAACGGCACGAAGTTTCCGGCGACGAACATGAAGAAGATCAGAAGGTTGGACCGGAAGCGATAGACCCCCAGCGCAAAGCCCGCCATGGCCGACAATGCGACGGCGCCGATCACCGTGGGCACGGTGATCAGGAACGAATTCACCATGTAGCGCGGCATGTCCGAGTTGAAGAAGACCTGGCCATAGTTGGCAAAGCCCTCGAACGAGCTGGGCATGCCCCAGTAATTGCCGGTGGTGAAGTCGACCGCCGGCTTGATCGAGAACACAGCAACCGCGAGCAGCGGCAACAGCCAAAGGATCAGCGAGACCGGCAATATCGTCTTGTACAGCCTTTGCGCAGGTGCGCTGGCTTGCTGGATGGGACGTGGGAACATCAGTTGGCCTCCCTTGCTGGCAGCGCATCGCGAACCGCTTTCTTGAGGCTCTTTCGCACCAGGTCATAGGACACGCCCAAACGGTGTTCCGCCTCTTCAGGATCGGTGGAGTCGAAGGAAAGGCGCACCCAGCTGGCGTGGAAATAGGGCGCCTTCACTGCGTTTGTCGTCTCGATCAACATGGTTGCGGTCTCGACGCTGTCGGTCTTGACCGAGACTCCCTTCATCTCGCTGTCGCCACCGAAACAGGCGAACATCTTGCCACCGACTTTCCAACTGACCAGCTCCGGCGGCAGCGCGAGCCCGGCCCCGGGGAGGCTGGCGCAGATCGCATCAATCTGTTCACGCGTGACCGGCATCCTAGCGCCCACCCTTTTCTTCGCGGTACATCGACCACAGAAAATAGGCGATGAAAACCAACATGATGAGGAAAAGCACCACTGCGATGGCCGCACCGTATCCCATGCGGAACCCGTATTCGGACAGCGCCTTTTCGAACATGTAGAACGACAGCACGCGGGTCTGGCCGAACGGGCCGCCATTGGTCATGATCGAAATCAGGTCAAAGCTGCGCAGCGCGCCGATGATGGTCACCACGAAGGCGATGAAAGTGGCCGGCTTGAGCTGTGGAATGATCACATACCAGAGCATCTTCCAGCCCTTCGCGCCGTCCAGCCGCGCGGCCTCCACCTGTTCGGGGTCGACGGCGTTTAGGCCGGTCAGATACAGGATCATGCAATAAGCCGTCTGCGGCCACAGCCCCGCCGCGATGATCCCGTAGGTCGCCAGCGACGGATCGCCCAGGATATTGACCGATCCGGCGCCGAAAAATCCCAGTATGCTCGCCAGCAGCCCCTCGTTCGGCAGGTAAAACCACGAGAACACAAGGCCCACGACGACCTGCGACAGCACAAAGGGAAAGAAGAACAGCGATTTGTAGATCCGGATGCCCCGGACCGTCTGGTTCAGGAACAGCGCGATGAACAGCCCGCCGGGAATGGCCAGAAGATAGAACAGCAGCCATTTCAGGTTGTTCCACAGCGACACTTCGAAAGCGCGGTCATCGGCCAGTTCGACATAGTTTCCGACACCGACCCAGGTCGCCTCGCCCAGCCCGTCCCACTCATAAAAGCTGATCAGGATGGACTGAAAGATCGGGTAGATGACATAGACGGAAAAGAACAGGATCGCAGGCGCCAGAAACAACCAGGGCGTGACCGCGATCTCGTTGCGCTTGTACCAGCCCCGGCCATTATGGCTGGGCGGCCGGTCTTGCGTGGTGGCGGTGGACATGGCCGGCTTTCCCCCTTTGCGTCACATGCGGAAACCTCGCCGTGCGGGGCTTGCGGATGGGAGGCAGGCAAGGTGCCGGGCGACGCGGGGCCGCCCGGCGGTGGCGTTACTTGTAGACCCGCGCGCGGACCTTCTCGAGCCGGTTCAGGATGTCATCCAGGTTGTCCGGAAACACCATGAACTCCTGAAAGCCCTGCATCGCTTCGGCGGCCATTTCCGCCGGATAGTCGCGGTCAAAGAACTGCGCGACACCGCCCGGGGAGTTCGACGACAGCATGGCAAAGCCTTCGGCGAGGAACTTGTCATCGTCGATCGAGGCCGAGGCGTTGACCGGCAACTGGCCCAGGTTGGCGCCGTTGTTGATCTCTGTCTGCTCGTCTGCGGAAACGACGAACTTCAGGAAGGCCCGTGCGGCCTCCTTGTTGCTGGCGTTGGCCGGGATGTGGAATGTGTCGGTCGGCGCGTCTTCGGCCAGCGCGACATCCGGGTTGATCGCCGGGAACTGGAAGAAGTCCAGCTTGCTGTCATCCAGCCCCGCCTCGCGCAGCGGTGCGACCGCGAAGTTGCCCATCAGATAGGCCGTTGCCTCGCCATTCACCATGAAGGGCAGGGCCTCCTGCCACGAGTAGTTCTGGTGGTTCTCGACATAGGCGCCCATGTCGATCAGCTCGCGCCAGTTGGCAAAGGTTTCCTTCACGCGTTCGTCGGTCCAGGCGATCTCGCCCCGGGCCATCGCCATGTGAAAGTCGAAGCCGTGGGTCCGCATGTTCAGGTAGTCGAACCAGCCACCGGCGGTCCACAGAAACTTGGAACCGATGGTGTAGCACTTGCGCCCCGAATCAAGGATCGCTTGGCAGTTCGCCTTCATCTCTTCGAAGGTCGCGGGCTCGGACAGGCCAAGCTCTTCGTAGATGTCTTTGCGGTAGTACACGCCCCATTGGTAATAGGTGTAGGGCACGCCCCATTGCTTGCCATCGATGGTCATCGCGCCCTTGGTCGAGGCGAGGTTGGTCGCGATGTCAGGATCCTCCCAAAGGTCGGACACGTCCTCGAACAAGCCCGCCTCCACATAGGGGCGCATCCGGTTGGCCGCGTACCAATTGGCCACGTCGGGCGCATCGGCGGTTAGAAAGTTCCGGATCTGCGTCTTGTAGGCTTCGCGGTCGATGACGGTGGTCGAGATGTTCAAGTCCGGATGCTCGGCCTGAAACCTGGCGATCATCGCCTCCATCGTCGCGCGGGGCGCCGGGTTCGACGTGTCGAGAAAGATCCTGAGGTCGCCGGTCAGCGGCGAATGCCCCGCCGCAACGACAGGGCCGCTTGCCAGCACGGCAAGACCCAGCGCCGCAACGGACGCCTTGAAAATGGAACGCATTGTGTCCTCCCTTTTGGTTCCAAAATGCGAAACTTAGTTTTGCATATTGAAAACGATGGCGCGACTCGTTAAGGAAGTCAACAGGGTTCCTTGCCGATGCGGCGGGGCGGGAGGATACGGAATGGCGGAAAATGGCTCCGGCGACGGGACGGTGGCGAAGGCCTGCGAAGTGCTGGATCACGTCGCCAGCTTCGCCCGCCCCGTCCGGTTCTCGGAGATTCTGGCCGACAGCCCGTTCCCCAAAGCCACCCTGTACCGCCTACTGCAGACCCTCACGCGGCAGCGGATGCTGGCGCTGGACCCGGACAGGCAGGAATACACGCCCGGCCTGCGGCTGGTGCGACTGGCCCATGCCGCCTGGACCCAATCCTCGCTGGCGCCGGTTGCCCGGCCGCATATTGACCGGCTCAGCGCGACCATCGGCGAAACCGTGCATCTGGCGCAGCTGGATCACGGTCAGGTCCTGTATGTCGACAAGCGCAACGCGAAACGGCCAGTGGAAATGTTCTCTGATGCGGGCAAGGTCGGGCCGGCCTATTGCACCGGGGTCGGCAAGGCGATGCTGGCGCATCTGCCCGAAGAGCAGCTGGACGCGGCGCTGGCGCAGCAATCCTTTCACCCGTTCACCGACCATACGCTGTCCGACCCGGATGCCTTGCGCAGGGAGTTGCATGCCATTCGTGACCGCGGCTTTGCCTTCGACCGCGAAGAGCATGAGCCGGGGATCATCTGTGTCGCCGTGCCGATCCTGACCCGCGCGGGCCGGGTGCTGGGCGCGCTGTCGGTGACCAGCACGACACAACGCACCGGGCTGTCCGGCCTGGAACGACTCGTCCCTGAGATCCGGCCCACCGTGGCGCGGATCGCAGAGGATGCCGAAACCTGGCGGTTTCCCGACCGCCGTCCCGATTCCGCAGAAATGAGGGCTTAGACGATGTCAGGCGTAACGCTGAACGGCGCGATCAAGCGCTATGGTGATGTGCAGGTGATCCACGGAATCGATCTGACGATCGAGCACGGAGAGTTCTGCGTCTTCGTCGGCCCGTCGGGCTGCGGCAAGTCCACCCTTCTGCGCATGGTCGCGGGGCTAGAGGAAACCTCGGACGGGCAGATCCGCATCGGCAAGCGCGACGTCACCCGCGCCGACCCGGCAGAGCGTGGGGTCGCGATGGTGTTCCAGACCTATGCGCTGTACCCGCATATGACGGTCGCGCAGAACATGGGCTTTGGGCTCAAGATGAACGGCCACCCGAAATCCGAGATCACCGCCAAGGTGGCCGAGGCCAGCCGAATCCTGCAGCTGGACGATTATTTGTCCCGCAAGCCCGCCGCGCTGTCGGGCGGGCAGCGCCAGCGCGTCGCCATCGGGCGGGCGATCGTGCGCGGCCCCGAGGTGTTTCTGTTCGACGAGCCCCTGTCCAACCTCGACGCGGAACTGCGGGTCGAGATGCGGGTCGAGATCGCGCGCCTGCACAACGAGATCGGCGCGACGATGATCTACGTCACCCACGATCAGGTCGAAGCGATGACGCTGGCCGACAAGATCGTGGTCCTGCGGGCGGGCCGGATCGAGCAGGTCGGCGCCCCGCTGGACCTGTATCGCGACCCTGACAACAAATTCGTGGCCGGGTTCATTGGGTCGCCGTCGATGAACTTTTTCGCCGCCACCGTCGACAGTGGCAAGCTGCGCGTGCCCGGCCTGGGCGGCGGGTTGATCGAGACTTCGGTGTCCTTGCCGGGCGACGGCCAGCCTGTGACGGTGGGGCTGCGGCCGAATCACGTAAAGGTGGATCCGTCGGGCACGACCCATTCCGTAGAACTGACCGAATCGCTGGGCGGCACCGCCTATGTCTATATGACCGCCCCGACCGGCGAGCGGTTGATCATCGAAGCGCATGAGGAAGAGCCCGCCGCCTCTGGCGCCAAGGTGGGGCTCAGCTTTGATCCCAAGCGGATCTATTGCTTCGACGCCAAGACGGAACAGCGCCTGCGCTGACCTCGCCGGATCGGCCAGGTCGCAACGTCCAGCCCCCCACAGTCCCGGGCAGGCTCACCCGGTCAGATCGCGGGGCACCACGAAGTCGATGCTCTGGCCGGTGCCGGGCCGCAGCGCCTCCCAGCGCGGCAGGTCGAACCCGGCCACCAGAGTCGCGCCGGTGGGGTAATCCGCGAACCGGGGATGGGGCGGAGGATCGGCCACTAGCGCCGCCGCGAACTGGGCGATGCCGGGATTGTGGCCCAGCATCAGAACGGTCGCAGCCGACTGCACCCGGCGCAGCACCTGCAGCATCGTGCCCGGACCGGCAAGATACAGGTCGGGCGTCCATACAATCTCTGGTTGAGCAGCAAGGCCGGTGGCCAGCCGCATCCAGGTTTCCCGGGTGCGCAGGGCATCCGAGGACAGGACGAGATCCGGCACATAGCCATTGTCCCCCAGCCAGACCCCCAGCGCATCCGCCGACGTCCGGCCACGGTCGTTCAGCGGGCGGGCATGATCGTCCTCCGCTGGGGCATCCCAGCTTGACTTCGCGTGACGGGTCAGAACCAGGCGCAGGGTCATCGGTGAAAAGCCCTCATGTGGAACGCGGATTGCGCCTCTTGCCGGCCATAGTGCTGCGAGACGGGACAGGCCCGGCGCACCTGGCACCCGCCGTCGATGCAAGCACGGCCCGGCGCGGTGTCAAGAAAGCCATGGCAGGCCGCCAGGTCATAGGCATCCGGGCGCAGCGCATCGACCGGGCAGGCCGTCAGGCAGGGCTTGGCGCAGCCATCGCAGGGACAGTCCGGCGCGGCGGGCAGCGCCAAGTCCCACGGGAGGGCAAACGCGCCCCGGTAGGACACCATCAGCCCCGCGCGATCATGCACCAGCAACCCGACCGGAGAGGACCACGCCCGCCCGCTGCGCTGCGCCCAGCCGATGAACGGGCGCCAGGGCGGGCCGCCGAAGGAGAACAGCGCCTCTGCCCCGATCTCGGCGGCGATGGCGCCCAACACCCGCGTGGACCAGCGGTCGAGCGGGTCTGCCGCCCCGTCCGCGAATTCCGGCGCGGCACGCACATGGTCCCAGAACCCCGGCTCCGCCGGTCCGATCAACAGCAGCGCTCGGGTCCCCTCGGGGAGATCCGGCTCGCCCACCGCGGCAAATCCGCCAAAGACTTCAAGCCGTTGCCCGGCCAGCCTCTCGGCAATCTCTTCAAGCTGCATCACGCCGGCCCCATGTCTTTGGCCCACCGATCTGGCGCACGGTCACGCCCGGATCAGGGATCCCGCCCCATGTGCGGTGAACAGCTCCAGCAGGCAGGCATTGGGCGCCCGGCCATCCAGGATCACCACGGCGCGCACGCCCGCCGCCACGGCCGCCAGCGCGGTCTCTGTCTTGGGGATCATGCCCCCGGCGATTGTGCCATCCTCGGTCATCTCGCGCACCTGATCAGCGCTGAGCTGCGTCATCACCTGGCCAGACCCGTCCTTGACCCCCGTCACATCGGTCAGCAACAGCAGCCGATCCGCCTTCAGCGCCCCGGCCACCGCACCCGCCGCGGTGTCACCGTTGATGTTATAGGTCTCCCCCGACCGGCCGGTGCCGATGGGCGCGATCACCGGAATGATGTTGGCGCCATGCAACTGACGGATCACCGAGGGGTCCACCTCCACCGGGTCGCCGACGAACCCCAGCGCGGGATCGGCGGGGTCACAGACGATCATATTGGCGTCCTTGCCCGACAAACCTACCGCGCGCCCGCCGGCATCGTTGATCGCCTGCACGATGCGCTTGTTGACGCGCCCCGACAGGACCATCTCGACCACCTCCACCGTCGCCGCGTCGGTCACACGCTTGCCGCGCACGAATTCCGACTTGATATCAAGGCGCGCCAGCAACTCGTTGATCATCGGCCCGCCGCCATGCACGATCACGGGCCGCACGCCGACCTGCTGCATCAGCACGATGTCGCGGGCAAAGCTGGCCATCTGCTCGGCATCGCCCATGGCATTGCCGCCAAACTTGATCACCACGGTGGCGCCGGAATAGCGCTGCATGTAGGGCAGCGCCTCGTTCAGCGTGTGGGCGGTTGCAATCCAGTCGCTTTTCATGGGGCGTGGCTTCATCGGCGGATCCTTGGGTGGCGCTGTGTTAGAGCGTTGGTTCCAGGCGCGCAAGTGGGCGGCCCCACCCCGGCGTGGCGATTGACCGGCCCCGCCCACGCGCGGTATGGGCGAGGGACCCCAACGGAGCCCCTCATGCTGGACGATTGCGACGATATTCACCCCCTGTTCCACGGCGCCCCGTCGACGACAGAGTTCCGCAAGCTGCGTAAGCGGCTGGTGCGCGATGTCCGCGAGGCGATCGAGCAATACGGCATGATCGAGGGCGACAGGCAGACCCCGGACCGCTGGCTTGTCTGCCTGTCGGGCGGCAAGGACAGCTATACGATGCTGGCGATCCTGTATGAGCTGAAATGGCGCGGATTGCTGCCGGTGGATCTGCTGGCCTGCAACCTCGACCAGGGGCAGCCGGGCTTCCCCGCGACGGTCCTGCCAGAGTTTCTCGAACGCATGGGCGTGCCGCATCGAATCGAGTATCAGGACACCTATTCCATCGTCACCGAAAAGGTCCCCGCCGGCCGCACCTACTGCGCCCTGTGTTCGCGTCTGCGCCGCGGGAACCTGTACCGGATCGCGCGTGAGGAAGGCTGTTCTGCCGTCGTGCTGGGGCATCACCGCGACGACATTCTGGAAACCTTCTTCATGAACCTGTTCCACGGCTCGCGCCTGGCGACGATGCCGCCAAAGCTGCTGAACGAGGCCGGGGATCTGTTCGTCTACCGGCCGCTGGCCCATGTGGCAGAGGCGGATTGCGCCAGGTTTGCGCAAGATATGGCCTATCCGATCATCCCCTGCGATCTGTGCGGCAGCCAGGACGGGCTGCAGCGGGTGCAGATCAAGGCGCTGCTGGACCAATGGGAACAAAACCACCCCGGGCGCCGGCAAAAGATGTTCCGCGCGCTGATGAACGCGCGCCCCTCGCATCTTCTGGATCCGGATCTGTTCGATTTCCGATCCCTCGAACGAGGCGTATTTGCGGAAAATCTGACTGACATTGGCGGCAGTCATTAACAATCTGCACAGCATCTCCTCCTAGGGTTGACCCGTAACCGGACTGAATGGGCTGTTCCGGGCAAACGGGGGAGCCGTGATGGCAGTCAATATTGGCCGTTTGGGCGAGCACCTGATCGCAACGACAAAAACGGCGTTCATGGGTCCGCAGATCCTGGCGTTCGTTCCGGCATTGACGCTGGGCGGCTACTGGTTCGGCGGCGAAGGGATGCTGTTGTTCATCGCGGTTTTTGTCCCTGCAATCATTGGTCTCGTCGGACTCTTCACGCCGATGCCGCAACGGTCCGAGCATCAGTCAAAGGCGCGCACGCGGTCGCCCGGTCTGTCGTCGCGGGCATCGCTGGCGGCGTCGCTGGATGCCGCCTTTTGCACAGAGACCGAGGCAGGCGTGCGCACCGGCTGCCTGATGGTCGAAATTGACGACTTCGAGTCGCTGCGTGGCAATTACGGCCCCGGGACCGCGCAAAAGGTCTCTGACATGCTGGTGGACCGGATCGCCTCGTCGCTGCGGGACGGCGACATAGCCTGCCAGATCAGCGACGGAAGCTTCGCGGTCGCGCTGGCACCCATGCGACAATTGGACCTCGAGGCGATGATCCAGATATCGGCCCGGCTGCAACAAGCCATCGGCGCCCCGGTCGTCGACGGGAACATGCGATTGTTCCTGTCGGCCTGCATCGGGTTCTGCCTGCCCCGCCGGGCGTCCGAACGAACCGGCCTAGTTTGTCTCGAAGCGGCAGAGGCGGCCCTGCGGGACGCCCAGGCCAGCGGCGCGGGCGCGATACGGGCCTTCGCCCCGAACCCAAGCCCACGGCAAGTCAAACGCACCGGCCTGGCCGAAGAGGTGGCGAACGGATTGGAAAGCGGTGCGATCCAGCCGTGGTTCCAACCGCAGATCAGCACCGACACCGGCGAGGTCAGCGGCATGGAAGCCCTTGCACGGTGGGAGCATCCGGATCGCGGCGTGATCCTGCCTGGCGCCTTCTTGCCGTCGATCTCGGCCTCCGGCCTCAGCGACCGCCTGGGCGAGGTCATTCTGCATCACTCCCTGACGGCCCTGAGAAACTGGGATGCCGCAGGCATCGATGTGCCCAATGTCTCGGTGAATTTCAGCCATGAAGAGCTGGGCAATCCAACGCTGACAGACCGGGTTCGCTGGGAATTGGACCGGTTCGACCTGGCGCCCAAACGCCTTGTGGTCGAAATCCTCGAAACCGTGATCTCGCGGTCGGACAACGATACGATCACGCGCAACGTGGCCCAGCTGCACGAATTGGGCTGCGGCATCGACCTGGACGATTTCGGAACAGGGCATGCCTCAATCGCGAATATTCGCCGCTTCAGCGTCAGCCGGATAAAGATCGACCGGTCCTTCGTGTCGAAGGTCGACACGGACCGCGAACAGCAAGCCCTGCTGACCGCGATTCTCGAAATGGCCGATCGGCTGGGGATCGAAACCCTGGCGGAAGGCGTGGAAACCGCGGGTGAACACACCCTGCTGTCGCAACTGGGCTGCGGCTATGTGCAGGGATTCTCGATCGCGCGGCCAATGGCCTTCTCCGATACAATCGCGTGGATCAAGGCACATCGTCAGCGCGTTGCCCAAACGCCCCGCATCTCGCGCGAGGCCGGATGACGCTGAACACAGCCTTCCGGGATCACGTTTCAAGGGAATCCCCTTGACCTTTCGGTCCTTGGCTTGTTGAACCTGCCGGGACCTGAATTGAATGAAACGGCACCCGGTTCATGGAAGACCAGAACAAGAATCTCATCCTGGCGACGGCACTTTCCTTCGCGGTGATCCTGATATGGTTCCTGCTGTTTCCGCCGGAGGAACCGCCGATCACACCGGAGCTTCCGCCGAGCGAGACGGTGGCCGGCGATACCGCGCTTCCCCCGCCGCCTGTCGGGGGCGACCCCGCTGCCGTCGTGGCGGCCGCGCCCGACGCCGTGACCGAGGCGCCGCGCCTTCGGATCGAGACTCCCCGGGTCGAGGGCTCGATCTCGCTTCTGGGCGGTCGGATCGACACATTGTCGCTGAAGGACTACCAGGAGGAACTCGCGCCAGACAGCCCGGATGTGACCCTGCTCCGCCCCGTCGGCAATGAGGGGGCCTATTACGCCCTGTACGGCTGGACCCCGGGCGGAGAGCTTGCGTTCGAGGATGTGCCGGGCGCCAACACCGAATGGACGATCGAAAGCGGCGAGGTTCTGACGCCGGACACCCCCGTGACCCTGCGGTGGGACAATGGCAAGGGCGCCATCTTCCGGCGGATTGTCGAGATTGACGGCGACTACATGTTCACCGTCACGCAAAGCGTCGAGAATACCACCGACGCGCCGCTGCGCATGGCGCCCTACGGCATCGTGGCCCGGCATGGCACGCCCGACACGGTGGGCTTCTTCATCCTGCACGAGGGTGTTGTCCGGCAGAATGACGCGGAACTGGAAGAGCTCGACTATTCCGACCTTCCCGATCTGGATTTCGTCCAGCGCGAAGGGGCGCGGGCTGAACTCATCGATGTGACAGAGAATGGCTGGGTCGGCTTTACCGACAAATACTGGATGACCACGCTGATCCCGCAGCCCGGCCAGGCCTTTACATCGGTGGCGAAATACGTGGCCAGCGCCGACATCTATCAGCTCGAAAGCCGCCTGCCGACGCAGACCGTCGCCCCCGGCGCAATGTCAGAGACGACGACGATGCTGTTCGCGGGCGCCAAGGAATGGGAGGCCATCCGCAGCTACCAGAACGATATGGGCATCGTGAACTTTGTCGATTCCATCGACTGGGGCTGGTTCTTCTTCCTGACCAAGCCGATCTTTGCCGTGCTGCACTGGCTGAATGGCGTGATCGGCAACATGGGCTGGGCCATCATCGGACTGACCCTGCTGATCAAGGCGGTCCTGTTCCCGCTGGCCTACAAATCCTACGTCTCGATGGCGCGGATGAAAGAGCTTCAGCCAGAGATGGAGAAGCTCAAGGAACGCGCCGGTGACGACCGCCAGAAGCTGCAGAAAGAGATGATGGAGCTGTACAAGAAGGAAAAGGTGAACCCCGCCTCGGGCTGTTTGCCGATCCTGCTGCAGATCCCGATCTTCTTCTCGCTGTACAAGGTGATCTTCGTCACGATCGAATTGCGCCATGCCGCCTGGCTTGGCCCGTTCCGCGACCTCTCTGCCCCCGATCCGACGTCGTTTTATAACATCTTCGGGCTGTTGCCCTGGGCCAGCCCGGAACCCGGCTCGATCATGGCGCTGATCTTTATCGGGATCCTGCCGCTGCTTCTAGGCGTTTCGATGTGGCTGCAGCAAAAGCTGAACCCGGCCCCAACCGACCCGACTCAGCAGATGATCTTTGCCTGGATGCCATGGGTGTTCATGTTCATGCTGGGCGGCTTTGCCAGCGGGCTGGTGCTGTACTGGATCACCAACAACACGATCACCTTCAGCCAGCAGTATATCATCATGCGCAGTCACGGGCATAAGCCCGACGTGTTCGGCAACATCAAGTCGAGCCTTGCTCGGAAGAAGGCGGATTCCTCGGCTGCCAAAAGCGGTGGCGTCTCCATCAAGAAGAAATGACCGGCCCGCTTGGCAGGCGTGTACTGCACATGGTCCGTGCCGGGTCGGCGCCGCGTGCCACAGGCGGGGCCAACTGCGGCGATGGGTCCAGTTCCGGTTCCAACATGTGTCCGGCTGGGCAAGGTCGGCCGGGCGAGCAGGGCCGAACGATATGAGCGCCCTGCCCTTTCCCCTGGTTGAGACGCCGGACGACGCAACCCTCGACGCCGGGACAAAGCTGTTCCGGGGCGAGATCGAGTTCCTCAAGGGCGTTGTCGCGATGGGCGGCCTGCCCCCCGCCGACCGGATGGAGATTTGCTTTGCCGGGCGCTCGAATGTCGGAAAATCTTCTCTGATCAACGCGTTGACGGGGCGCAAGGCGCTGGCTCGAACCTCCAACACCCCCGGCCGGACGCAAGAGATCAACTTCTTCACCCTGAGCGACAGCCATTACCTGGTGGACCTTCCCGGCTACGGCTTCGCCAAGGCGCCCGTGAAGGTGGTGGAGACCTGGCAAAAGCTGCTGCGCGCCTATCTCACCGGGCGGCCGACCCTTCGGCGGGCCTTTGTGCTGATCGATTCTCGGCACGGCATCAAGGCCCCGGATGAAGAGATCATGACGGAGCTCGACCGCGCCGCCGTGACGTTTCAGGTGATTCTCACCAAGACGGACAAGATCAGGGCCGAGGAGCTGGACAAGATCCTGACCCAGGTGCGAACCGGCCTCGCCAAGCATCCGGCGGCCTATCCCGAACTTATGGTGACCTCTTCTGCCAAGGGCGACGGCATCGCGACCCTGCGTGCGGTGATTGCCGGAATGGTCTAGCGGGTTTTACGCGCAGCCATGTCCGACCATTCAGCCGCAACGCTTTGGGAATGCAGGCTGCAGCGCACGCGCTAACCGCGCAGGTAGCGGAAAATGACAGAGGCCGCCCATCCCGCCGCGATGGCAATCGACAGCGACAGCAGCCCGTAGATCAGAGGCTGGTCGCGGGCGAGATTGTACAAAAACCGTTCCAAACCGACTTTCTGGACGAAAATCACCTTGCGATGCTCGTCCACCACGCCGCCGCCCCGAGTCAGGAAGATGCGCGCGGTGTAATTCCCTTCGCGCAGATTCGCCGGCAAGGCGATGCTCGCGTTGAACAACGTCTCTTCGCTGATTGTGACGGTGGCTTCCTGCAATTGATACAAGCCGTCGCCCTCACGAATGCGGATCAGCGCTTCGGTGAAGGATTCGGCGTCGGACACATCCATCGGGGCGCCAACGGACCGGATCGCCCGGTTGATCGAAATCTGGTGGCGCAGATCCTCGACATTGGAAATCACCTCGCGAAACGGCGCCGAGGTGACGATGGCGTAGAACACCGGGGCCGAGTCCACCTCGACCGTGTCAACATTGACCCAGATGCCGAACCGCCGCTCCTTTCGGCGCATGGTGACGGGCAGCGAGGGCCCGGCCACCGCAATCACCACCTGGAGTGGCGGCGCGTCGGGCGGCACCGGCACGTCACGCTTGACCGCGCCAAAAATCAAGATCTCGGATCCGTCGAAATTCGCAGAGATCGCAACACGGCTTTGGCTGAGACCGGCGACCACCTCTTCGGCCCGCAGCGGCAGGGGCACCAACAACAGACAGATCAGAAGCAGCCGGATCATGCGCCGTCCTCGCGCCCGATCGAATACAGCTCGGAGGGTTGCAGCAGCAGGTCGAGCGCCAGCTTCCCACAGACCAGCAGCACGATCAGGGCCAGCAGAACCCGCAGTTGTTCCGCCTTCAGGTACAGGCCGATGCGGGTGCCCACCTGCGCGCCGACCACCCCGCCGATCAGCAGGATCACCGCCAGCATCAGGTCGACCGAGTGGTTCGTGATTGCATGCATCAGCACCGTGAAAGCGGTGACAAAGATGATCTGGAACAGCGATGTCCCGATCACGACCTTCGTGGGCATCCCCAGCAGATAGATCATCGCGGGCACCATGATGAACCCACCGCCGACCCCCATAATCGCCGACAGAATCCCGACCAGCAGCCCGACAAGCAGCGGCGGAATCACCGAGATGTACAGCCCCGAGGCCCGGAACTTCATCTTCAACGGCAGGGCATGCACCCAATTGTGTTTCTTGCGCGTCGGGGCAACGCCCTTGCGCGATTTTCGCAAGGCGTTCAGGCTTTCCACGAACATCAAAGAGCCAACGATGCCCAGGAAGACCACGTAGAACAGCGTAACCATCAGATCGACCTGGCCGATCCGCCGCAGCATCGCAAAGACCTGCACACCGGCGGCGGCCCCGACGAGCCCCCCCGCCAGCAGCACGGTGCCCATTCGGAAATCCACCGTCTTGCGCTTCATATGCGCCAGAAGGCCGGAAAAGGACGAGCCCACGATCTGGTTCGTGCCAGAGGCAACCGCGACCGCCGGGGGAATGCCGATAAAGAACAACAGCGGCGTCATCAGAAACCCGCCGCCCACGCCAAACATGCCCGACAACAGCCCCACAATTCCGCCGATCCCCAGCAGAAGGAAGGTATTGACCGAAACCTCGGCGATGGGGAGGTAGATTTGCATGAACACCCTGTCGGACTGTCGGGTTGCGGCAGTAAGTCCCTCATTCCGCCACAATAGTCAAACGTCCCGGGGGCAGATTCGGGTCGCTGGCCGAACTATCCGTCAGCCCGGCTGGTAGGTCCGCAGAAAGCGCCGAAGGATCCGCTCCAGCTTGGCGGCGCCCAGGGGGGCCATCGCCTTGGTATGCTCGTGGCTGATGGCCTCATCCGACAGGCCCGCCGCCATGTTGGTGATGGTCGAGATCGCGGCCACCCGCAGCCCAAGAAACCGCGCCAGGATCACCTCGGGCACGGTCGACATCCCCACGGCATCGGCGCCCAGCCGATGGATCGCCCGAATCTCGGCCGGCGTTTCGAAGGACGGGCCAGAGTACCAGGCGTAGACGCCCTCCTTCAGCTCCAGATCCTCCGCCGTCGCGGCGGCGATCAGCCCGGCGCGCAGGGCGGGGTCATACGCCTCCATCATCGGGACAAAACGGGCGTCTGTCGGTTCGCCGATCAGCGGGTTGAGCCCCGAGAAATTGATGTGATCGTTCAGCAGCATCAGCGCGCCGGGCGGAATGTCGGGCCGCATGGACCCAGCCGCATTCGTCACAAGCAGCGTCCCGGCCCCCAGCGCCTTCAGTGTCTCCAGTGGCAGGCGCATGGCATCGCCGCGACCGCTTTCATAGTAGTGCGCCCGCCCGCCCAGAACGGCGACTCGCACGCCCTCCAGTTCACCGATCACCAGCCGGGGAGTGTGGCCGCTGACGCCCGCATGGGGAAAGCCCGGCAGCTCGGCATAGTCGATCGCCGTGCCGTCCACGCTGTCCGCCACATGGCCCAGCCCGGACCCAAGGACCAGCCCAACCGAGACCGACGTGTTCCCGGCCCGCGCCCGGATGAACTCTGCCAGATCCTCAGCGTTCCTTGACATAGGGCGCTCCTCCGGCGCGGGGGGGAATGGCTTTGCCGACAAACCCGGCCAGGATGACCACCGTCAGGATATAGGGCAGCGCCTGCATGAACTGCGTCGGCACGTTGAAGCCCAGAACGTCGATGTTCTGGAACCGGTTGCCCACGGCATCGAGGAATCCGAACAGCAGACAGGCCATCAGCGCATACCATGGCCGCCATTTCGCAAAGATAAGAGCCGCCAGCGCGATAAAGCCACGCCCGGCGCTCATCTCTTTCACAAAGCCGGCGGCCAGGCCGGTCGCCAGATAGGCGCCACCGATCCCACACAGAACACCGGTGATCGCGACGGCGGTATAGCGCAGGCGGGTCACAGAGATCCCGGCGGTGTCGACCGATTCCGGATTCTCCCCCACCGCGCGCAAACGCAGGCCAAAACGGGTCCGGAACAGCACCCACCAGGACAAAGCAACGGTGACAAAGCCCAAATAGACAAGGATCGTGTGCCCCGAGATCAACTCTGCATAGATTCGGCCGATGACCGGAACATCCGCAAGTGCGGCGGCGAAGGGCAGGTCGATGCTTTGAAACCGTGCGGCCCCGTCAAGCTGCGGGGTGCGGCCGCCCAGACCGAACCAGTTCTCGCCCACCACGACAGTGATGCCGGACGCCAGGAAGTTCAGCGCCACGCCAGAGATCAGCTGATTGCCGCGAAAGGTGATCGACGCCACGCCGTGGATCGCCGACAGGGTCAGCGATGCGCCGATCCCCGCCATCATGCCGATCCAGACAGACCCGCTCATCGCCGCGACGGAGGCGGAAAAGAAGGCCGAGATCAGCAGCTTGCCTTCCAGTCCGATGTCGAACACGCCGGCCCGTTCGGAAAACAGACCCGCCAGGCAGACAAACAGAAGCGGCGTGGCAGAGCGCAGGGTGGCGTCCAGTATCGGAAGGATTGTGTCCAAATCCATGGCTATGCCCCCGCCTTGCGCATATTCGCGAACAAGCGTTCAAACGGCATCCGTATCATGTTGTCGAGCGCGCCGGTGAACAGGATGACCAGCGCCTGGATGACCAAAATCATCTCTCGCGTGACGCCGTCCATCTCGAATTCCAGCTCGCCGCCGCCCTGGTACAGCATCCCGAACAACAGCCCCGCCAACAGCACGCCCACGGGGTGATTGCGCCCCATCAGCGAAACCGCGATGCCGACAAAGCCCGCGCCCTGCACCGGGTCGATCACCAGCCGCTCTGCCTCGCCCATGACCGCGTTGATGCCCATCATCCCGGACAGCGCGCCCGAGATCAGCATGGTGATCATCGTGATCCGCACCGGCGGGATCCCGGCATATTGCGCCGCCTTTTCCGAATGACCAAAGGCGCGGATCTGGTAGCCAAGCCGGGTGCGCCAGATCAGCAGATAGACCAGCACGCAGCAGATCAGCGCGACGAAGAAGGTGACATTCACCGGCGCCGAGCGGGAAAAGCCCAGCCACGCGAACATGTCGAACCCGTTGGGCAGAAACGAGCCTTCGGGAAAGCGGGCGGTTTCCGGCGCCATGGATCCCTTGGGTTTCAGCACATTGACCAACAGGTACACCAGGATCGCAGAGGCGATGAAGTTGAACATGATCGTGGTGATCACGATGTGGCTGCCGCGCTTGGCCTGAAGATAGGCCGGAATCGCCGCCCAGGCCGCGCCGAACAGCGCCCCGCCCACAATCGCGACCGGCAGGGCCAGCGTCCAATGTGGCCAGGGCAGCGACAGGCAGACAAGCGCCACCCCAAGCCCGCCGATGGCCGCCTGTCCCTCGCCACCGATGTTGAACAGCCGCGCCTGGAACGCCACCGCCACGGCAAGGCCCGTGAAGATGAAGTTGGTCGCGTAATACAGGGTGTAGCCCCAGCCATAGGCCGACCCCACAGCCCCATTGACCATGATCGTGATCGCCTCCACCGGGCTCTCGCCGATGTACAGGATCACCAACCCGGACATGAGCAGCGCGAGAAGCAGGTTGATCAGGGGGATCAGGGCCACATCGACCCAACTGGGCAGCTTGGTCATCGGGCATCCTCCGCCCGACAGGCACCTGGGGTCAGAACGGCAGGTTGAAACCCGCGAACAGACCCAGGCAGGACAGGCAGGCAATTGTCAGCTGATACGGATCGCCGGACCGGGGACGCGCACGAACGGCGCAATTCGCATTGGCTGTTTGCAGCATCATCCTGGCAATTTCCGCGTCGTACCAGCGGGTCTTTTGGAACGTGGTCATGGTCTGGCACCTCCTGGTGCAAGCTTTCTGCCCGAGAAAAGTTAATGTTCCATTTTCGTTCTAATTTTTTGCAACGGCCCATCATCACCCCACCTTACCCTGCGGTTTCGCCGGGTTCTCGGCGACCTCGTCCACCGAATGGGACTTCGACGTATCCGTGATGCCCGCCATCATCAGGCCCAGCTCGCGTTCATCCGTTTCAGAGGGCAGGCGTTCGCCCATGATGCGCCCGTCGAACATCACCGCGATGCGATCGGATAGCGACAGGATCTCGTCCAGCTCGACCGAGACGAGCAGCACCGCCTTGCCCTGATCGCGCAGCGCGACAATCTGGTTGTGGATGAACTCGATGGCGCCGATATCGACGCCCCGCGTGGGCTGACCGACCAGCAGCAAATCCGGATTGCGCTCTATCTCGCGGGCGCAAACGATCTTTTGCTGGTTCCCGCCGGAAAAGCTCTTGGCTGTCAGGCCGGGGTTCGGCGGGCGCACATCGAAGCGTTCCATCTTGCCCTGCGTGTCCGCGCGGATCGCGGCATTGTCCATCAGCAGCGCGTTTTTCTGATATTTCGGATCGTGGTGATACCCGAAAATCGCGTCCTCCCACGCATAGAAATCCATGATCAGGCCAAGGCTCTGCCTATCCTCGGGCACATGGGCGATGCCGCGCGCGCGGCGCGACTGTCCGTCGGAATGCGCGCCGGTCAGGTCGATCTCTTCTCCGTTCACCCGGACGGTTCCGGTGGCCTGGGCAATCCCGCCCAGCACTTCCAGCAACTCCGACTGGCCGTTTCCGGCGACACCGGCAATGCCCAGAATCTCGCCCGCCCGCACATCGAGGGACACACTCCGGAGCCGCTCCACCCTGCCATCGTCCACCACGCGCAGGTTCTCGACCTCCAGCACCTTGCGGCCGGGCGTGGCGGGCTTTTTATCCACCCGCAACAAGACCTTGCGGCCCACCATCAGCTCGGCCAGATGCTCGGGATCGGTGTCGGCGGTGGTCACGGTCGCCGTCATCTCGCCCCGCCGCATCACCGAGACGGTATCGGTGATCTCCATGATCTCGCGCAGCTTGTGGGTGATCAGGATGATCGTCTTGCCCTGATCGCGCAGCCCTTCGAGGATGCGGAACAGGTGGTCGGCCTCGGCCGGGGTCAGCACCCCCGTGGGCTCGTCCAGAATCAGAATGTCTGCCTGCCGGTACAGCGCCTTCAGGATTTCGACCCGCTGCAACATTCCGACGCCAAGCTCTTCGATCAGCGCATCGGGATCGACCTGCAGTTCGTATTCGTCGGCCAGCCGCTTCAACTCCTTGCGGGCCTTGGCCAGGGACGGGCGCAGCAGCGCCCCCTCTTCGGCGCCGAGGATCACGTTTTCCAGAACCGAGAAGTTCTGCACCAGCTTGAAATGCTGGAACACCATGCCGATCCCGGCATCAATGGCGGCCTGGCTGTCGGGGATCTCGGTCTTTTTGCCGTTGATCAGGATCTCGCCCGCGTCGGCCTTGTAAAAGCCGTACAGGATCGACATCAGCGTCGACTTGCCCGCGCCATTCTCGCCGATGATCCCGTGAATCGTACCGGGCATGACCCGGATCGAAATGTCCTTGTTCGCCTGCACCGGCCCAAAGGCCTTTGAGATGCCGCGAAGCTCTATGGCCGGGGCGGCCTCGGAAGGCCGCCCCTTGTCCGTGTCGATGCCCATTCAGAAGGTCAGTGCGGGGCAGCTGTCGTCCGAGGTGTAATCATGCACCATGATCTCCCCGGAAATGATCTTTGCCTTCGCGTCTTCGACGGCGGCGGTCATCTCGTCAGAGATCAGCGCCGCGTTATTCTCGTCGACGGCATAGCCGACACCATCGGATTCCAGGTTGAGCACGGAGATTCCGGGCTCGAACCCGTCGACGCCGGCCGAGAACACTTCGTATACAGCATTGTCGACCCGCTTCAGCATCGAGGTCAGGACCGAGCCGGGGTGCAGGTAGTTCTGGTTGCTGTCCACCCCGATCGAGAACACGCCCTCGTCGGCGGCGGCCTGCAGCACGCCCACACCGGTGCCACCGGCGGCGGCATAGATCACGTCGGCGCCCTGACTGACCTGGGACTTGGCAAGCTCGCCACCCTTCACCGGGTCATTCCAGGCGGTGGGTGTGGTGCCCGTCATGTTGGCGATCACGGTCGCATCCGGGTTCACCGCCATCACGCCCTGGGCATAGCCGCAGGCGAATTTGCGGATCAGCGGCACGTCCATACCGCCGACAAAGGCAACGGTGCCGGTTTCCGACTTCATCGCCGCGATCATGCCGACGAGAAAGCTGCCCTCATGCTCGGAGAACACGATGGATTTCACGTTGGGCTGGTCCACCACCATGTCGACGATGGCAAACATCGTGTCCGGATAGTCGGGTGCGACCTTTTCCAGGGTCGAGGCATTGGCAAAGCCCAGAACCACGATCGGGTTGGCGCCACGCTCGGCCATCTTGCGCATGTTCTGTTCGCGCTGCGCTTCGGACTGCAATTCGGTCTCGACGTAATCGCCGCCGGTCTCTTCGACCCAGCGCTGGGCCCCGTTGAAGGCGCTTTCGTTGAACGACTTGTCGAATTTGCCGCCCAGATCAATGATCAGACCCGGCTCGGCAATGGCTGCAACCGCGCTCATCGCAAGCGCGGCGCCTGCGCTCAGGAATGTCTTCATCAGGCTCATGGATATCTCCCGGTTGATTGGGGGCGCGGGGCCCCTTCTATGGCAGGATCGTTTCCCGCGATGCACCGAATTAGGGCGAAGCGCGCCGGGGCGGTCAACCGCTATTTTAACGAATGCCCCGCATGATGGCCGGGAATTGATCGCAGATCGGCTGTGACCGGGCGTCACTCTGGGCCAAGTGCCTTCTGCATGATCACCGCATCAACGCGGGATCCGCCGGGCGTTCGGTAGTAGCCCCGCCGGTTTCCCGCTGCGCGGTAGCCGCCCGCTTCGTACAAGGCGCGGGCCGGGATGTTGTCGGCGGCGACTTCAAGAAAGGCGGTCTCGGCGCCGCGTTGGCGGGCGTCTTCCGCGAAGGCGGTCAGCAATTGCGAGGCGAGCCCGCGACGCCGCTGGTCGGGCGCCACGGCGATGGTCAGCAATTCGGCCTCTCCGGCGATGGCGCGGCCAAGGGCGAAGGCGGAGCCCGGCGCATAGGGCAGAAGGCATAGAAACGTCGCGGGCGAGTCCAGCATCCGGGCGAACGCCTTGGCGCTGAAGGGAGGCGGCGTGACAAAGCAAGCGGTGTGCAGCGCCGCCAGCGCCTCTGGCGTCACGGCAGCAGCATGGGCGGCGCGTCGCGCGCGGGCGCGGCATCGGCCGACCGAAGATAAAGCGGCGCCGGGCGCGGGCCGGGCTGATCGCGGCGGGAGCGGGCGATGCGGGCGATGGCGGTGGCGAGAGCGGCGGGATCCTTTCGGGGCAAGGCCTCGGTCGTCGCGGCATCTTGCGGGATCAGCCCCGGCGCGTCCGGCCCGTCGGCGCGAAAGGTCTGCCGGTAGAGCTGGCCGCGCATCGCGGGCAGCAGGACGGTGCAGGGGCGGGGCGCCTCCAGCGCGGTGGCCTCGAAACTGGTGACGCCCACGGCGGGGATGGACAGCGACAGGGCCAGCCCGCGGGCCGCCGCCACCGAGAGGCGAAGGCCGGTGAAGTTCCCCGGCCCGATGCCCACGCCAAGCGCCGCAAGATCAGACCAGCCGATCCCGGCCTCGGCCAGCATCTCTTGCAGCAGCGGCATCAGCCGTTCGGCCTGGCCGCGCGCCATTTCTTCCGCCCGGGCGGCCACGAGGTCATGGCTGCAAAGCAAAGCGGCCGCGCAATGCGCGGCCGATGTATCAAAGCCCAGAACCCAGATGTCAGGCAACCGGGCGAACCTCTGTCACCTCCGGGATGTAATGACGCAGCAGGTTCTCAATCCCCATTTTCAGCGTCAGCGTGGATGAGGGGCAGCCGGCGCAGGCGCCTTGCATATGCAGATAGACAACGCCCCGCTCGAACCCGTGGAAGGTGATGTCGCCGCCGTCCTGTGCCACGGCCGGACGCACGCGGGTGTCCAGCAATTCCTTGATCTGGCCAACGATTTCGGCATCCGGCCCGTCATGTTCCGCATGGGCTGGGGCGGCGGAGCCTTCGTCGATGGCGGGTTGACCGGACTGGAAATGTTCCATGATGGCGCCCAGCAGGGCGGGCTTGAGGTGGTTCCAGTCGCGATCCGCCTCTTTCGTCACGGTCACGAAATCGCTGCCCAGAAACACGCCCGTCACGCCATCCACCAGGAAGATACGCCGTGCAAGGGGCGACTTTTCCGCTGTTTCGGCAGAGGGGAAATCGGCGGTGCCGACCTCGAGCACGGTCTGGCCGGGCAGGAACTTCAACGTGGCGGGATTTGGGGTCGATTCGGTTTGGATAAACATCTGGCGCTTCCTTCTGTCCCTTTCGATATGCGGGCGGTGTTCCGGCAAGTCAAGGTTTAGAACAGTTCTAACATCCAGGGTCGTCCTTTGCCGTGGGGGCGGTTCCTGTTGCACGGGCGGGCGCCTCCGGCGGGAGTATTTTTTTGCCAGAAGAAGGAGGGGGCGTTTCAAATCGGGATCTGGGTTGGCTACATCAGATCGGGCAGGTCGCAATGGAGGGAGCGTTCCGTGGCGCAGCAGCGTTCGCGGGCCATCGGGCCATAGGGGCCGCCGAAGCAGGCCAGCCCGCGGGGAGCCGCGGCCTCGGCGATGCGGAACCTGGCGGCGAGCGCACCCACCGAGCGTTCCGACAATGCGTTGAGATGTTCGATCGTCGCCGTCGCGCGGGCCGGGGATGCGGGACGCGGGATCTCGTGGACGCCTTTGAGCGGAACGGCCTCGAGCGCGGCGAGACGCATCCGCGCGCCGTCGTGGCGGAAGAAAGCCTTTCCCATGAGGCCGTAGTCATGGCCCAGCCGCTTGCTGTCTTTTTCGGCGCCGCCGATGAACAGGAAATTGCCCAGCGAATAGAAGATCGCTGCATTGTCCTCGGGGCGCGCCTCGACCGCGCGGACGACATGGGGGTGATGGCCGATCACCAGGTTCACGCCCGCCTCCTCGACCGCGCGGCGAAACTGATCCGCCTGCCCCCAGCCCAGGGCGATGTCATTCTCTGTCCCGTAGTGGACGGACAGCATCTTGATCTCGGCTTCTGTGTCGCGCAACGCCGCGAGCACACGGTCGAAATCCTGCATATAAGCCATGCCGGGCCGGTCGCCGGAGGGCGCGAAGGCGCCGCTGCCGAAGCTGACCGCGGACATGGCAATGCGGATCCCCTTGACCGTGATGACGCGGGGGCGATAGGCGGCCTCCTCTGGCCCGATCCCTGCGAACAGCAGCGGGCGGTCCGCGCGATCCTCGCCGGTGAAGAAATCCCAGGTCATCTGCAGGCCGGACCAGCCGTGATCCCAGGAATGGTTGTTGGCCAGCGCGAAGGCGTTCACCCCCTGCCGCATCAGGTAGCGGAACTGGTCGGGATGCGAGCGAAAGACGAACTGCTTGCCTGCATGGCGCCATTCTGCGCGGCCACCACGGTTTCGACATTCACGAAATTGACGTCGCCGTTCCATTCCGGGCGCAGGGCGGCTGTCGCCTCGTCCATCGAGAAGGTCTTCCACTTACGGATTCTGTCCGGCTCTGGCGTCTGACGGGAGCCTGCGAAATTCGTGTCGCCGCCAAATGTGATGACAATCTCTTGTGCACTGGCGCATCTGGACAGGCCAAGCACCGCCGCGAAAATAAGCAGCCCTGCAAATAATAGCTTACTGAAGCTCGACAAATGTCACTCCTTTCCTTTGGGTCGTGTCCTCGCCGATGGCATAAAAGTAGCCATTGCGATTGCCCATGTAGATCACCCCGTTCCAGACCGCCGGCGTGCTTTCCCAGCAGCCCGCGCCCGGCATCTGCCAGCGCCAGACCAGCCGGGGGCGCGCCGGGTCCGACAGGGAAAACCGGGAGAGAGCGCCGTCACAGCCGGGCGCCAGCAGATCCCCGTCGATCACGGCGGGCGAGGACCAGCTATGTTCGGGAAACGGGATCTCGCTGGTGATGCGCCCCGTGGCGGTGTCGACGGTGATCAGCCCGCCCTGATGCGTCGGCACATGCAGATGGTCGCGGTAGAGCGCGGGCGTGGCCCAAAGCCCGCCCTTGCCGCCGATCGTTCCTGGCAGTTCCAGCGACCAGACCAGCGGCGCGTCCGGCTTGCGGGGATCGAGCTTGGCGAGCTGGCCAGAGGCCGCTTTGGCCGGGTTCATCCGCCGCTCATTCTCGGCCGCGACATAGAGAAACCCCTGGGCATCGGCGACCAGCGTGGCGTCCACGTCGTCGCCCATCTGGTATTCGAAGACCAGCGCAATGTCCCGTTCGGCCCCGGCAACCAGCTTGGGGATGGCATAGCCCTGCACCAGCCCGCCGGAGTTCACGAAATAGACGTTCTGCCCGACCACAAGGGCCGAGCTTTCGATGCTGACCATGCGGTCGCCGATGGTGGCAAACAGCGCGTCGGTGAACCCGGGCGTGCGGTTGAGGACCTGTGGCGCAATCGTGGCGCGCCCCTGGGCATCCCGGCCGCGGTTCAGAGCGACGGTGTAGAACCAGGAATTCTCGCTCCCCGTCAGCAGGAAATCCCCCAGGATCAGCGGGTTGGCATCCCAATCGTTGTTCCAGATCCCGTCGCCGGAGATCGAGGACAATTGCCACAGCAGGGTGGCCTTTTCCTCGTCCAGCCGGATCGCGCGCAGGTAATTGTCGCGGCTGCCGAAATAGAGGATCGGCGCGCCGCTGGGGTCGAGCGACACGCTGCCCTTGATGATATCGCCGGTCATGAAGGGGGCACGCCGGGCCGCGCCGGTGGCGGCGTCGAGGAAATGCACCGCGTGATCATAGGCGCCGAAGATCACCTCGGGCGGGGAGACATCGGCGCGCACGGAGGGCTGCCCTGTCCAGCCGGTGCCGCACCAGGTGCGGGTCACCGTGCCCTCGGTGGAGGGGCCGCAATAGGGACCGGCGCGCCACAGGACGGCCGGATGTCGCGGCAGGGGGCCGGTGCCGTACCAGTTGCGCATCGGATTGCCACGAAAAGCGAGCATCCCGCGCGCCTTGGCATTGGGGAAGGGCTGCTCAGCGCTGGTCGGTGGCACATGGGGCACATTCGGGACAGCCGGTGCCAAAAAGGCCGATGCCAGGCTTTGCGCCTGTGCCTGTCCGAGCGCAGGAAACACCGCAGTCATCATTGCGGGAAACACCGCAGGAACGATCCAAAACGCAGCCAAAAGAACACCGAGTGCCTTGATCATCACAAGGCCGCCTTTGGTGCGGTCCCACCCTGTGGGGCAGTGCATTGCAGATCCATGGTCGTCGTCGGTTCCGGAAGCAAACGGGCCGCGAGAGCGCGGGCCTGACCCTCTATCCCCGCAGAGCCGCTTCCGGCGGGGCGCAGCCAGGGCCCGGACGGGGTGCGATGCATCACCAGCGGCAGCCAGGCGGTCCCGGTGACGACAAGCCCGGTGCGGGACGGGCACAGCTCTAGCCAGGCCAGCAGGCCGGTCCGCGTCGACAGCGACTGCAACTGCCCCGACACGAAGTTGCCGGTGGAATAGATCGCCAGGCTGCGGCCTTGCGGGCTTGGCAGCCAGACCCAGGGCTGGATCACATGCGGATGCGCGCCGATGATGGCCGTGGCGCCGGCGGCGGCCATGGCGCGGGCCAGCGCTTTTTGCTGCTCATCTGGAGTGTGGGAATATTCCTGCCCCCAATGTGGCGTCACGATCACCGCCGCGGCCACCCGCGCCGCCGCGGCGATCAGCCCCAGCAGCTCGGCCCGGTCCCGGTAGCACAGCAGAACCTGGCGATGCGGGTCGGCGATGCCGTTGGTGTCATAGCTGCAGGCAATGAAGGCCACCACACCGGCGCGCGTCTGGATCTGGGTGACGAACTGGCGCGCGGCGCCAGCGGCAACGGTCCCGGCAAAGGGCAGGCGCGCTGCGTTCAGCGCGGCAATCGTGCGATCCGCGCCAAGCGTCCCCCGGTCCATCGCGTGGTTGTTCGCGGTCGAGACGATGTCGAACCCCGCCGCCGCAAGCTGCCGGGCAATCCGTGGGTGATAGTTGAAGCGGGGATAGCTGGAATAGACCCTGCCATCGAGGACCGGGCCGGGATCGGCCACAGGGGCGAACCCTCGGGTCACGCCCGGGGCGGTTGGCCCCTCCAGATTGGCATAGGCGATGTCGGCGCGGGCAAGGTAGGGCTCTGCCAGACGCCAGATGTCGCGGAATCCGTCCGGGCTGGCATATCCGCGCGCCTGCAACGCGCTATGCAGCAGAATATCCCCCACCGCCGCGATCGTGATGCCGCCGGTACAGCTCCGCTCTGGCAGTACCAAACGGCATTGCGCCGCGTCGGCAAGGCCGGGCGCCAGAGCCACGGCCACCGCGCACAGCAGCCGTCGCAACATCAGATGTCGTCCCGAAAGATGACGAACAGCGCGGAATATCCGGGTTTCGTCAGCACCGACCCATCCTCTGCCCGGTGAAACGACCCGTCGCGGGTGTAGTTCCAGCGCGGGTTCCAGTTTTCTGCAGGCTCTGACGTAAAATAGCGCGGGACAGATGCCGTCCAGAGCGGAGACGTGTCGCCGGGCTTGCCGTCGCCATGGAACAGCGCCCATATCTTGTCGGCATTGGCCTGATCCATGCGGATACAGCCGTGGCTGTCGGCCCGCCCCAACAGGGAATATTTGCTGCGCGTGGTGCCATGCATTGCAACTCCGGACATGCGGCCGCCGGAATAATGCAAATCAATGAAGATCGAGTTGTACATGCCCGGCG
>CAYGRI010000016.1:0-36788 GCA_964352155.1 uncultured Maritimibacter sp. | reverse complement strand
ATGCGGCGGTCAAGGGCGAACTTCCCTCGCCGCTGGCTCCGCCGCCGGGCTGCCATTTCCATCCGCGCTGCCCCTTCGCGATGCAGCGTTGCCGCGAAGAGGCCCCGGTACTGCGCGAAATCGCGCCTCAGCGCCTGTCAGCCTGCCATCTGAACGACGGCCAATAGCGGATCAGGCGGCGACGATCCGTTCCATCTTTGGCGCGAACCGGGTGACGCCGATCTCTGCCATACACTCCATCACCGCTTCCAGAATCAGGGTGATGTCGCCCTCGGTCAGATCGCCCATCGTGCCAATCCGGAAGGTATGGGCCGAGGTCAGCCGCCCCGGAAAGATCAGGAAGCCGCGCTGTTCCATCGCCGCATAGAAGGCATCGAAGGTGTAATTCGGATCGTCCGGGTCATGGAAGGTCGCGATGATCGGCGAGGCATATTCGTCGGGCAGAAAGGTTGCGAACCCGTGCTGGCGCAAGCCGTCGACCAGCCGCCGCCAGTTGCGGACATAGCGCGCCTGGCGCGGGGCGATGCCACCCTCGGCCTTGTGCAGTTCGATCGCCTTGGCCAGCGCCAGCAGCACATGGGTCGGCGGCGTGGTGCGGAACCAGCCCTTTTCTTCCATGAATGCCCATTGCGCCGACAGATCCAGCACCGACGAAGGCGACCGGCCGATGCCCTGGCGCAGGCTTTCCTTCTTGGCCAGCACCAGCGCGATGCCCGGCACGGCCTCCAGGCATTTGTTGGGAGAGATGATCACCGCCTCGACATCCATCGCGGGGGCGTCGATCTCGAATCCCGCATAGGCTGCGATGGCGTCAATCATCAGCTTGGCGCCATGGGCCCGGCAGGCAGCGGCGATATCCTCGACCGGGTTCAGGATGCCCGTCCCGGTATCGCAATGACAGACGGCGACATGGGTGATCGACGGATCCGCCGTCAGCCGCCGGGCCACGTCATCGCCCGAGACCGGCGGCACGATCGGCCCTTCCAGCCGGGTGACGCGAAATCCGTTGGCCTCGATTACCTCGCGCAGGCGGATGCCGTAGAACCCGTTCTCGATCACCAGCACATGGCTGGTCGCGCGGTCCGCCAGCGAGTTGAAGGCCGCCTCGATCCCATAGGTCGCGCTGCCCTGAACCGGGACACAATCGTACAGATCGCCGCCATGCGACAATTCCACGATGTAGTCACGGATCCCCTTCACAAGCGCCATCATTTCCGGGCCGTTCGGGCTTTTGTCGAACTGCATCGCGGCCTTAACCTCCGCAGAGGTGGTCAGGGGCCCCGGCGTCAGCAGATAAGTCGGATGTCGTTTCTCGGTCATCAGGGTCTCCCTTTTGTGTCAGGTCTGCGTGGGTGTGGTCACGGAGGTCTGTTCGGCAAGCCGGGCGCGGCGGGTGGCATAGGTCACCGACGCAAGGATCACGGCAGCGCCGGCCCATGTCCAGATGTCCGGCACCTCGTTGAACAGAACATATCCCGCCGCGACCGCAAAGATCAGCCGGATGTAATCGACAGGCGCCAGGGCCGACGCCTCTGCCACCTGGAAGGCGCCGACCATCAGGAACTGCCCGGTCGTTCCGGCAATCCCGACCAGCGCCAGAAGCGGCAGATGGCGGGCTTCCAGTGGTTGCCATGTCACGACCGCCGGAACGGTGATGATCGCCAGCCCCAGCCCGGCGGAATACAGCATGATCGTCATCCGGCTTTCGGTGGCCGACAAGCTGCGCGTCAGGATCATCAGCAGCGACGAGACAAGGGCCGCGCCGAGCGCGATCAGCATCCCCGGCTGCACCGTCGCCACGCCGGGCCGCATCACGATGAGCACGCCGACAAAGCCGACGATCACCGCCCCGATCCGCCGCGGGCCGATCTTTTCGCCCAGAAGCAGCGCCGCCAGGACCATGACGAACATCGCCTGCAGAAAGGTCAGCGTGGTGGCCAGCGCCAGCGGCAACAGGATGAACGCCAGATAGAACAGCACCATGCCAGAGGCACTGCACCCGGCCCGCGCCAGATGGATCGGCATCCGCGACGAGCGCAGGACGGCGCCCCGCGTCCACAAGATCAACGGGGCAAGTGCCAGAAGCTGGGTGCCAAGCCGGAACACCGCGATCTGCGCCACCGACAACTCGTCGGACAATAGCCGGACGGACACCATCTCGGTGGTGAAGAACACCCAGGAGGTTGCGATCAGGACGGCGCCCAGCACGTTTCGTGAGGGGCCCGTCCCAGTGATCATAGCCGGACCGGACCGCCCGACGCGACAGAGGCCGACACCGCCTCGAACACCGCGATGCCGTTGATCACATCGTCAAGCGAGATCGGATAGGCCGTGCCGGTGCGGATCGCCTCGGCGAAGGCTTCGAGTTGCAGCCTCTCGGTCGAGACGGCGGGGAAGGTCCAGACCTCGCGCACGCCCTCGACCGGGGTCCAGGCCAGATCGTTCTCGGCACGCAGCTCCAGCCAGCCCTTGTCGCCGAACACCTGGATCCGAAAGATCGGCGCCGTCGCCGTCATCGCCGTCAAATAGCCGGTGGCGCGGCTCTCGAATTTCAGCAGCATGTTGGTCGTGTCGTCCAGCGCGATCTGGTGCACCAGCCGGTCGCTTTGCGCGGTGACGGCTGTGACCTTGCCGACCAGATGGATCATCGCGTCGATCACATGGATCCCCGACCCCGCCAGACCGCCCGCCGGGCTTTCGACAGGATCCACGCGCCACATGTCCGCCGTGTAGCGGGCGCCCACATGGCCGCTCATATTGCCCTCGACATGCAGGATCGTGCCCAGATCACCGGCGGCAATCATCGCCGCCATGCGTTCAATCGCGGGCAGAAAGCGCCGGTTGTGACCCGCCGCAAAGACGATGCCCGCCTTAGTCACGGCCTGCATCGCCGCCTCGGCGCTGGCGCGGGTCAGGGTTACGGGCTTTTCGCAGAACACATGCTTGCCCGCCTGCGCGGCGGCGGCGATCTGATCGGCATGCTGCGAATGCGGGGTTGCCAGCACGATCCCATCCACATCTGGATCTGACAGGACATCGGACAGGTCGTCGCCAAGCGAGATGCCCTTGGCCGCGCACCAATCGGCCGCCTTTGCCGGAGACCGCGCGACGGCGCGGGTAAAGGTCACGGTCGGAGACATCCCCTGCACCGCATCCACAAGAATGCGCCCCCAGCGCCCCGGACCGACGATTGCCAGACGCATCATGTGATCCGTTCCTTCAAATTCGCGCGCCGGCAACTACAAAAAGCCACCGGCGCATCGTTGTGACAAGAGATGTCTTATTCGACCGGAATCGCGTTGATCGCGAGCGTATCCTCATCCGCGCGCGGCAGATAGCTCACCTTTTCGGCATTCCCCGCCCAGATCGCCGACAGGTTCACGATCGGGATCGCCATCAGGTCATCCATCGTCAGCTTCATCGCCTGTTCCAGCAGCGCCTTGCGGTCATCCGCGTCGATCGTGCCCAGCGCCTCTTCGACAAGACCGTCAATGTCCGGGTTGGAATAGGAGAAGTGGTTGAACACGCCGTAGGAGCCATCCTCGATCTTGGTATGCACCATCGAGGACAGGATGTAGGACGCCTCGCCCGTCAGCGAGCCCCAGCCGTTCATCATCAGCGAATACTCTTTGCCGGATTGCGCGGGGAAGTAGACCGCGCGCGGCGTGGCGTTCACTGTTGCGTCGATCCCGATCCGGGCGAGCATCGGCCCAAGTGCCGCGCAGATATCGCCATCCATCGGCAGACGGTCCGAGGTACAATGCAGATCCACCTGGAAGCCATCGGGATACCCGGCCTCTGCCAGCAGCGCCTTTGCGGCGTCGAGGTCATAGGACAGTTCCGCCGCTTCCGGCGACCAGCCGAAGAAGCCGTTGGTGATGATCTGCGATGCTGGCGTTGCCAGATCCTCCATCACGCGGCTGGCGATTGCGTCGCGGTTCACGCCAAGGGAGATCGCCTGACGCACCCGAAGGTCAAGGAACGGGTTCCCGTCGATCGGACCGCCGTCTTTCGCCCGCACGCGCGGAGTCTCTTCGCGGTAGTCGGGGAACAGCATGAAGATATAGACGGACGGCCCCGAGAACACCTCCAGCTCATCCTCGTTGCGCAGACGGGCCACGTCAGTGGGCGGCGCGTAGTTGATCAGATCCACACGGCCTGACAGCAGTGCCGCAACCCGGGCGCTGTCGTTGGAGATCTCAGAGAAGGTGACCTTGTCCCACTTTGGCGCTTCGCCCCAGTAGTCTTCGAATGGCACGACGACCATGTCGCCCTTGGCCGTCCAGGACTCCAGCTTGTAGGGGCCGGTTCCGATGGCTGCAGCGCCGGAGTTGAACTCGGACACCGGGGTGTCCAGCGCGATCTCGGACGGCAGCACGAACAGGCGGGCCAGATCCAGTGGCAGGGTCGCCGCGGGGGTGTCGGTCTTGAATTCCACCGTCAGATCGTCAACGACAGAGGCTTCGACAATCCGGCGGGTATAAGTGACCAGACCGCCATCGGGGCCAGCGGCCAGAGGGATCCGGTTGACCGACTGTACCACGTCGGCGGCGTCCAGGGTCGATCCGTCGTGGAACGTCACACCTTCGCGCAGCTTGAAATGCCAGGTGACATCGTCGACCGGCTCCCAGCTTTCGGCCAGACCGGGCGCAAGCTGCAGGTTGTCGTCGCGCGCGGTCAGCGTCTCGTAGACGTTTTTCATCGCCGACACGTTGATACCGATGGCGGAGAAATGGGGATCCATCGACTCCGCGCCGGACCGAACACCAATCGTAAGCTCGTCGGCGGTGGCGGCCCCGGCTAGCACCGTGCTCGCCGCAAGCGCGGCCAGCATGGATCTGTAAGACTTGAGATTCTTCATCGGCAGCAGTCTCCCCTATATTGTTTGCAGGCCATCCAGGGCTGTACGGTCTGTTCAAAGACCGTCACCGCCCGGGCCCGTTTCGCTCCCCGGAGGGTCCCGCCGTTTGCGGTCAAAGCACCCGTTTTCAGGCGCAGGCAATGGCAGCCAGCAGACCTTGGCACCTCTCGGATCAGCCAACCCTCAGCGGCAATCGGCGTCCGATCAAGCCTTAACTGTACTCCGCCCCCTCTGCCGTGAGCCATTCATGATAATTCTCGACCGACTGATTAATGTTGTGGCAGGTTGGAAAAGCACCCTGGGCGCGCAGCCTATCCACCGCCAAAGGGCGCCGGTCGGTCGCGGTATGCAGCAGGATGTTTGCCGTCTCTCCCTCGGCCGGCAACCGGCAGACCCCGCCATCGAACCGCGCCGCCATCGCCTGCCCCCAGTCCAGCACAGACCAGGTCTGCCCGGTCGAGACATTGTAGAGCCGATGTGAAAGATCCTGCGCGTTCAACACCGTATCCACCGCCCGCGCCACGTCGGGGGCATAGATCCAGTCGCGCGCGTCCAGACGTTCGATCAGCGCGGGCTGCCCCGCCCTCAAGGCTTCGGCGATCTGGAACTGCGGGCTGGGCGTGTCGCGGACCGAGGTGCGACGCTCCCAACGGCCGAAGACTCCGGACAGGCGCAGGCTGATCACATCCAGCCCCCAGACCTCGGCCATCCGCGCGCCCACCCGCTCCGAGGCGAACTTGGTGATCGCGTAGATGTTTTGTGGATCGGCCGGGGTGTCGTCTTCGTGCAAAGGACCGTCGCCGCGAAAAGCCGCCGCGCCATAAGCACCCGCACTGCTCAGGTTGATGACCCGGCGCAGGCCCGATTCGTGGGCGGCGCGCAGGGCGGTCAGGAACCCGCCAAGGTTCACGCCCATCGTGATCTCGGGCGCGGTCCTGTCACGCGCCTCCCCCGCGGTGACGGCGGCGCCGTAGACCATGGTGTCGATCCCCGCGTCCAACGCGGCAGCCACGGAGCCCACGTCCTGAACGTCGCCGGTCGCCAGGGTCAGCGCACCGGGCAAGGCCGCGAAGGCGTCCAGCGCGGCGTCGGGCGGCGGCGCGATATCGAACAGAGTCACGGCCCGTCCCCGCGCCAGCAGATGTTCCACGATGTTCAGGCCAACGAACCCGCCGCCCCCGATCACAAGCGTTCCCATTCCGATTGTCCTTTTCGCAGGCTTCCGCCTTGGCGGGCGCCTGGGCCCCAAACCATCCCCAACACGCCATCGTCGCGCAGTTAGCTATCGCAAATCCAGCCCGTTCTGTGCAGGGTTTCAGAAAACCGGCCCCCGTCGGACAATGCGGCGGGCCCAAGCACGGAAGGGTGACGAAACATGCAGATTTCGCAATCGCATTGGCAAGAGATCGAGCGCTATCTCGAAACCGACGACCGCTGCGTTCTGCCCCTCGGATCGACAGAGCAGCACGGCCCGCTTAGCCTGTCCGTCGATTCGATCCTTGCTGAAAAGGTTGCCATCGACGCCGCCGACCCGCTGGGGGTGCCCGTCTTTCCGCGTATGAACTACGGGCTGTGCCCCTATTTCGCTGCCTATCCCGGCAGTGTAACCCTGCGCGTGGAAACCCTGCTGGCGGTGGTGCGCGATATTCTGGACAGCCTGCGAGACAGCGGGTTTCGCCGCGTGTTGATTGTGAACGGTCATGGCGGAAACGCGCCCGCCGGGGCCGCCGCGCTGGATGTGATGCGCGCGCATCCCAAGATGGCGATCAAGTTTCACAATTGGTGGCAAGCGCCCCGGACCTGGGCCAAGGTGCAAGAGATCGACCCGGTAGCCAGCCATGCCTCGTGGATGGAGAATTTTCCCTGGACCCGCCTGCCGGATGTGGACATGCCCGACCATCAAAAACCGATGATCGACCTGGAGCGCATGCGCGTGATGGGGCCCGAGGCCGTCCGCGCCTATATCGGCGACGGCGTGTTTGGCGGCGACTATCAAAAGCCTGACGACGTGATGCTCGGGCTGTGGGAGGTCGCCGTGGCCGAGACTCGCGCCCTGCTGGAAGGGCCGTGGTCATGAGCGCGCCTTTGGTGATCTGGGGCGCGGGTGCCATCGGCGGCACGATTGGCGCCTATCTGGTGCGGGCCGGGGTGGATGTGCTGTTCGTCGATCAGGCGGAGGATCACGTGGCGGCGATGAACGACAACGGTCTGGCCATCGAAGGACCGATAGAGACCTTCCGAGTCCCCGCCCGCGCCGTCACGCCAAAGGGTCTGACCGGCAGTTACCCGGTGATCTGGCTGTGCACCAAGGCGCAGCACACCGACGGCGCCACGCGGATGCTTGCGCCGCATCTCGACCCCGGGGGGCATGTTCTGTCGCTGCAGAACGGCCTGAACGAGCTGACCATCGCAGAGATCGTCGGGCCAGAGGCGACGCTGGGCGCCTTCATCAATTTCGGGGCGGATTATCTGGGCCCCGGCCGTATCCTGTTCGGTGGCCGGGCCGCCGTGGTGGTCGGAGAGCTTGACGGCGCCCGGACACCTCGCCTGACGGAAACCCACCGCCTGCTGTCGATCTTCGAGCCAGCGGCGATCATCACGACGGAGATCTGGGGCTATCTCTGGGGCAAGCTGGGCTATGGCGCGCTGCTGTTCGCCACCGCATTGACCGACGACAGCATCGCCGACGTACTGGCGCATCCGGATTACCGCCCCACCCTGACCGCACTTGCCCGCGAGTTGACGGCAGTCGCCGACGCGCAGGGCGTGACGCCGCAGGGGTTCAACGGCTACGACCCCGCAGCCTTTCGCCCCGACGCCGCGCCAGAGGCCACAAAAGCCTCGTTCGATGCGATGGTGACGCATAACCGGAGCTCGGCGAAATCGCATTCCGGGATCTGGCGCGATCTGGCGGTGCGCAAGCGGCGCACCGAGGTGGATCCGCAATTGACCAAACCCGTCGCGGTGGGCGCGGAGCTTGGGCAGCCAATGCCCCTGACGCGACGATTGATTACTCTGATCCAGGATATCGAGGAAGGCCGGCGCCCGCTGTCCTTCGACACGCTGGATGCGCTGAAAGCGGAATATGAAGCAGGAGCAACCGCATGAAACTGGATCTTGACGGCCGCCGCGCCCTTGTCACCGGCGCGGGCCAGGGCCTTGGCCGCGCGATTGCCCTGACCCTGCACGAGGCAGGCGCAACGGTCGCGGCCATCGACATCGACCCGGCGGCGCTGCAGGCGCTGGACGGCACCGGCGTGTCGACCGGCACGGTCGATGTGACCGACGCCGAGGCGCTGGCCGCCTATGTCACCGGCGCGGGGGGCTTTGACATCGCAATCCATGTCGCGGGCGGAGTGCGCGGCCAGGTCGGGCGTCCGGTAGAGACGATCTCTCCCCAGGATTGGGAGGCTATCGTCGCGGTGAACCAGACGGCGGCCTTCTATCTGGCCCGTGCGGTGGTGCCGGGCATGAAAGAGGCCGGTTGGGGGCGGATCGTGACGATTTCCAGCCGCGCGGGGCTCGATGTCAGCCTGACGGGGATTCAGGCCTATGCCAGCGCCAAGGCGGGACAGATCGGCCTCGCCCGGCAATTGGGGCATGAGCTTGGGCCATACGGCATCACGGTCAACTCCATCGCGCCGGGCTTTGTGCGATCAAACCCTACGACAGAGCGGCAATGGGACGCGCTGGGCCCCGAGGGGCAAACGGCGCTGGTCAGCGGCATCGCTATGCGCCGCCTTGGGACGCCAGAAGACATTGCCGCGGCGGTGTTGTTCCTGGCCAGCCCGCAGGCGTCCTGGATCACGGGCCAGGTTCTGTCCGTCGACGGCGGGCGTTAACCCTTGAGCGCGGGGCCCTGCGCGCCCGCCCCGTCCTGGCGGTCATAGGCAACATGCTCTGTCATGGCGGGGTGTCCAGTCTTCTCCGGACCACCCTGCCCGGCGTCCGGATACGCGATCTGAACGCGCCGTCGGGATATGCGGCCCGACGACGTGTTCCGAATACGCGTTCCAGGTATGGGCCTCAGGAGGGCAGCAGCTTCATCTGTTCTTCCAGCCGCGCGCGGATTGCAGCTGCGTCCGACATCAGGGCGGGCAGGCCGGTGCTGGCCACATCGTCCAACCCCGGAACCGCTGCCTCGATGATGCGTTTGCGGGTCTGGGCCCGGATGGTGGCCGGCAATTGCAGCAACCGCGCGGACAAGGCGCAAAGGGTGGCGTCGTCAAAGACCCTCTCCCAGGCCGCGCGCTCGGGGCCAAAGTTGAAGGTGGCCGGCGTGGGCCGTTCGGCCCGCAGCGCGCTGGTGGCGTCTTCGATCACCCTGTCGCCTTCGACCACGACGCCGTAGTCCCGCGCGGCGCCCTCGACCGACACGAAACCCGCAATGACATCGCGCAGCACCGCCGCCGGGTCGCGGGTGAACGGATCGCCAAAGCCGCCGCCCCCGGCCGTCAGGATCGTCAGCCGGTCGCCTTCCTCGGCGACATACATGTCCAGTTTGCCCAGATCCCGCTCGTCCGGCAGACCGTGATTCAGGATCACCCGGCACACCGCGCCCGGTCCGCCACAGGCGATCCCCCAGGGCCGGAACACGAACCGTTCCAGCCCGCGGCCCAGCACCGCCGTGCCCGCCCGCTTGATCAGCACCCGCATTTCCAGCCCGGTGCCGCCGCGCCAGCGCCCGGCCCCGCCGCTGTCCGGGCGCAGGCCATAAACCTCGACCACCACATCGGTATCGGCTTCGGACCGCTCCAGCGGGGTGTTGTACAGGTTGGCCAGACCGCTGTCGCGCCCGTCCACCCCGTCGCCGCCCTCGCGCGCGCCGGTGCCGCCAACCAGCGACTGGATCACGACAACGGACCGGCTGCCGGTCGCCGGGTTCTGCTCTGCAATCACCGTGGGCACCACCGTACCGCCAGAAGGCGCCGGGATCAGGCCGGGCAAGGCTGTGGCAATCGCCCCGACAACGGCATCGTTGATCCGGATCGCCGTCGCATGGCGCACCCCGACCGCCGCCGGGAACTCGGGGTTCAGGACGGTGCCCTTGGGAACATGAACCGAGATGTTCTCGAACAGACCATAGTTCAGCGGCACCGTCCGGTCATAGCTGCCGATCAGATGCATCAGCTTCAGCGTCAGCCATGGATGCCGCAGCCCGCCCGTCGGCACGTTGTAGGCCGCGATCACCTGCGGGTCGGAGCCGGTGAAATCCAGATGCACATGTCCGTCCTCGACCCGCATCTCGACCCGGATCCGGATCGGGATCCGCGTGGCATAGTCGTCGTCCATATAGTCCCAGAAGACATAGGTGCCATCCGGGATGCGCCGCTGCACCGCACGCGCCTTCTCTCGGGCCAGATCGACGGTGGCGACCTGCGCGGTCATGAAGGTTATCAGCCCGTGGCGTGCGATCAGATCGGCCACCCGCCGTTCGCCCACATTCAGGGCCGCAAGCATGGCCTTGATGTCGCCCATGTTCAGATCCGGCACCCGGCAGTTCGCGCGATAGATCGTCTCGAAATCGCGGTTGAGCGCACCCGCCTTCACCAGTTTCATCGGCGGGATCTGCAACCCTTCCTGAAACAACTCGGTGAACCGGGGCGAAATCGACGAGGGCACACCGCCGCCGATATCCGCCGAATGGATGAAGTCCCAGCCGTAGCAGACGATCTCACCGTTATGGAAATAGGGCTTGATCAGCTGCAAATCGGGCATGTGGGTGGACAGGCCGCCGCTGAGATAGGGATGATTGGTGATGATGACATCGCCTGGCTCCAGATCCGGGATCGCCTGAATCGCCACGTTGCAATCAAGGTCCAGAAACCCCGACACGCCCATATTGGCGGGATAACAGAAGAACTTGCCATCCAGATTGGCCAGCGCGGTCGCGAAATCGGCGGCATCTTTGACATAGGTGGATCGCGCGGTTCGCGCCAGCGTGATCGCCATCTCTTCGGTGACGGCCTGCATCTGGGTTTGCAGGATCTCCAGCAGAACGGGGTCGAGACTCATGCCGGATCTCCCATGCGACGGATCAACAGGTTGCCCAGCGTGTCGGACACCGCCCGCCAGCCCGGCAGGATCACCACCGTTGTGTCAGGCTGTTCGACAATCGCGGGCCCGTCCAGGGTGGCCCCGCTGCCGATGGCGGAGCGGTCATAAACGGGCACGTCGCGCCAGTCCTGGTAATGCATCCGCCGGACCGCGCGCGGTTTGGGCAGATCGCCCGGCACCGATTGCGGCAGGCCGATCTGCTCGACCCGGCCCACCACCGACAGCCGCAAGGTCGTAATCTGAACCGCCGAGTCCGGCTCTACAAACCCGTAGAGCCTGTGGTGTTCCGTGTTGAACAGGTCGATCACGGTGCTGGGCGTCAGGCGATCCAGCGCGTAATCGGGCACCTCGATCGGCAATTCGAAGGCCTGCCCGGGATAGCGCATGTCGCAGGTCAGGCGCAGCTCGTGGGATCCGATCAGGTCGCCCTCTGCCGCGACCCAGTCGAGCGCTTCGGCCTCGATCTCGGCCAGAAGCGCCGTGATACCCTCCCAATGCGCCCCGGCACGGTCCGTGGTGATCCGGGCTTGGCGGACATATTCGCGGCGCACATCCGCAAGGATCGCCCCCAGCGCGCAGAAGGTGCCCGGCAGCAGCGGCACCAGCACGCCGTCCAGCCGCGCCTCTTCGGCCAGAAGGTTCGCGTGGGTCGGGCCCGCTCCGCCATAGGCCGCCAGCACGAAGCCGCGCGGGTCCAGCCCCTTTTCCGCCATCAGCTTGCGCAATTCGGTCGCCATCCGCGCCGTGGCAACCATCAAGGCGGCAGAGGCGGTGGCGATCGCATCGGCCTGTCCCGCTGCGGCCCCGGTCTGTGCCAACGCCTGCTCTGCGGCGCCCTTGTCCAGGGCCAGACGCCCGTCGTTGAACCGCTCCGGATCCAGATAGCCCAGCGTCAAATAGCAATCGGTGATCGTCGGCCGCGCCCCGCCGCGCCCATAGCAGACGGGCCCAGGCGCCGCGCCAGCGCTTTCCGGCCCCACCTTCAGCAACCCCTGCGCATCGGCCCAGACAATGGATCCCCCGCCCGCACCAATGGCAGAGACATTCACCACCGGCAGCATCAGCGGGTAATCCCCGATCAGGGTGGAGTTGGTGAACTCCAGTTGCCCGTCGCGGGTGATCGAGATGTCGGTGCTGGTTCCGCCCATGTCGAAGGTGATCAGCGAAGGTTCCGCCGGCGCCGTCCGGGTGGCAGCCAGCACGCCAGAGGCCGGGCCCGACAGCACCGTATCGACCGGCCGCGCCCGCGCCGTGTCCAACGAGACGGTGCCGCCGTTGTTGGCGGTGATATAGATCGGCGAGGTAATCCCCAGCCCGGCCAGACGCGCCTGCAGGCGGGTGAAATAGCTTTCCATCAGCGGGTGGACGTAGCTGTTCATGCAGGTGACGAGCGCCCGTTCATATTCCCGCATTTCGGGCCAGATGGCCGCCGACGGGGTCACCGGAACACCCGGCAGCGCGGCGGCCAGATAGGCGGCGACCTGAGCTTCCAGCGCCGGATCCCGGTAAGAGTTCAGCAGCATCACCGCCACGGCATCGTAGCCGCCTTGGGCGATCCGCTCCGCCACCGCCGCGATCTCGGCAGGATCGGCGGGCGTCATGACGCTGCCGTTGCTCAGCCCGCGCGCCCCGACCTCGAACACCGCTTCACGCGGGATCAGGGGCGCCTCGCGCCCGGCAGTGAAGTCATAGGAATTCGGCATGCGGGAGCGCGCGATCTCCATCACATCGCGGTTGCCTTTCGACACCACCAGCGCAACCCGCGCGCCCTTTTGCTGGATGATCGCGTTCAGTGCCAAAGTCGTGCCATGCACAACCAGTTCCACACTGTCGGGCGACATCCCCTGTTGCGCGATCAGATTGGCCACGCCCGCCTCGACCGCCCGCGACGGATCGTCCGGCGCGCTTGGTTCCTTGTGAAAGGCGATCTGGCCGCCATCCATGTTGGCGAGCACAAAGTCGGTAAAAGTCCCGCCAACATCGATCCCAAGACGATAGCGCCCCATCACAGGCGACCCGCGGCGCGGACCGCGCCAGACTCGTTGTGACCCACCCAGACGATGACCATCGGCGAAATCCTTGTGTAAAGCGGCGGGAGGCCCTCCCGACAGTTGGCAGGCAGCGCGAACATGATACGGACGGCCCGGATCAGGGTCTATGTCACATGGACGCCCCCACCAAGGCGTATCGGAACACTGCCCTCAAATTCAGCAACTTGCGACCCAATAGACCGTCTCTGGCACGTTAAGAAGCACCTGACGGCAAGAACAGGGCCCAGACGCCCCGTTTGCGGCACCCCCGGCGGAGCGGTCACATGCGGCGCAACACCTCGAACAGCAGCTTCCGCGCGATCGGGGAAAGCTGGCGGTTACGGGCTTGCAGGACCAGGAATGGCGAAACGGCAATTCTTTCGTGGGTTTCGATGATCGCAAGCTCGGTATTGGCGCGGGTCAGAAGCTGGGCGACCTCGTAGGTCTGGGGCGCAATGGCATCGGACCCCGCCACGAGGCTCAGCGCCACCAAAAGCGACGAGCTGTTCGTCACCCGCGCAGGGGTCGGCAGACCGGCGGCAAGAAACCGGTTCTCCAGCTCTGCCCGGATCGGCGAGCCGGGTTCCTGGATCACGAATTCATAGTCGAGGGTTTCGGCAAGCGACACTTTGCGGCCGGCCAGTGGATGGCTGCGCCGTGCGACAAGGCTGATAACCTCGATCCGGCCCGGCTGCGCTTGGAAAGAACGGACGGAGGCCTCTGCCCCGATCCGCGCGAGGACGAAGTCGAAGCGGCCATCCTCCAGCCCTCGAATCAATGTGACCGACGGCGCGACCTCGATGGTGGGCTGGATGTCGGGCACCTCGGCCCGGACCGCCATCAGCGCCGGCACAAGCACACCTGCGGCAGGACCGGTGACCGCGCCGATACGGACCGCGCCCGCCTTGCCGCCGCGCAGCTGCGCGACCTCGGTGGCGAGGGTATCGATCTCGGCCAGAATCACGCGCGCGTGGCGCACAAAGGCCTCGCCGATCTCGGTCGCGGTCATTCCGCGCGGCAAACGCTCAAACAGCGGGGCGCCAATGTCACTCTCGATCTCGGACAACATGCGCGAGGCGGCGGGCTGGGACATCGCGACCGCGTCGGCGGCCAGCTGCAGCTTGCCGCTGTCGCAAATGGCGCGGATCAATCGCAATTGGGACGGTTTCAGCCGTTGATGCAGCGTCAAACTCATGGCTTAACATATCATCAATGGTATCTCAGTCGAGGAAAATTGCATTGGTCTGATATGATGATCGGGGTTAGTCCAAGGGCATGACGGTGCCGCAGCAGAGGGCGGGCACCGCGGGAGGAGAGAAAACATGACTCTTAAGACGATTCTCGTCAGCACTGCGCTGGCGACCACCCTTGTTACCGGTGCCTATGCGGAAGGTCTCGTCGGGATAGCCATGCCCACGAAATCATCGGCCCGCTGGATCTCGGACGGCGAGTCCATGGTGGAGCAGTTCGAAGCGGCCGGATATGAAACGATCCTGCAATACGCCGAGGATGACATCCCCAACCAACTCGCTCAGATCGAGAACATGATCACCAATGGCGTCGATGCGCTGGTGATCGCGGCCATCGACGGCACCACGCTGTCGAACGCGCTGGAGAACGCGCATTTCGCCGGAATCGAAGTGATCGCCTATGACCGTCTGATCCGCGACAGCGAATATGTCAGCTATTACGCCACCTTCGACAACTTCAAGGTCGGTGTGCAGCAGGCTGAAACCCTTGTGGACGGTCTGGAAGCGCGCTTCCCCGATGCCGCAAGCTGGAATGTGGAACTGTTCGGCGGCTCGCCTGACGACAATAACGCCTACTTCTTCTACAATGGCGCTATGTCGGTGCTGCAGCCGATGATCGACAGCGGCAAGGTCACCATCGTGTCGGGCCAGATGGGCATGGACACCGTCGGCACCCTGCGCTGGGATGGCGCCGTGGCCCAGGCGCGCATGGATAACCTGTTGTCCGCGCATTACACCGACAATGTCGTGCATGGCGTGCTGTCGCCCTATGACGGCCTGTCCATCGGGATCCTGTCCTCGCTCAAAGGTGTGGGCTATGGCTCTGGCGACACCCCGATGCCGATTGTCACCGGGCAGGATGCCGAAGTGCCGTCGGTCAAGTCGATCCTTGCGGGCGAGCAGTATTCCACCATCTTCAAGGACACCCGGGAACTGGCGCGGGTCACCGTCGGCATGGTCGAAGCCCTGCTGCAAGGCGGCGAGCCAGAGATCAACGACACCGAAACCTATGACAACGGTATCAAGGTTGTTCCGTCCTACCTGCTTGAGCCGCTGAAAGTGACCGGCGACAACTGGGAAGAGCGCCTAGTGGAAACCGGCTACTACACGATCGACCAGATCAAGTAGGCGCTTCGGCGTCTACGCGAGTTCCAACGACTCGGCGGACCTGCGCGCATCACACCGGCGCGGGTCCGCATTTCCCAATTTTTAATGCTCCACGAGGCCGCCACCATGCAGGACGTTCTGCTGGAAATGCGCTCTATCACCAAGACGTTTCCAGGCGTCAAGGCGCTGGACGACGTGTCGCTCAAGGTCCAGACCGGTGAGATCCATGCCATCTGCGGCGAAAACGGCGCCGGAAAATCGACGCTGATGAAGGTGCTGTCCGGTGTCTATCCCGCCGGCAGCTACGAGGGCGAGATCCACTATGACGGCACCGTCGCCCAGTTCCGCCATATCGCGGACAGCGAGGCGCGCGGCATCATCATCATTCACCAGGAGCTGGCGCTGGTGCCGCTTTTGTCGATCGCCGAGAACCTGTTTCTGGGCAACGAGAATGCCAAGGGCGGCGTCATCGACTGGCGCGAGACCAACAGCAAGACCGAGGGCCTGTTGCGCAAGGTGGGCCTGCGCGATGCCCCGACCACCCAGGTCGAGAAGCTGGGCGTCGGCAAGCAGCAGCTGGTCGAGATCGCCAAGGCGCTGGCCAAGGACGTGCGCCTGCTGATCCTGGACGAGCCGACCTCGGCGCTGTCGGAAAGCGACAGCCAGGCGCTGCTGGATCTGATGCTGGAACTCAAAGCGCAGGGCATGACCCAGATCATCATCAGCCACAAGCTGAACGAGGTGCGCCGCGTCGCCGATACCGTCACGGTCATCCGCGACGGGCAGTCGGTGTCGAGTTTCAACACCAAGGACGGCATCACCGAGGACCGGATCGTCCGCGACATGGTCGGCCGGTCGATGGAGAACCGCTATCCCCACCGCACGCCCAGGATCGGCGACATGATCATGCGCGTGGCGGATTGGTCGGTCTACCACCCCGAACATGCCGACCGGCAGACGATCCGCAACGTCGCGTTTGACGTGCGCGCCGGCGAGGTGGTCGGCATCGCCGGGCTGATGGGCGCAGGCCGGACGGAACTGGCCATGTCGATCTTTGGCAAAAGCTGGGGCCAGAACATCACCGGCAGCGTCGAGATGCACGGACGCAAGGCCGATGTCTCGACCGTCAGCGCAGCGATCAAGGCCGGGCTGGCCTATGTCACCGAAGACCGCAAGAGCCTGGGCCTGATCCTGGACGACACGATCACCCGCAACATCACGCTGGCGAACCTGCCGGGCGTGGCGCGCGGGGCGATCCTGAACGGCCATGCCGAAACCGAAGTGGCCGAGAAATACCGCAAGGACCTGGGCATCCGCACCCCGGGTGTCTTTCAGAAGGTGATGAACCTGTCGGGCGGAAACCAGCAGAAGGTGGTGCTGTCGAAATGGCTGTTCGCCGGGCCAGAGGTGCTGATCCTCGACGAACCGACCCGCGGGATCGACGTTGGCGCGAAATACGAGATCTACGGGCTGATCAACGATCTGGCCGCCGCCGGCAAGGGCGTTGTGATGATCTCGTCGGAGATGCCCGAGCTGCTGGGCATGTGCGACCGGATCTATGTGATGAATGAAGGGGCTTTCGTGGGCGAGATGCCTGCCGCCGAGGCCAGCCAGGAGCGCATCATGTCGCTCATCGTGAACGAATAGGAGACCGACATGTCTGTTGCGGAAACCAGCTCTGATCGCGCGGCGCGGGCCACCGGGCTTGGGGCGTATCTAGCGGCGAACCTTCGCGAATACGGTCTGCTGTTCGCGCTGATCGCGGTCATGGCGTTCTTTCAGATCGTAACCGGCGGTACGCTTCTCAAACCGATCAACCTGACCAACCTGCTGTTGCAGAACTCTTATATCATCATCATGGCGCTGGGGATGCTGATCGTCATCGTCGCGGGCCATATCGACCTGTCGGTCGGATCGGTGATGGGGTTCATCGGCGCCTTGGCCGCGGTGATGATCGTCAACCTCGATATGCCCATCGCCCTGACGATGATCATCTGCGTCGCCTTCGGAGCGCTGATCGGGGCGGCGCAAGGCTATTGGGTGGCCTATTGGAAGATCCCTTCGTTCATAGTGACGCTGGCGGGGATGCTGGTGTTCCGGGGCCTGTCGCTCTGGCTGCTCGAAGGTCAGTCGGTGGGGCCGTTCCCGCGCGAATTCCAGGTGATCGCCACCGGTTTCGTGCCCGATATCCTGCCCGGCGGCGATGCGCTCAAATCCATCTTCGGGACCCGCAACTTCAACGTCCTGGCCTTCGGGACCGGGCTGATCGCGGCGGGCTGGGTGATCTGGTCGAACATGCACAAACGGGCGCAGAACAAGGCCTACGGGATCGAGGATGAACCGAAAACCTTCTTTGTCGTCCGCACCGCCATCATCGCCATTGCGCTGGTCTTCGTGCTCTACAAGCTCGCCACCTTCCGGGGCCTGCCCAATGTTCTGCTGACCATGGGCGTGCTGACAATCGTCTATGCCTTCCTCACCGAACGCACCGTGCTGGGCCGCCGGATCTATGCGCTGGGCGGCAACGAAAAGGCGGCGAAACTGTCGGGCATCAAGACCGAGCGGCTGACCTTCCTGGCCTTCGTGAACATGGGCATGCTGGCCGCCGTGGCCGGGCTGGTCTTTGCCGCGCGACTGAACACAGCGACGCCGAAGGCGGGCTTTGCCCTGGAACTGGACGTGATCGCGGCGGTCTTCATCGGCGGCGCGTCGATGTCGGGCGGGGTCGGCAAGATCGTCGGCGCCGTGGTTGGCGCCTTCCTGATGGGCGTGCTGAACAACGGCATGTCTATCATGGGCATCGGCATCGATTATCAGCAGATGATCAAGGGCCTTGTCCTGCTCGCCGCCGTCATCTTCGACGTCTACAACAAGCAGAAGGGCTAAGCCGATGGCGTTCCAACCGGCAGACTGGCCGCGAAAGCTGCGCAGCCAGGAATGGTATGGCGGCACAACCAAGGACGTGATCTATCACCGCGGCTGGATGAAGAATCAGGGCTACCCGGCGGACCTGTTCGACGGCCGCCCGGTGATCGGCATCCTGAACACCTGGTCCGACATGACGCCCTGCAACGGGCATCTGCGCGAACTGGCAGAGAAGGTAAAGGCCGGCATATGGGAGGCCGGCGGCTTTCCGATGGAAGTGCCGGTGTTCTCGGCCTCGGAAAACACCTTTCGCCCCACGGCGATGATGTTCCGCAATCTGGCCGCCCTGTCGATCGAGGAACAGATTCGCGGCCAACCGATGGATGGCTGCGTGCTGATGGTGGGCTGCGACAAGACCACACCGTCGCTGCTGATGGCCGCCGCCTCCTGCGATCTGCCCTCGATCGTTGTCACCGGCGGGCCAATGCTCAACGGCTGGTTCCAGGGCGAACGGGTGGGGGCGGGCACGCATCTGTGGCGCTTTTCCGAAGCCGTGAAGGCCGGAGAGATGACGCAAGAGGCCTTCCTGGAGGCCGAAGCGGCGGTGACCCGGTCCTCTGGCACCTGCAACACGATGGGCACCGCCTCGTCCATGGCCGCCATGTCCGAGGCGATGGGCATGGCGTTGTCGGGGAACGCGGCGATCCCGGCGGTGGATTCGCGCCGCCGCGTGATGGCGCAGCTGTCGGGGCGGCGGATCGTGCAGATGGTCAAGGACGATCTGAAACCCTCTGACATCCTGACCCGCGCGGCCTTTGAAAACGCCATTCGCTGCAACGGCGCCGTGGGCGGGTCGACCAACGCGGTCGTGCATATGCTGGCGATTGCGGGGCGCGTCGGGGTTGATCTGACGTTGGACGACTGGGACCGCTGCGGGCGGGATATCGCGACCATTGTGAACCTGCAGCCATCGGGCAAGTATCTGATGGAAGAGTTCTTTTATGCAGGCGGTCTGCCTGTTGTGCTCAAGCGCCTGGCCGAGGGCGGAAAGCTGCACAAAGAGGCGCTGACCGTCTCGGGTCAGACGATCTGGGACGAGGTGAAGGACGCGCGGAACTGGAATGAGGACGTGATCCTGCCGCTCGACCGCGCGTTGACCCAAAAGGGCGGCATTGCCGTGCTGCGGGGCAATCTGGCGCCCAATGGCGCGATCCTCAAACCCTCCGCCGCCTCGCCGCATCTGATGCAGCATCGCGGCCGGGCGGTCGTGTTCGAGGATATCGACGACTACAAGGCGCAGATCGAAGACGACGCGCTGGAGATCGACGAAACCTGCATCATGGTGCTGAAGAATTGCGGGCCCAAGGGTTATCCGGGCATGGCAGAGGTCGGCAACATGGGCCTGCCGCCGAAACTGCTGAAAAAGGGCATCAGGGACATGATCCGCATCTCTGACGCGCGGATGTCCGGCACCGCCTATGGCACCGTGATCCTGCACACCGCGCCCGAAGCGGCCGCCGGCGGGCCTTTGGCAGTCGTCCGCACCGGCGATATGATCGAGGTCGATGTAGAGAACCGGCGCCTGCATCTGGACATCCCGGACCCAGAGTTAAGCGAACGGCTGACGCGCTGGCGCCCGAAACACGAACGCGCGGAAAGCGGCTATGCCTGGCTGCATCAGGTCCATGTGGGCGGCGCAGACACCGGCGCCGATCTGAACTTCCTCAAGGGCTGCCGGGGTGCGGCTGTCGGAAAGGATAGCCACTGATGAAGGTCGCCCTTGTTGGAATTGGCAAGATCGCGCTGGATCAGCACGTGCCCGCCATCGCCCAAAGCCCCGATTGGGAGCTTGCCGCCACGATCAGCCGGAATGGCTCCGTCGACGGGGTAGAGGCGTTCACCGACCTCGCCGCCATGCTGGAGGCGCGGCCTGACATCCGCGTGGTCTCGCTGTGCTTGCCGCCAGTTCCCCGGTTCGACTATGCGATGCAGGCTTTGCGGGCCGGGCGCCACGTCATGCTGGAAAAGCCTCCCGGCGCCACATTGGCCGAGTGTCACGCGCTGGTACGCGCCGCGCGGAACGCCGGTCTGACGCTTTATGCGACCTGGCACTCGCGGCACGCCGATATGGTGCCCGCGGCCAAGGCCTGGCTGTCGGACAAGGCGCTGAAAAAGCTGACCGTGACCTGGAAAGAGGATGTCCACCGCTGGCACCCCGGCCAGGCCTGGATCTGGGAGCCTGGGGGCCTTGGCGTCTTTGATCCCGGCATCAACGCCTTGTCGATCGTGACCGAGATCCTGCCAGATGACATCCATGTCACCGATGCCGTGCTCGACGTGCCGTCGAATTGTCAGACACCCATCGCCGCGCGAATCGGCTTTCATCACCCGGCGGGGGCCGAGGTCTCTGCGGTGTTCGACTGGCGCCAGAAGGGCGATCAGGTGTGGGAGATCGAGGCGCTGACGGAGAGCGGCACCCTGCACCTGTCCGACGGCGGAGCGCGAATGGCCATCGACGGGACGGCCAGCGGCGAAGCCTCCGCCCTTGGCGGCGAATACCCCCGGCTTTACGACCAGATGGCCCGCTTCGTCGAACACGGCGGGTCCGAGGTTGATCTGCGCCCGATGACGCTGGTGGCAGATGCGTTCACGCTGGGACGGCGAGAGACCGTCGCGCCCTTCCACGAGGCCGACCACGCGCCCGGGTGACCTTCCGGGCCGAACAGTCCGCCGAAGCTGGCGCGGATTGTCATCGCCCCCGTTACAGCAACATCCGCAAGGAGAGAATATGACCGAACCTTTGACCGGGATCCTGCCCGTCGCCCCCACCCCCTTCTACGACAATGGCCAGATAGATGCCGAGGGTATGGGGCGTGTCCTTGATTGCATGATCGACCAGGGTGTCGATGCGATCTGCATCCTTGCCAATTACTCCGAACAATTCCTGCTGTCGGACGCCGAACGTGCCATCCTCACGAAAGTGTCGCTGGAACAGGTGGCGGGCCGGGTTCCGGTGATCGTGACGGTCAGCCATTTCAGCACCCAGGTCGTCATCGACCGCGCCCGCGAGGCAGAGGCGATGGGCGCCGGAATGCTGATGATGATGCCCCCTTACCACGGTGTCGGTCTGGTCCCGGCAGAGGCCGGGATCTACGAGCATTTCGCCGCCGTGTCCGACGCGATCTCGATCCCGATCATGGTGCAGGATGCGCCGCTGTCGGGCGTGTCGCTGCCCGTGCCCTTGCTGGTGCGCATGGCAAAAGAGATCGAGAATGTCAGCTATTTCAAGATGGAAACCCCGTTTGCCGCCGACAAGCTCGCGGCGCTGATCGAAGCGGGCGGCGCGCATATCCTCGGCCCCTTCGATGGCGAGGAAGCGGTGACCTTGCTGGCCGATCTCGACGCCGGCTGCACCGGAACCATGACCTCTGCGCTGCAGCCAGAACGGATCAAGCCGATCGTGACCGAACACCTCGCAGGCAACCACGACGCCTCGCTCGCCCATTGGCGCGACTGTCTGCCGCTGATCAACCACGAGAATCGTCAGTGCGGGCTGCGGGCCACCAAGGTCGTGATGAAAGAAGGCGGCGTGATCGGCTCTGACCATGTGCGGCACCCGCTAAGACCCTTGTCCGAGCGGACCCGCACCCGCCTGTTGCAACTGGCAAGGGACCGCGACGTGATTGCGCTGCGCTGGGGCAAGTGACGCCTCTGGCGTATTCCAGCCCCCGACACCCAGCATATCGCGCGCTTCCGGTGTGCTAGACCTTTGGTCGAAGAGAAGCCCTTTTAAGAGCGTATCGCGATCCATCAGAAAAATGCATTCACCCGCCAGAGCGCGGCAGCGTTTGCCAAGCACAACGCGTTCGCACCGGCGGGTGAATTCGGTTAAGCGCGACGCGCTCTAGCGCCGCGTAGAAGGCAAGCATCCTTCTGAACGTCGGGTACCTGTTGAACCATCACGGAAAGGCAGCCGGGCGCAAAGATCACGCTTCCAACAATGGACGAGGGCTTCTGCGCCAAAACGTTCTCCGCCCACGGCAGAGGCGTTTAGGCTTTGTTCGTATTGTAGATTTCCAACATGGTCTTCTTCGGCACGTTTGGCACGCGGACCCAGGCGGGGATGCCACGTCTGCCCAGATCCATTATGTTCTTCTTGCAGGTGTACTGCGACAGATTGCGTGTCTTGCTGTCCTTCAGACTGGTGGATTTTGAAACCGTGAACCAAAAGCACGTGCCTTTTACTCCTTCGCTGCTCTTGGAGACAGTGCCGCGCAGGACCTCGCTGCGGTCCTGAGCAAGCAGTTGCGGCGCGGCGGCCGCTACACCGATGGCCAGCGCGACGGCGAACAGGGGAAGGCGGATGAGGATTGACATGTCTTTTCTCCTTGAATGTCGAGTACCAATGTGTCGACACACGCAGCGGCGGCCTTCAAAGTTTCAACATGTTCCCAGGAATTTTTGTCCGGCCCCGTGCGGCGGGCGCGTCCCATGGCCCAGATCATCACCACCGCGACGTCACGCCCCCGGTCTGCGCGCAGGCGGTGAAAGCACGCGATGCCGGACAAGGCCATGCCCGTGGTTGGCACCTGACGATGCGGTTGTGGTTTGTGGCCTAGCCTCCCGAGCGAGTAGCTCGAAGTCCACGTCTTATCGGCACTGCGCGTGCCCGGCAGCCAAGCGAACCATGCAAGGATCAGGACCCGGATACGGATCAAGGCGCCTTGCCCGGAGACCAGGAAGCTGGCGTGGCAGGTGGTCACGACACCGCCTTGCTTGGGCTTGCCAAACAACCGCCAACGTGCAGCTTCCAGCAAAGCCAAGCGCGGGGCGCCGGCACAGTCCCGCAGTTTGGCAGCTTGCCGCCAAAGACGGAAAGACTGCCCCGGCCTCGGCTTTTTTGCGCATTGTCACATATGGTTCGTATGAGTGGTCTACCCGGTTCATATGAACCCGATATCCTCCTCATCCAAACAGCTTTCACCCACGGGCAGCACTGAACGTCAGGCCCAGATCGCCGAGATCGTGCGCAACAGCGGGCAGGCCAAAGTCGAGGATCTTGCGATCCATTTCGGCGTGGCCGCCCAGACTGTTCGCAAAGATATCAACGCGATGTGCCAGAAGGGATTGCTGCGGCGCGTGCATGGCGGGGTCGAACTTGCGACCGTGAACGCGGGTCACTATGAGTTGCGGCGCATCCTCAACCTGGCGGCGAAGCGGTCCGTGGGCCAGGCTGCGGCGAAACTGATTCCCGATGGGGCCTCTGTCGCGGTGTCCATCGGCACCACCCCCGAACTGGTGGTGGCGAATCTGGGGCAACATCGGGGGCTGCGGCTGTTTTCGAACAACCTGCATGTGGCGATGACCGCGCACCAGTTCGACGGAACCGAAGTCACGATCCCCGGCGGGCGGCTGCGCAGGTCCGAGGCCGATATCGTCGGCCCCGCCGCCGTCGACTTTTTCGAAAGCTATCACTTTGACGTCGGCCTGTTCGGGGTTGCCGCCGTCAGCGCCGATGGCGCTTTGCTCGATCTGTCCGAAGAGGATGTGATGGCGCGCGAGGCCATCTCCCGCAATGCGCAGACCCGCATCCTGGTGCTCGACGCGACGAAATTCACCCGCTCCGCCCATGCGCGCAGCGGGCATATCACGATCGCCCAGCATGTCGTCTGCGACATCCGCCCGCCCGGGCCGATCTGCGCGATGCTCGCCGAGGCCGGGGTCAATCTGGTGATCTGCGACGAGGCACAGCCATGAGCGATCAGACCGGCAAATCCATCCGCCTGTCCAATGTCCGCAAGGCTTGGGGCGAGACCGTGTCGCTGCAGGGCATCGATCTGACGATCCCGGCGGGCAAGTTTACCGCCATCTTGGGGCCGTCTGGATGCGGCAAGTCCACCACTTTGCGGGTGATCGCGGGGCTTGAGACGGTGAGCGCGGGCGCGGTCCACATCGGATCGGACGATGTCACGCAATTGCCGCCCGCCAAGCGGCAATTGTCGATGGTGTTTCAGAACTACGCGCTGTTTCCACATCTGTCGGTTGCCGAGAACATTGTGTTCGGTCTGCGGGTGGAACGGCTTGGCAAGGCAGAGCGTGACCAGCGGCTTGCCCGCGTGGCCGAGCTTTTGGAACTGACCCCCTACCTTGGCCGCAAACCCGCTGCCCTGTCCGGCGGGCAGCAGCAACGCGTCGCGCTGGGGCGGGCAGTGATCTCGCGCCGGCCGGTGTGTCTGATGGACGAGCCTTTGTCCAACCTCGACGCCCGCCTGCGCGACGAGATGCGGAGAGAGATCCGGCGGCTGCAACGCAATTTGGGCTTCACCATGGTCTATGTCACCCATGACCAGACCGAAGCCATCACCATGGCCGATCAGGTCGTGCTGATGAATGCGGGCCGGATTGAACAGGTCGCCACCCCGCAAGCGCTTTACGCCACGCCAGCGACCCCTTTCGCGGCCCGCTTTGTCGGCACGCCGCCGATGAATCTGCTGCCGCCCGGCGTCTTTGCCAACGGGTCCGGCCTGGAAGATATGTTGGTCGGTATTCGCCCCGAACAGCTTCGGATCGCGCCGAAAGGCCCTTTGACCGCGCAGGTCAAAAGCGCAGAGTTTCTTGGCGCCGATACCCTGGTTGAACTGACGGCCGGAGACTCCGTCCTGCTCGCCAAGTTTCAGGGCAACCGCAGCTTTGAACCCGGCCAGCAGCTGCCCCTCGGGTTTGACGCACAGGAAGTCCACCTATTTGATACCGCGTCGCAAACGCGCATCACTGATGCCGCGCGCGCATCCCGTATCGCACGGTCGGCGCCATGAGCCGCCTGCCCCCCAATGCCCCCGAACAGCGTCGGGCGCTGCCCGCCGGCGTCGCCGGCACTTTCATCCATGGAGAACAGACATGATCTCGAAATTCAAAGCGGCCGTGGCCGTGATGGCTCTTGCTGCCTCGCCCGCATTGGCTGTGGACCTGGAGTTCTACTTTCCGGTCGCTGTTGGGGGTGCCGCCGCCAACACCATCGAAGAGCTGACCGCCGAATATGTCGCGGCCAACCCCGACGTGAACATCGACGCAATCTACGCAGGCTCGTATCAGGATACGGTCGCCAAGGCGTTGACAGCCGCGCGCGCCGGGAATGCGCCGCAGCTGTCGGTGATCCTGTCGGTCGACATGTACACGCTGTACGACGAAGACCTGATCCTCGCCTTTGACGATTTCGCCACGACGGACGAAGACAAGGCATGGCTCAAGTCGTTCTACCCCGCGTTCATGGAGAACTCCATGATCGACGGCGAAACCTATGGCATCCCGTTCCAGCGCTCCACCCCCGTGCTGTATTACAACAAGGAAGCCTTCGCCGAAGCCGGTCTGGACCGCGCGCCCGAGACCTGGGACGAGATGAAGGAATGGGCGGCCAAGCTGACCAAGAAGGACGACAACGGTAATGTGACCCAATGGGGTGTGCGCATCCCGTCGTCCGGCTTCCCCTATTGGCTGTTTCAGGGTCTGACGACTTCGAACGGCGCGATCCTTGTGTCCGAGGATGGCACCAAGACCAATTTCGACGATCCCAAGGTGGTCGAGGCGCTGGAATATCTGGTCTCACTGTCCGAGGATGGCGTCATGGCGCCGGGCATCATCGAATGGGGCGCCACGCCCAAAGCCTTCTTTGAAGGCCAGACCGCGATGATGTGGACCTCGACCGGGAACCTGACGAATGTGCGCAACAACGCGCCGTTCGAATTCGGTGTCGCCATGCTGCCCGCCAAGGTCAGCCGCGGTGCCCCGACCGGTGGCGGCAACTTCTACCTGTTCAAAGGCGGTTCGGAGGAAGAAACCCAGGCCGCGTTTGACTTCATCAAGTGGATCTCGCAGCCCGCGCAGGCGGCGAAATGGTCGATCGCGACCGGCTATGTCGCGCCGTCGCCCGCGACCTGGGAGTCGGACGCCATGAAAGCCTATGCCGCGGACTTCCCGCCGGCCCTGGTCGCCCGCGACCAGCTGGAATTCGCCACGGCAGAGCTGTCGACCTACGAAAACCAGCGCGTCACGCGGATTTTCAACGATGCGCTGCATGCGGCGATCACAGGTGAGAAATCGGCCGCCGACGCATTGGCCGAGGCGCAGGCCAGCGCCGAAGCCATCCTGAAGGACTATCGCTAGGGCCCGGCGTCGCCGCGAGACCTTTGAAACCATGAACGTAGGGCGGAGATCACCCCGCCCTACCCAGACCCGGGACGCCCGATGCAAAGACAATGGATCCACGCCTGGCTGCTGCTGACGCCCGCTTTCGTGTTCCTGCTGGCGTTCACGCATATTCCGGCCATCGCAACGCTTTGGCAAAGCTTCTGGACCACCCCGCGCGGGCGCCGTCCAAGCCGCTGGGCGGGTCTTGAGAACTATCAGGAACTGATCGCGGATCCGATTTTCTGGAAGGTGCTTGGCAACAACATCTGGTTCGCGCTGGGCACGATCCCGGCCTCAATTGTGATCGCGCTGGTCATGGCGCTGTGGGTCAATGAAAGGCTCGCCGGGCGCGGGTTTGTGCGGATGGCCTATTTCACGCCGACGGTGCTGCCAATGATCGCGGTCGCCAACATCTGGATGTTCTTTTACACGCCCGGTTTTGGGCTGTTTGACCAGGTCAGGGGGCTTTTCGGTCTTGGGCAATCCAATGTGCTGGGCGATCCGGACACCGCCCTGATCGGCGTGATGGTGGTGACGATCTGGAAAGAGGCCGGGTTCTTCATGATCTTCTACCTCGCAGCGCTGCAAACCATCCCGCCCAGCCTGATCGAGGCCGCGCGGATCGAGGGCGCGTCGCCATGGACCATCTTTCGCCGCGTGACCTTTCCGCTTTTGATGCCCACAACCCTGTTTGTCGGGGTAAATGCGGTGGTGAACGCGTTCCGCACGATTGACCACATCTTCGTGCTGACCGCCGGGGGGCCGGACAATGCCTCTTCTCTGCTGCTCTATTATATCTACGAAACCGCCTTCCGCTTTTGGGACACCTCTTATGCCGCCGTTCTGACCGTTGTCATGCTGGTGCTGCTGGCGATCCTGGCGCTGGGGCAGTTCTTTTTCCTCGACCGCAAGGTGCATTACAAATGACCCGGGCCCTGAACATCATCGGCGCCTGGACGCTCGCGCTGATTTGGGTGCTGCCGCTGGCATATGCGATCTGGACAGCCTTTCACCCGGCCGAATACGAGGCCCGGTTCGACCTGTTCGCGCCCCTGACGCTGGAGAATTTCATCAAGGCCTGGCAGGCCGCGCCCTTCGCGCGCCATTTCCTGAACACCTTCATAATGGTCACGATGATCCTGGTGGGGCAGTTCGTCCTGTGCACCCTCGCGGCCTATGCCTTTGCCCGCTACCGGTTCCGGGGGCGAGATCTGCTGTTCTCCCTCGTTCTCGTGCAGCTTTTGGTGATGCCCGACATCCTGATCGTCGAGAATTACCAGACAATCGCGGCCCTCGGCCTGATCGACACCATTCCCGCGATCGCCTTGCCCTATATCGCGTCTGGCTTTGGCATCTTCCTTTTGCGCCAAACCTTCATGTCCGTCCCCAAAGAGCTGGAGGAAGCGGCCCAGATCGAAGGCATGTCGAGCCTGGGGATCATGCTCAAGGTCTATGTCCCCTTGGCGCTGCCGACCTATCTGGCTTATGGGCTCGTCTCTGTCAGCCACCATTGGAACAATTTCCTTTGGCCGCTGATCATCACCAACTCGGTCGAGACGCGGCCCGTCACGGTGGGGTTGCAGATCTTTGCCTCCATCGACTCCGGCGTGGAGTGGAGCGTGATCAACGCCGCGACCCTGATGACCTCGGGCCCCTTGCTGATCGCCTTTCTCCTGTTCCAGCGGCAATTCGTGCAAAGCTTCATGCGCGCGGGGATCAAGTAACCCCGGACGGCGCGATCCGTTCCGATTGGGCCAGGCCAGGCACGGGGCGGCCAGCGCCCTGTCACATACGGGTTACAGACGTTCTGCATTGTGCCGAAGGACTTCTGCATCACACCTCAAGGGGACATCTCGTGACTTTGCTTCGAACCATGGCCATCGCGGCTTGCATTTCGCCCATCGCCCTTGCGTCACCTGCTGTGGCAGAGACCGTTCTGCGCATCGGCATGCAGCAAGAGCCGACGGTTCTTGACCCGACCAGCGACGCCACCGCCTCGATTGACGGGATGCTGGCGCAGAACATCTATGAATCGCTGACCACTGTCGATGAAAGCGGCGCGGTTCTGCCCAATCTCGCGATGGCCTGGGAGATTTCGGACGACGGGCTGACCTATACCTTTGACCTGGTGACCGGCGCGACCTTTCATGACGGCACGATCTTCGACGCCGATGACGTCAAGTTCACCTTTGACCGCGCGATGGCCGAAGACTCGACCAATCCGTCCAAGGGCATTTTCGAGCCGATTGACAATGTGCGGGTGATTGATGCCACCACGGTGGAAATGACGCTTAGCCGCCCGGATGCCTTCTTCCTGTTCAACCTGGCCCAGGGAGATGCCTCGATTGTCGCGCCCGAAAGCTATGAAACCAACGTCACCGCGCCGGTCGGAACCGGCCCGTTCATGTATGAAGACTGGACCCGGGGGGATCGTTTGGTTCTGGCCAAGTTCGCCGATTACCGGTCGGCAGAGGAGGTGCAGATCGACAAGGTCGAATTCCGCTTCATCTCGGATCCGGCCGCTGCCACCGCGGCGCTGATGTCCGAAGAGCTTGACGCCTTCCCCGGCTTTCCCGCGCCAGAGCTTATGGTGCAGTTCGAAGCGGATCCGCGCTTTACCACCGTCGTCGGCTCGACCAATGGCGAGGTGATCCTGGCCCTGAACAACTCCAAACCACCCTTCGACGATCTGACGGTGCGCGAGGCCGTCAGCTATGCCATCGACCGGGACGCCATCATCGACGGGGCGATGTACGGCATGGCGGTTCCCATCGGCAGCTTCTACCCGCCGCATGGCCCCGGATACATCGACTTGACCGGCACCTATCCGCATGACACCGCGAAGGCGAAAGCGCTGTTCGCGGACGCCGGGCTGACCGAAGAGATCACCCTGCGCCTGCCCCCCTTCCCCTATGCCACGCGGTCCGGTGAGATCATCCAGGCGCAACTGGCCGAGGCCGGTGTGCCCGTGAAGGTCGAGAATGTCGAATGGGGTTTCTGGATTGACGAAGTTTTCCGCAAAAAGAACTACGACATGACCATCATCGCCCATACCTCGCCCAACGATCTTGGCAACTTCGCCCGCGGGCCGGACTATTTTTACGGCTACCAGTCCGATGCTTTCGATGCGCTGTGGGATCGCATCAAGACGGAATCGGACCCCGCCGTGCGGGAAGAACTGATCGGTCAGGCACAGACCTACATTGCCGAGAACGCGGTGCACGGCTTCCTGTTTCAGCTTCCGAAACTGGGGGTCTACCGGGCCGGAGTCACCGGCTTTTGGGAAGCCTCTCCGGTGCTGTTTCAGCCGCTGGCTGGCGTGCGCGTGAACTGATGCCAATACGCGCCCCGCGCCGACCCCATCGCGGCGCGGGGCCGTTGATCCGCTGATGCAAGTCGTTCTTCTCCGCCGCACGCTTGGGTTTCTGGCAACGCTTGTTGCGGTGTCGCTGATCGTCTTCGTCGTGATGAACGTGCTGCCGGGCGATCCCGCCATCACCATTCTGGGCATCGACTCGACGGAAGATGCCCGCGCCGCCCTGCGCGCGCAGCTCGGCCTCGACCGGCCGCTGTGGCTGCGGTATCTGGATTGGGTTTGGGATGCCCTGCACGGCGATTTCGGCACCAGCTATTTCTTCCGCGTCCCCGTAACCGAGTTGATCGCCGAGCGCTTGCCGCTGACCCTGTCGTTGGCCGCCTTCGGGATGATTGCGACGGTTCTGGTCGGGGTCACGTTGGGCCTGATCGCGGCGGCCCGGCACGGGCGCCTGGGCGACTGGGCGATCATGCTGTTCAGCCAGTTGGGCATAGCGATCCCGGCGTTCTGGCTGTCGATCCTGCTGGTGCTGCTGTTTGCCGTGACGCTGCGCTGGTTGCCGCCGGGGGGCTTTCCGGGCTGGGACGACCCGGCCTTGGCACTGCGATCCCTGATCCTGCCCACCACGGCGCTGGCGCTTGTCCAATCGGCGGTTCTGGCGCGGGTGACACGGTCTTCGGCGCTGGAGGTCATGCGGCTGGAATACATCCGCACCGCCCGTGCAACCGGGCTGCCGCAGGGTCGGATCTTGGGGCGCCATATCCTGCCCAATGCCTTGGTGCCGATTGTCACCATCATCGGCATGCAGGTCGCGGGCGTGGTCACCGGCACCATCGTGATCGAGAATGTCTTTTATCTGCCCGGTCTGGGGCGGCTGGTCTTTCAGTCGATCGCGAACAGAGACCTCTTCACCGTTCAGGCGCTGGTCGTTCTGTTCGCGGCCATTGTAGTCACCGCCAATTTCCTGGTCGACGTCGCCTATGTGCTGATCGACCCGCGCCTGCGGCACCGGCTGGCATGAAGACCCGGCGGCCCGTCAATTTGATCCTCGGCGCCGTTCTGGTCGCGCTGATGAGTGGCATCGCGCTGCTATCGCTGATCTGGACGCCGCAGGACCACACGATCCTGAACATCGCGCAGAAATTCGCGCCTCCATCGGCCAATAATTGGATGGGCACGGATCAACTGGGCCGGGACGTGGTCAGCCTGCTGATGGCGGCGTCGGTGAACTCGCTGACCGTGGCCTTTGTCGCCGTCGGGATCGGCGGCAGCATCGGCACCGCGCTGGGGTTGATCGCCTCGGCCCTTGGCGGCTGGATCGAGACGTTCGTCATGCGGTTGGTCGATCTGGGCTTTGCCTTCCCCGCGATCCTCTTTGCGATCATGCTCGCCGCGGCGTTTGGCCCGTCGCTGAGCATCGCCATCCTTGCCATCGCGTTCATCAACATCCCCGTTTTTGCGCGCGTGGCGCGGGGCGCGGCCAACCAGATCTGGACGCGCGACTATGTGCTGGCGGGGCAAGCGGCGGGGCTTGCCCGGCTTCGGCTGACCGTGGATCACATCCTGCCCAACATTGCCGCCCCGATCATTGTGCAGGCCACGATCGAGTTCGCCGTGGCGATCCTGGCCGAGGCGGCGCTAAGCTATCTGGGCCTGGGCGCACAGCCGCCGATGCCGTCCTGGGGCCGGATGCTGAGCGAGGCGCAAACGCTGATCTACCTCGCGCCAGAGCTGTCGATCTACCCGGGCCTTTGCATAATCGCCGCCGTCCTGGGCTTTGGCCTGCTCGGAGACGGCCTGCGCGACATCACCGATCCACGGCTGACCAAGGGGCGCGCATGATCGTTGCAGACACGCTCTCGGTCGGGTTCGGCACGTCCTACGCGCTCAGAGGCATTTCCGTGTCGCTGGAACCCGGGCAGCGCCTGGGGATCGTCGGGGAATCGGGCTGCGGCAAATCCATGCTGGGGCTCGCCCTGATCGGGATGCTGCCGGATGCCGCCCGGCTGACCGGGCGCCTTGCCATCGACGACCATGACATGACCCATGCCTCCGAAGCGACCTGGCGCGGCCTGCGGGCGCGGCGCATTGCGATGATCTTTCAGGAACCGATGGCCGCGCTCAACCCGTTGCGGCGCGTGGGCGACACTGTGGCGGAACCGCTGCGCCTGCATCTGGGGCTTGCTCGCCGCGAGGCCCGCGCCCGGGTGCTTGACCTGTTCGAAGAGACCGGCATCCAGGATCCCGCCGCCAAGCTGCGGCAATATCCGCATGAGTTGTCGGGGGGGCAACGCCAGCGGGTGCTGATCGCGCTGGCGCTGGCCTGCGACCCGCAGCTTCTTATCGCGGACGAACCGACCACCGCGCTGGACGCGCATGTGGGGCTACGCATCACCGACTTGCTTGTGCGCCTGACCCGGGAACGGAACATGGCGTTGGTCTTTATCAGCCATGACCTCGCCGCCGTGGCCCGCACCGTCGACCGCCTGATCGTCATGTATGGCGGAGAGATCGTCGAGGAAGGGCCGGTCGATCAGCTCTTGTCCGAGGCGCATCATCCCTACACGCGCGGCCTGATCGGCGCGCGCCCGTCCTCCGCGCCCGGCCAGTTGCGGCGCAGGCTCCCCGTGATCCCGGGTACCGTGCCGGGCCTGGCCGGCCTGCCGCGCGGATGCCGCTTTGCCGGGCGCTGCGGCGCAGAACTGCCGCGCTGTGCCATGGAACCGCCCCCCCGGGTGCCCACCGGCCCAGGGCGCCTTGCGGCCTGCCATTTGCTGGGGGGCACAGGGGGATGAGCGCCGTTCTGGACGTGCACTCCGTCTCGCGCCTGTATCCCCGGCCCCGCCGGCGCCTGTGGCGGGCCGAGCCGCCGCTGGTCGCGGTCGAGAGCGTGTCTTTGCGCCTTGAGCCGGGGCGAACCCTTGGGATCGTGGGGGAAAGCGGGTCTGGCAAGTCCACCCTTGCGCGCATGGTCATGGGGTTCGAAGCACCGGATGCGGGCCATATCCGCTTTGACGGCCACGACCTGCATCAGCTTTCCAGTGCGGACCTTCGCAGGTTGCGGCCCGCCTTTCAGATGATCTTTCAGGATCCCTATGGGTCCCTCGACCCGCGTCGCCCGGTGGGCTGGTCGGTTGGCCAACCCCTGCGCGCGATCGGACATGCCGACCCGAAGCGCGCGGTTGCGGAGGCCCTGGTCCGCGTCGGTCTGGGCCCGGCGGATGCCGTCCGCTTTCCCCATGAATTCTCTGGCGGTCAACGCCAGCGCATAGCGATCGCCCGCGCCATTGTCACGCGCCCACGCCTTTTGGTGGCGGATGAGGCCGTCTCGGCCCTGGATGTGTCGGTGCGGGCGCAGATCATCAACCTGCTGTTGGATCTGCAGGCGGATTTCGACCTGTCGATGCTGTTCATCACCCACGACCTTGCGGTGGTCTCAAGCCTGTGTGACCAGCTATTGGTCCTGCGCCACGGGAAGGCGGTGGAGCAAGGCCCGGCACAAAACATCCTTGCGGCCCCCGCTTCGGATTACACGGCAACGCTGCTGGCGGCCGCGCAACTCAACAAAGGTCACACGCGCGGCGCGCGCTGACCCCAGGCATAACGGAAGGCACCATGACCCGATTTCTTCACATCACCGATCTGCATATCAGCGCCCCGGAGACTGAAGACGAGTCTCGCCAGACCGACACGATCGCCACGCTGGACCGGCTGATCGCGCTTGCCCCGGCCCTGTCGCCCCGCCCCGACTTTATTGTCGCCTCGGGCGATCTGACCAATGTCGGCGATGATGCCAGCTATGCCCTGCTGGCGGAACGATTTGCGGCGCTCGACATCCCCGTTCTGATGACGCTTGGCAACCATGATCGCCGCGCCGGGTGGCACAAGGCATTTCCCGGCCATCCCGGTGCGCCGGTTGGACCGGCCGATCAGGATGAGGTGCTGTCCGGCGTCCACGTCATCGCGCTCGACAGCTCCGTCCCCGGCCAGGTGAGCGGGTCGCTGACGGATGCGCAGCTGGCCGATCTTGATGCCAAGCTGGCGCGCCACCCAGAGCTTCCCAAAGTCGTCGCGATCCATCACCCGCCCCGGGTCGATCCGGAAGGCTCCTATTCATGGGCCACCCTTGATCTGGAGACCACGCAGCGGTTAGGGCCGATCCTGGCAGCCCATTCCGTGACGGCGCTGCTCTGTGGCCACATCCACGTGAACCGCATCTGCCTTTGGAGCGGAGTACCCGTGATTGTCACCATGGGGCAGCAATCGACCGTGGATCTGACCCGCAACGACGCGCTGGCGATAACAGAGGGCACCGGGTTCGCGATCTGCGATCTGCTGCCGTCGGGGCTGCAAGTCAGCTATGTCCCCCTCGCCCCGCCGAAACTCATCAAGGAAATCCCCGCCAAACGGCTCACGGCCTTCACCTGACCCCCAGCGCACCGGCGCAATGGGCAAGAGGCCGCGTGGCATCCGCGCAAATCCGGGCTTTGCAAACATCGGCGCAGAACAACGAGTGCCGTCGCACGCGCCCGGACCGGCAACGCCTTGTTGCGCGGGCATGGGGTCAAGATGCCGTTGAACAGCATATGTACCGCTGCTGACTCGAATCGTGAGAAACGCCCCAAGCGACACCGCACCGCTATGAGAAGGCCTGCCGGGTCTTTTCGTTGATGTATTCTCCGAATGTGATGGGGGCATAGCGGCTGCCCTGCGCTACGAAAGGCGGCAGGCATTCGATGACCGTCTCCCGGTTCGGGTTAACGAAATAGGGGATCGATTGGCGGCGGCTTTTATGGGCGGAGTCAGGCGGATTCACCACCCGGTGCGGCGTCGAGACCCATGCGTCGTTGGACCAGCGCATGAAGGCGTCCCCGATATTGATGACAAACGCGCCCTCGATCGTCGGCACCGGGATCCAGTCGCCCGATTTCGTCAGCACTTCCAGGCCGCCCGGCGAGGCCTCTGACCGCAAGATGGTCATGAAGCCGTAATCGGTATGCGCCCCGGCGCGCAACTGCCCCGCCAAGGGCGGGCTGTCCTGCGCCGGGTAGTCAATGACGCGCAGGGCCGACAGATGCTGGCCGAAATCGGCTTCGAAGTAATCGGCGGGCAATCCGATGGCCGCGCAGAACATGTGGCGCAGGACGGCGGCCAGTTGCTCCATCTCGGCGAAATAAGCCTCGAACGCCGCCCGAAGCCCGGCCGGCGCGGCGGGCCACGGGGCGCCCGGCAACCGCGCGCCGTAGTTCAGGCTGTGCTTCATGTCGCCGGGGGTTTTTTCGCCACGGGTGGCGGCCAGAGCCTCTTGCGCGAAGGGGGCGTAGGACAGCCCGCCCATTTGATCGGCCGGCCCCGCCTGCGGCGCCCGCGCGGCGGCGGGCAGGTCAAAGAACGCCCTGGCACGGGAGTAAAGCGCCGCCGTCACCTCGGGATCGACCCCGTGCCCTGCAACTAGAAAAAAGCCGCTTTGCGTTGCGGCGGACTGCAGGGCGGCGACGGCCCTCGGATCGCCCGACTGGCGAAAGCGGGCGATGTCAATGATCGGGATGTCGGTCATGAATGCCCTTTCTAGATGTCCAGACCCGCAAAGGGGCCATCGCGATAGGCGAGATATTCCTTCAGCGACATGTCCGCAAGCTTGGCCATCCATTGGCGGCCTTCGGTCGAGACATGCAGCGCGGCGATGGCTTGCACGTTGAAGTCGTTGGAACTTTGGATCCCGGCCACGAGTTGCTGGTTGTTGATCGACATCTTGGCGAACTTGATCGCAGGCACCGGCATGCGCGCCAGCTTGCGCGCCAGTTGCTCTGCCTTGTGGCGCAGTTCGGCGGCGGGGACGATCTTGTTGATCAGATGCATCCGCAGCGCCTCTTCGGCGTCGACCAGATCGCCGGTGTACATCAGCCAGCGCACATCGCGCGTTGCAAGCAGCCAGGGCATGATCAGCACCGGCGGGCCGGAATTGTGCCGCACCTCGGGCTCGCCGAACTTGGCGGTGTCCGCGGCAATCGCCAGATCGCAGGCCATCATCATCTCAAGCGCGCCAGCCAGCGCATAGCCGTTGATCGCCGCGATGACCGGAATGGGCGCCTTCCACAGGTTCATGATCGCAGTGGCATTCTCGTGCATGTCTTCTTGCCAGGTTTCGATATCGACATCGTAATCGGCGCCCTGAAGATCGTAGCCCGAGGAAAACGCCCGCTCGCCCGCGCCGGTGAGGATCAGCGCGTTCACCTCCGGGTCGGCCACGGCCTGCGCCAGGGCATGGTCGATCTGGCGCACCACATCCTTGTTCATTGCGTTCATCTTGTCGGGACGGTCGATGGTGATCGTGGCGAATTTGTCGGTGGCGTCTTTCTCGTAACGGATGACGGTGTAGTCCATCTGCGCTCCTTCAACGGGCTCTGGGTTGGGTCAACCGGCGGCCAGAGCGGCCGCCAGATCGGTATCATAGCGCGCGATGGCGGCCTCCTTGACCGGACCGAACCCGCGCACGGATTGGCCCATGGCCGCAATCTGCGTGAACCGGTCGTGGGTGTCCGGCGTCAGATCCGCCGCGAGACGGTCCGCCAGGGCGCCGAACTCGGCTGCCAGACGCCGCTCCGCCCGCCGTTCCGCAGTGCGGCCGAAGGGATCGAACGGCGTGCCCCGCAAGACCCGCAGCCACGTCAGCAAGACAAAGGACCATTCCGCCGCGCGCCCCATCTCGATCTTGGCGGGGCGGCCGGTGCGCGGATCCGTGCGCCGCGCCAGGAAGGGCGGTGCGAGGTGGAACCGCGGGGCCGCCTCGGTTTCGAAGGCATCGGCGAGCGCTTGCCGGAAGGCGGGCAGACGGTGCAGCCGCGCCACCTCGTATTCGTCCTTGTAGGCCATCAGCCGCAGCCCGGTCGCGGCGACGGCGCGGGTAAAGCCCTCGCCCAGATCGCCCTCGGCCGCCCGCGCCCGTTCCACAAGCGCGCTCCAGCGTCGCGCGGCGCGCGCCCCGCCCCAGGCTTTCATATGCGCCGCCCCCCGTGCGATCACGCTGTCGAGATCGTCGGCCCCCGGCGTGCGCGTCTGGCCAGGGTCCACCCGTCCCGCGGCAAGGCGACGCCCCCAGGCACAGGCCGCCTGGTTGG
>CAYGRI010000015.1:0-37879 GCA_964352155.1 uncultured Maritimibacter sp. | reverse complement strand
CAAACATTGGGCTGAACAAAGGTGAGGCGCATCACGCCTTGAAAAATGCCCTGCGTATTGGCCGTCAGGGCGAAATCCGCGACAGAACCGCCGAGGGCCAGCACTACCGCATGGCAGGTCTCAACCTGCTGGCAGCCATCATCATCTATTGGAACACCAAGCAACTCGGCCACGCAGTTTCTGCCCGAAAACGCGATGGCCTCGACTGTGCGCCGGAGCTTCTCTCGCACATCTCGCCGCTTGGATCGGCACATATCCTGCTCACCGGCGAATACAGGTGGAATAGTCGATAACATCCAGCTTTATGGTGTCATTCTGCACTGAGCCGGAACAGACCCCAGGGGGTCACCGCACCGCGTTTTTCTGAACCGTCTGACCGGGGACAAGGTTAAAGCCGATGTCACGGCTGTCGGGCACGGCCTCTCCCTTCAATCGACCGACCATTGCGGCCGCGGCTGACTGACCAAGCTTGAGGTGAGGGACGTGAATTGACGTCAGCCGCTTTCGAAGCACCGCCGAAATCGGCATGTCGCCCCAGCCTGCAATCCCGATGTCCTGGGGAATGCTCAGCCCGATCCGCTCGCAATATTGAAACCCGCCGAAAGCCATCGAGTCGTTCTGGTAGAAAATGCATTCGACGTTGGCTCCGGTCGCGATCAGTTGCTCGGTGCCGTAGAATCCGGGGTAGAAATTCGCCGTGTCATGCAGGCAGAACTGACGGACCAAGGTTCCGCCGCCATCGCTGACCGCCTTGCCAAAGCCTTCCAGCCGGCGAGAGGCCGCGTTGGCCGTATCATGCGATGTGCCGACATAGCCGAAGGCCTTGTAGCCGAGCCCGACCAGATAACGCCCCATCTCGTACCCGCTGTCGAAATGGGCTAGCCCGACGTTCATATCCAGCGGGCTGGAATTGAGGTCCCAGATCTCGACGATGGGAATCCCGGAATTCTTCAGCAGGTCAAGCGCCCGGGCGGAGTGGGACCGGCCGGTCAGGATCAATCCCGCAGGCTGCCAGGACAGGACGGTTTCGATCCAGGCTTCCTCCTGCTCCAGGGTGTGCTGGGTCAGCCCAAGGACGGTCTGATACCCGTGAGAGCCCAGCTTTTGGTCGATGCCTTCAAGCACTTGCGCGAAGACCTCGTTGCCAAGATCCGGAATGGACACGCCCACGAAGGTCGATGTCGTGTCACCCGCGAACAGGGTCGCCAGCCGATTCGGCAAGTAGCCGAGCGCCTCGACCTGGGCCATGACTTTGGCGCGGGTTTTCTCGGAATAGCCGCCTTCCTCGCGCAACACCCGGCTGGCCGTCATCTTCGAGACGCCAGCGGCCTCGGCCACCATGGATAGGCTTACCTTATTGGATTTATTGCTGAATTGGCTCATTTTTCTGAGGTTACGTTACCGGTAACTTTTGTCTTGACTGTTTCGCCGTGCCCCGAAAGACTTGGGGCACGTTACGGGTAACGCAGCCAGTTTGCAATTCCCGGATCGAGGGGAGGAGACCATGGGCGATCATCGCCAAAGCGGGCTGTTTTTTGACAGCATCGACAAGCATTTTGGGGGCACCTATGCCCTGCGCGATGTGTCTTTGGCCGTCGGTCGCGGAGAGATTGTGGCGCTGTTGGGTGAAAACGGTGCCGGCAAATCAACCCTGATCAAGGTGCTGGGCGGAATCCACAGGCCCGATTCCGGGCAGGTGCTGATCGACGGCGCAACCTATGAGCACCGGCCCGCCGGATTTGGCGAGCGTCAGAAGGTTGCGTTTATCCACCAGGACCTTGGCTTGATCGAATGGATGACGGTTGCCGAGAACATCGCCCTTGCACTTGGGTTCAAGCGCAGCCGCGGTCTGATCCAATGGCGCGACGTCGAACAATTCGCGGCCGAGGCGCTGGCGCGCGTCGATTGCGACTTTGACCCGACGACCCGCGTCGAAGATCTGTCGCGCACCGAAAAGTCGCTTGTGGCGATTGCGCGCGCGCTGGCCGTCGACAGTGAATTTCTGGTTCTGGACGAACCGACCGCCTCCTTGCCCGCCGACGAGGTAGAGCGGCTATTTGCCGCCATTCGCCCGTTGCGCGACAAGGGTGTCGGTATGATCTACGTCAGTCACCGTCTGGACGAGATCTTCAAGATCGCGGACCGCGTGGCCGTTTTGCGCGATGGCGAAATGGTCGGCGTGCGCAGCATCGAACATACCACGCCCGAAGAGCTTGTGCTCAAGATCGTCGGGCGCAAGGCACGGGCGACGATCAAGTCGGACCAGCCTCCGGGCGAGACGGTTCTGACACTGAAAGGCTTCTCTGCGGGCAGCGTCGGCCCCCTGGATGTCACCCTGCGCAAGGGAGAGATCGTTGGGCTTGTCGGCCTGCGGGGCGCCGGGCACGAAGCCTTGTCCAGAGCGTTGTTTGGCGTTCTGCCCCATACCGGCGAGGTTCACCTGAACGGCAAGGTGCCGGATCTGCGTTCGCCGCAAACGGCAATGACGTCAGGCATCGGTCTGGTCGCAAAGGACCGGACGGAAGAATCCGTGGCGATGAGCCTGTCGATCCGGGAAAACACTTTTCTCAATCCCGAGGGGATCGGCCGAACCATTCTGAACCTGTTGTCCCCGTCGCGCGAGGCGCAGCAGGCGGCGGCGATCGGCCGGGAACTGGGGCTTTCCCCGAATGATCCGACGCTGGCCATCGAGGCGCTTTCGGGGGGCAATCAGCAGAAGGTTGTGATCGGCCGGTGGTTGGCCACGAACCGGAAGCTTTTGATCTGCGAGGATCCGACCGCGGGCGTCGATGTCGGCGCCAAGGCGGAGATTTACGCGCTGCTCAACAAGGCATTGAAGAAAGGCGTCGGCATTTTGGTCGTTTCCACGGATTTCGAGGAAATCGCCCTGATCTGCAACCGCGCCATCGTTTTCAGTCAGGGGGTGATCGTCGAAGAACTGACGGGCACCCGGCTTTCGACGGAAAACCTGATTCAATCCGCATCGGCGGGCAACGCCGGGCAAACGATAGGACACGACCATGCAATCGCTTGAAAGCGGCGCCCTTGAACCGACCAAGGCAGAGCTGAAGGGCCTGCCGTTCGCAAAACGCGCGATGCGGTTCCTGCCGGTCTATGGTTTGGTGATCCTGACGGTGTTCCTGATCGGGCTGTTCTCTGTCCTGTTGCCGAACACGTTCCCGACCATGCTGAACCTGCGCGCCATCGTCTCTGACAAGGCCATCATTGCGCTGCTGTCTTTGGGGGCGATGATCCCGATGGCGGCCGGGCGGATCGACCTGACCGTGGGATACGGGATCGTGCTGTGGCACATCCTCGCCATCAGCCTTCAGACGATGCTGGGCCTGCCCTGGCCGATTGCGGTGGCCGTCGTGCTGATGCTGGGGGCGTTTACCGGGTTCCTGAACGGTATGCTGGTGGAGGTCGCAAAGATCGACAGCTTCATTGCGACCCTGGGCACCGGCACGGTTCTATATGCGCTGGCGCTGTGGCACACCGGCGGACGGCAGATGGTGGGTGCCTTGCCCGAGGGGTTCTACGACATCTCGATCACCTTCGTCTTCGGCCTGCCGATCACCGGCTATTACCTACTGGCGATCACGCTGGTGCTGTGGGTCGTGCTCGAATACACGCCGGTGGGACGGTATCTGTACGCCATCGGCGCCAACCAGCGCGCGGCGCAGCTCAATGGCATTCCCACCCGGAAATATGTGATCGGCGCCTTCATGGCCTCGGGCACCCTGACCGCCTTGGCCGGTGTGATCCTGGCGTCCAAGCTGCGGATCGGTCAGGCCTCGGTCGGGTTGGAATTCCTGCTGCCTGCTTTGGTGGGCGCCTTTCTGGGGTCCACCACGATCAAGCCGGGGCGGGTGAATGTGTGGGGCACCATTGTCGGTGTGGCCATCCTTGCCGTGGGGATTTCCGGCATACAGCAATTTGGCGGCTCCTTCTGGGTCGAGCCCCTGTTCAACGGGGTCACGCTGCTGATCGCCATCGGCATCGCAGGCTACGCGCAGCGACGGAAAGGTGCCGCGAAACGCTGAGATCGAGGCGCCCGCGCCGCCAGAGGAGGGGGGGCGCAGGCGAGACATCATGCAAAGGGAGGAGAATACCATGCAAAAACGAAGCTTTATCGCCGGGCTTATGGCCAGCACCATGCTTGCCGCACCGCTGCTGGCCGGCGAGGCGTGGGACGGGCCGACGACTGGCCCCGCGGGCGCGGCGGGCAAATCCATTGTCGTGCTGGCGGGCGATCTCAAGAACGGTGGCATCCTGGGGGTGACGTCCGGTGTCGAGGAAGCCGCCGAGGCCATCGGCTGGGAGGTACGGGTCCTTGACGGTGCCGGGTCGATCCAGGGCCGGACGGCCGCCATCGGGCAGGCCATGGCGTTGCAGCCGGACGGGATCATCATCAACGGGTTCGATGCGGTGGAACAACAGGCCGCGCTGGAAGGGGTGACCGAGGCCGGCATCCCGATGGTGGCCTGGCATTCCGGCCCCAAGATCGGCTGCGACGCGCCCGGCGGCATCTTTGCCAATGTCTCTACCGATGCGATGACCGTGTCCGAAGTGGCCGGCAAGTGGGCGCTGGATGATGGCGGTGACGGCGTCGGCGTGGTCATCTTCACCGACAGCACCTATCAGATTGCCATCGACAAGGCCGACCGCCTGAAAGAGGTGATCGAAGCGGGCGGCGGCACGGTGCTGGAATACGTCGATACGCCGATTGCGGACACCTCGTCGCGCATGGGGCCGCTGACCACCTCGCTGTTGCAGAAGTATGGCGACAGCTGGACCCACGCGCTGGCGATCAACGATCTGTATTTCGACTTCATGGGTCCGGCTTTGGCCTCCGCCGGGATCCGAAGCGAGGACGGGCCGCAGGCCGGATCGGCGGGCGACGGCTCTGAAGCGTCGTTCCAGCGCATCCGCTCGGGGAGCTATCAGGCGATCACGGTGGCCGAGCCGTTGAACCTGCAAGGCTGGCAATTGGTGGACGAGCTGAACCGCGCGATTCAAGGCGAGCCTTGCTCGGGCTACATCACTTCGCCCGCGTTGGTGACCCAGGACGGGCTGTCCAAGATCGATGGCAACGCCTTTGACCCCGACATTCCCTACCGCGAGGCCTATTCGGCCATCTGGGGACAGTAATCCTCCCTGTCGGTCCCGGTCCGAAAGGGCCGGGGCCGCTTTTGACCCGGGATCGGCGGCGGCTCGGCACCGGGGGGACCTGTGACGCGCCGCATCGCCTTGAGGACAACGCAGGAAATGCAGCGGGTGCCATTCCACGCAGCACGGATCGGAGGAGCCAGAGAATGCCAGACCCAATTGTGCAGATGCGCGGCATCAGCAAGCGTTTCGGGGGCGTCACCGCCTTGTCCGACGTCGACCTGGAGGCGCATGCAGGCGAGGTGCTGGCCATCGTCGGGGACAACGGGGCCGGGAAGTCGACCCTGATCAAGATCCTGACCGGTGTGTACCAGCCCACGACGGGCGAGATTTTCCTGGATGGCGGGCCGGTGCGCTTTTCCAGCCATGCCGAGGCCACGGCCCATGGCATCGATGCGGTTTACCAGACATTGGCGCTGGCCGATCACCTTGACCCGGCGTCCAACATGTTTCTGGGCAATGAGCTGACGCGGAAGGTGGCCGGGCTTACCCTGCTGGACAACAAGCGTATGCGCGCCGAAACCGAGCGGGTCTTGATGGAGCGCCTTGGCGTGCGTCTGAAATCCCTGGACGCGCCGACCGAAAGCCTGTCCGGCGGACAGCGTCAGGCCGTGGCCATTGCCCGCGCGGTCTATCACGACGATCTGCGAGTGCTGGTGATGGACGAGCCCACCGCCGCGCTGGGACCGCAGGAGACCGCCCGGACGCTGAAACTGATCGAGGCGGTCAAGGCGCAGGGCATCGCGGTGATCCTGATCAGCCATTCGCTGGACGACGTGTTCCAGGTGTCCGACCGCATCCATGTGCAGCGCCGGGGGCGGTGTGTGGGCGTGGTGAAGACCGCCGAAAGCAGCGTGACCGACGTGCTGGGCATGATCGTTGGCGCAGAGGAGGCCGCGTGATGGCTATAACCGAGACAGACCGCCCTCTGACAGAGCGGCTGGAGCCCTATATCGCCATCATCGGCCCCATGGCCATGATCCTTGCGATCCTGCTGTTCATGGGGGTGGTCGAGCCGACGCGCTATTTTCGCGCCTCCAACCTGAACCTGATCCTGCTGGATGCGGCGCTTTACATGCCGATGGCCATGGCGATGACCTTTGTCATCACCCAGCGGGGGATTGACCTGTCGATTGGCTCTATCGCCGCGCTGTCCGGGATCATGATGGCCTTCCTGATCAAGCAATACGGGTTCTCTGTTTATATCGCCGTGCCGATTGCCATTGCGATGGGGGCGGTGATGGGGCTGATCAACGGGTTGATCATCACCCGGTTCAACGTCCCGGACCTGATCGGCACATTGGCGATGGATCTGGTCTATCGCGGCTTTGCGCTGGTGTTGGCCAAGGGGCTGGTCCTGGCGCGCTTTCCCGATTTCCTGACCGACATTGGCCGTGGTCAGATCCCCGGGTTCGTACCCATTCCCGTGCTGATCGGCTTTGCCACGATGATCGCGGGCTATGTGCTGCTGACCCGGACCTATTTCGGGCGCTACACCGTTGCGATTGGCTCTAACCCCGAAGCGGCGGAGCTGACCGGGATCTCGGTCAACCGTCACAAGGTCTATGCCTATGTGCTGTGCGGGGCCTGCGCGGCGCTTGGCGGTGTGATGCTGACCGGCAAGCTCAATGCCATTCAGGCCACCAGCGCGCCGTATTTCAACCTGCATGTCATCGCGGCGGTGGTCGTGGGGGGCACTTCGCTGTTCGGGGGGCGGGCCTCGATGCTGGGGTCCTTCGCCGGGGTGTTGCTGCTGAGCATGATGATCAACGCGCTGGTGACGCTGCGGATCGAGTTCTTCTGGCAATCGGTCGCCTCGGGCGTCGTGATCGTCAGCTCTGTGGCGCTTTATGCCTGGATGCAGAAAAAAGACCGCGACGGCGCGGCGGGCTGGCTTGCCGGGCTGCAAACGCCGGACGGACAGAAAATGCTGCGGTTCTCCGCGGCACTGATCGGTGTGCTGATCGCGCTTCTCGCGGTGGGTGCATTGTTTGCCGGAATATCCGCCCCCAGCGGGTGACCGGCGTATCGTGGAGTTGGTCGGGCCGGGGGTGCAGCCTCGGCACCGACCGATGGCTCCGCACTCATGCAAAGGGAGGAACCAGTATGAGACTATTAGCAACCACAGCCCTGATCGCAAGCGTCGCGGGGGGCGTATGGGCGGACGGACATCTGCCGCTCAAGGAACTGCCCGACATCGCGGATCGCGAGTATTGGGTCCCCGAAGAGGTGAACGCCGACGGCAAGCTTGAAGCGCTGCAGGCCGTCGTCGGCGCCGAGGCGGTGCCATTTGCAGGCACGCTCGACAACCCGATCCAGATTGCGTTGATCTATCCCTCTGCGGATACGTCGGATTTCTGGGCGCGCAACTATCTGGCCCTGACCAAGCGGCTTGAACAACTGGGCATCGCCTACGAGACCACGGAATTCGCCAGCCGCCAGATCGAGCATTCGCTGCAATCCACCTATGCCAACCTGGTGGCACAGGATGCCGATCTTTACGACTATGTCATCTTTGGCCCGTCGGAACTGGCGATCCAGGCTGACAATATCGACAAGCTTGCCGCCACCGAGGGCTTTGCAACCTATGTCTGGGCCTTCCACACTCCGTTGAAAGACCTCGACACGCAGCCGGACGCCTGGTTCGATTTCTCGTCCGCCGCAGGTGCGCTGACCATGTGTGATTACATGATCTCGCGGCTGGGCGAAGGCGTGACCATGTCGATGAACCGCGGCATCCCCGGGATCACCGACAATCAGCGCTCGGGCGACTTCAAGGCCTGTGTCGAGGAGAAGGCCGGTTGGATGACGGAATACGAGCATTACGGCGAGTATCAGCGCGAAGGCGGATTTGAAGGGACCACGCTGATCATGCAGGCCTATCCCGACAGCAAGGTGATCCACAACGCCAACACCGCGATGGCGATGGGCAGCGTCGAGGCGCAGATCGCCATGGGCAAGGAGCTTGACATCTTCTCGACCGGCTGGGGTGGCACCGGGCTGGAACTGGACGCGATCCGGCGCGGCGAGCTTGACGCCACCCCGATGCGCATGGGTGACGATGTGGGCGCGGCGACGGCCGAAGCCATCAAAGCGGATCTCGAAGGCCGGACGGATGACTTGCCGCTGGTGTTCCTGGGCCGCATCACCATCGCGCATGACGAAATGTCCGCCGAGGAACTGGATGCCTTGCAGGAAGAGGCGTTCCGCTTCTCCGGTGTTGGCGCCCTCGAACGCTGACTTGCAAGCGACGGCACTCTGAGCAAGAATTGTGATCGGTAACACAAGGACAACCAGGGTGCCGTCCAGCGACAGATTAGGCAAAACGATCACCATGCGCGACGTGGCCCGGGCGGCGGGCGTGTCGCGCATGACGGTGTCCCGGGCGCTCAGAAAAGACAGCCCCGTTTCGCAAGAGACCCGCGACCGCATCCTGAAGGTTGTGCGAGAGATGAACTATGTGCCCGACCAGGTTGCGGGCAGCTTGACCACGCGCAAGACCGGCTTTGTCGCCGTGCTGGTGCCGTCGCTGAACAACCTGCACTTTGCCGAAACCGTGCAGGCCCTGACGGAACATCTGGAAACGCTGGGGCTTCAGATCCTGCTGGGACACACGGATTACTCCGCCGCGCGGGAAGAGAAGATCGTTGAAATGATGCTGCGCCGCAGGCCCGAGGCCATTGTTCTGTCCTATGACGGGCATTCGGACCGCACGCGGACCCTGCTGCAAGAAGCCGGCATTCCCGTGATCGAATTGTGGGAACGCCCCGAAGACCCGATTGGCCACACGATCGGGTTTTCCAACCGCGACGCGGCGGCGCAGATGACGATGGCCTTGATCGGGCAGGGCTATCGCAATATCGCGTTCCTGGGTGAGATCGGCGACGATTGGACCCGTGGATCCGAGCGCCGCGCAGGCTTTTGTCGCGCTATGTCCGCGGCGGGCCTGTCGGATCATCGCATTTTGCGGGCCGGCAAGCCGCCGATGTCCATCGAGGATGGCGCCGGGGCCCTGCCCGAGCTGCTGCAGAGCTTTCCCGACACCGATTGCATTTTCTGTGTCTCGGATGCGCCCGCTTTCGGGGTGCTTTCGGCGCTGAAGGCGCGCGGGATAGAGGTGCCCGGACAGATCGGTGTGGCCGGTTTCGGGAATTTTGAAGTCTCGCGTTTCTCGGCGCCCAAGATCTCGACCGTCGTTGTCGATCCCCGGCGAATCGGATCGGAGGCGGGGAAGCTTATCGGATCGCTTCTGGCCAACCCGAAAAGCGCAAGGGATCATGACCGGGTCGATGTCGCTGCGGTGCCAGAACTGCGGGCCAGTACAGCTTCCTTGAAATAACGGAAAAATTTTCGTCGGCCCCTGGACCGGAGGGGGCAGATTTTCTGCTTGTGTTACCGGTCCCAATCGCACAGTGTGACCGGTAACAAGGCAATGGCACTGTGGGGGGAGCATGCCGGCAATTCATCTGGAAAAGCTGATCAAGCGCTACGGCGATGTCGAAGTCCTGCACGGCATAGAGCTGGAGATGGCAGACAATGAGTTCACCGTGCTTGTCGGCCCGTCTGGCTGCGGGAAATCCACGACACTGCGGATGATTGCCGGCCTGGAGGATGTGTCCGACGGCGAAATCTGGGTGGGCGGTAAGCCCGTCAGCCATCTTGAACCCAAAGACCGCGACCTTGCGATGGTGTTTCAGGACTACGCGCTTTACCCGCATATGAACGTAGCGCAGAACATCTCTTTCGCGCTGCGGCTCGCGCGCCGCCCCAAGTCCGAGATTGACGCCAAGGTGCGCCAGGTGGCGGACATGGTCGGGCTGACCGACTTTTTGCACCGCAAGCCCGGCGCGCTGTCGGGCGGGCAGCGGCAGCGGGTGGCGATGGCGCGCGCCTTGGCCAAGGACAGCGGCATCTTCCTGTTCGACGAGCCGCTGTCGAACCTGGACGCAAAGCTGCGCGGGCAGATGCGGGCCGAGCTGGCGCTGATGAGCCAGAAGGTCGAGAAGAACATGATCTACGTCACCCATGACCAGATCGAAGCCATGACTTTGGCGGACCGTATCGTCGTCATGCATGGCGGCTACATCCAGCAGCAAGGCACGCCGGAAGAGCTGTTCAAACGCCCGGTCAACAAGTTCGTGGCCGGGTTCATTGGTATGCCGCCGATGAACTTCCTGTCCGGAGAGTTGGTCGAACAGGAAACCGGCCTGTTCGTCAGCGGCGCCGGGTTTTCGCTGCGCCTGTCAGAGCAAAAGGCCGCAAGGGCCCGCGCGCAAAGCAAACGGGGCGTGTTTTTGGGCCTGCGCCCCTCGGATCTGAGGTTTGACCCCCGGGCAAGCGCGGACCATGCGCTGACGCTGAATGTGGAGGTCTCTGAATATGTCGGCGCCCAGTCGGTTCTTCTGTGCAGATGCGGCGCGGAAAGGGTCACGGTCGAGGTCAATTCCGAAACGCCGATGGCCTTGGGCGAAACGCTGACATTCGCGGTGAATCCGGATCGGGTGCACCTGTTCGACCGCGACACGGACGTCGCGCTTTAAGACGCAAAGGGAGGATACCATGCATAGAACACTCAAGGCCACGGCTGTGGCATCGCTGATGGCGGGGGCTGCATTCGCCAACCCCTACGCCGAATACGAGGGTACGACGCTGATCGTGAATTTCCCGGCACACCCGCATTACAACGCCGTGTTGCGGGTTCTGCCCGAGTTCACCAAGGAAACCGGCATCGAAGTCGAAGTCGACCAGCTGCCCTATCTGAAAATGCGCGAGCGTCAGACTCTTGAACTGGCGCAGGACGAAGGCGAATACGACCTGATCGCCTATGTTGTGTTTTCCAAGGCGGACTATGTCTATGCCGACCAGCTGGAAAACCTGGCCAAGTATTTCATGAACCCCAAGCTGGCCGATCCGAACTACGACGCGGACGATCTGATTGACGGTTATGTCTACAACATCGGCTTTGCCGGCGGCACCAAGGGCTATCTGGAAGGCAAGACCGGATCGCTTTTCGGCATTCCGTTCGGCTCTGAGACTTCGATCCTGGGCTACCGCAAGGACATCTTCGAGAAGCACGGGCTCGACGTACCCGAGACCTACGAAGAGATGCTGGACCTGGCCTGCAAGATCCCCGAACTGGAACCGGGCATGGGCGGCGTCGCCTCGCGCGCGGCCTCTGGTCACCACGCCAGCCACGCGTTCTTGCTGCACCTTGCCCCGCTGGGCGGCCGCATCTTTGACGACAACTGGAACCCGACCATGAACAGCGCCGAAGGCGTTGCCGCGGCCGAAGCCCTGAAGACGATCGTGGATTGCGGTCCAGAAGGCGCAACGAACTTTGGCTTTGGCGAAGCCCTGGGCGCGTTCCTGAACGGTGATACGGCGATGTTCCTCGACACCACCGTTGTGGCCGGTCAGATCGACGACCCGGACCGCAGCCAGGTTGTGGGCAAGGTCGGCTGGGCGCTGCACCCGATGGGCATGCGCCGCGGCAGTCAGACCGGTGGCTTTGGCATCGGCATCCCGGCCAATGCTGAACACAAGGAAGCCGCCTTCCTGCTGATGCAGTGGCTGACCTCCAAGCACGGCGACAAGCTGACGGCGCTGGCCGGTGGCAACCCGTCGCGGTTCTCGACCCATGCCGACCCAGAGGTGAACGCCAAGTTCCCGCATATGGCCACCTTTGGTGAGGCGCTGAAATATGCCGACCCGGACTGGCGCCCGATCATCCCCGTCTGGGGCAAGATCAACGCCGATCTGGGCACCACCCTGTCCAAGGTCCTGACCGAAGGTCTGGACATCCAGGAAGCTCTGGACGGTGTCGCCGAGCGCACCAAGGGCGTGATGGAAGAGGCCGGATACTACACCTGGCAGTAATCCTCCCGGTCGGGGCGGCGGCGACGTCGCTGCCCCGGCTATCTCACCCTGCCGCGCGAAGGCAGGCTGCACCCAACTCCCCGCCACACCGACCGGAGCCGTAAGATGTCGCTTGCACGGGCCAACCGCTTGACCCCTTGGATGTTCCTTGCCCCGGCGGCGGTGATCATGGCAATCGCGCTGATCTATCCGCTGGGCTACATGATCTGGGGCAGCTTCCGCGCCTGGGATCCCAGCCAGACCATCGGCGAGGCCGAGTTCGTCGGGCTAAAGAACTACATCACCCTGTGGAACGACCCGAATTTCCGCGAGAGCCTTGGCGTGACGCTGAGCTTCGCGTTCTTCTGTGTGACCATCGAAATGGTGCTTGGCGTCGGACTGGCGCTGCTTCTGGACCGGGACATTCGCGGCATGTCGGTGCTGCGCACGATGTTTATCCTGCCGATGATGATCGCCCCCGTCGTTGTGGGCTTGATGTGGCGCTATATGTACCACCCTACGGTGGGCACCTTTAACCGCCTGCTCGACAGCCTGGGCCTGCCCAAGGTCGATTGGCTGGGCCAGCACGCGCTGACCTCTGTGATCATTGCCGACATCTGGCAATGGACCCCGTTCATCTTCATTCTGGCGCTGGCGGCGCTGCAATCCTTGCCGCGGTCCGCGCTGGAGGCCGCCCGGATTGATGGCGCGACCGCATGGCAGCAGATCATCTACATCAAGCTGCCACTGATGATGCCGGTGCTGATCGTGACCGCGCTGCTGCGCCTGATCGACGCCTTCAAGGTGCTGGAGGTGATCCTTGTCCTGACCGAAGGCGGGCCGGGCCTGTCGACAGAGATCCTCGCGTTGCGCATCTCGCGCACCGCAACCGAATTCCGCGAACTGGGCGTGGCCGCCGCCATGTCGAACTACCTGCTGATCCTGCTCTTGCTGCTGACGATGGGCATGTTCGCCTTTACCCGCTGGCAAGAGGCCCGCGCCGCCCGCGTGCGCGCCGCTTCGGAGGATGATCAATGAGCGCTGCTAACTCCAAATCCAACCCGGCCTTCTTCGCGGTCATCGCGCTTTTGGTGTTCATGTCGGTCGGCCCGGTGATCTTGATGTTCGTCAACAGCTTCAAGCTGGACGTGGATATCATTTCGGGCACCTCTGGGCTGATCTTCCTGCCGACGATCCAGAACTACGAAACCGCGCTGTGCGACGTGCTGTGGTACGAACCCGAGCATATCGACTTTTGTTCACTGAAGTTTGGCGGGGCCTTCATCAACTCGCTGATCATCGCGCTGATCTCGACCATGCTGACGCTGGTGATTGGCTGCATGGCGGCCTATGCGCTGGTGCGGTTCCGGTTCATGGGGCGCGATACGGTGTCGCTTACCACGCTGATGGTGCGCATGGTGCCGCCTGCGGTGCTGCTGGTGCCGGTGTTCGGGCTGTGGAACAACGAGTTCTGCATCGACAAAGAGGGGCTGATCGGCGGGCTGATCCGCGACACCTTTGGCGGGCGCGGCGATGTCTGCCTGGCGGGCACGCATTCCGGGATCATCCTTATCTACGTGGCGATGAACCTGCCTTTCGTGATCTGGATCCTGCAAAGCTTTATCGTACAGGTCCCCCGCTCGCTGGAAGAGGCGGCGCGGGTCGATGGCGCCGGTCCGTTTCAGGTTTTCTTCCTGGTGGTGCTGCCATTGATCAAGCCGGGGTTGGCGGCAGCGGCGATCTTTACCTTCCGCATCGCCTGGAACGAATACCTTTTGGCCTCGGCCCTGTCGGACCGCAACACCAAGACGGTGCCGATCCTGATCGTGAACAACATGTCGGAATTCAACGTGGAATGGGGGGTTATCATGGCCACCGGCATGCTGCTGGCCATTCCGCCGATCATCTTCACCCTGCTGGCAAGCCGCCAGATCATCACCGGCATGACGGCTGGGGCGGTTAAGGGCTAATGGATTGGCTGCTCGCCCCCATCGACCTGGCGCGCGCGCATGAGGTAGGCTTTGCCGTCAGCTGGCACGCCCGCTCGATGACGCTGGCCTGGGGCGTATTGGCGCCGCTGGCGGTCGTGATCGCGCGGTATTTCAAGGTCTTGCCCGGGCAGGACTGGCCGCGCGAGCTGGACACCCAGCTTTGGTGGCGCGGCCATTGGATGGGGCAAGGCATCGTCGTGTTGCTCAGCCTGTTCGGGCTGGGTCTGATCCTTGCGGCGTCCAAGGGCGGCGGCCTGCATGGCGCGCTGGGATACGTTCTGCTGGCGCTGATGGCCGTGCAGGTGGGGTTTGGCGTGTTCCGTGGCACCAAGGGCGGCCCGACCGCACCCGCCCGCGACGGCAGCCCGCGCGGCGATCATTATGACATGACCCCCTGGCGCGTGATGTTCGAATGGTGCCACAAGCTTTTGGGCTATCTTGCGCTCGGCCTGTCGGTTGTGGTGATACTTCTGGGCCTGTGGCGGGCGAATGCGCCGGTGTGGATGTGGTTGACCCTGGGGATCTGGTGGAGCGTCCTGCTGTGCGTGGCTTTTTGGCTGCAAGCAAAGGGTCGGGCCATTGACACCTATCAGGCCATCTGGGGGCCGGACCCGTCCCATCCGGGCAACCAGCGCGCGCCCATCGGCTGGGGCGTGAGCCGCTACACCAAAGGAGACGCAGATGTTCGGAATGATTGAGGGCACCGGCTTTGACGTGATCGATCCCGCGTTCGAGGCCTGCTTCATTGGCCACGCGCGGGTGGAACGGCTGTGGACCGGCGCGCGCTGGTCAGAAGGGCCGGTCTGGTTCGCCGCCGGTCGCTATCTGCTGTGGTCGGACATTCCCAACAACCGGATCCTGCGATGGGACGAGACCGAGGGCGCTGTGTCGGTGTTTCGTCAGCCGTCGAACAACAGCAACGGGCATACGGTGGACCGGCAAGGGCGGCTGGTGTCCTGCGAACATCTGACCCGCCGTGTGACCCGGACCGAGCATGACGGGAGCGTGTCGGTCGTGGCGGACAGATACGACAGCAAGCGGCTGAATTCGCCCAATGACGTGGTGGTGAAATCCGATGGCTCGGTCTGGTTCACCGATCCCAGCTACGGGATCTTGATGGATTACGAGGGCGACCGCGCCGAGATGGAGCAAGACGGCTGTTATGTCTACCGCGTTGCGCCGGATGGCACGATCACCAGGGTGGCCACGGATTACCTCAAGCCGAATGGGTTGGCCTTCTCGCCGGACGAAAGCTTGCTTTACATCGCGGATACCGGCGCCACGCATCACGAGAACGGCCCGAAACACATCCGCCGCCATACCGTGAACGCCGATGGCACGCTGTCGGGCGGCGAGGTGTTTGCCGAGTGCACCAACGGGCTGTTCGATGGCTTCCGGCTGGACCGCGACGGACGGATCTGGAGCTCTGCCGCCGATGGCGTGCATTGCTACGCGCCGGACGGGCGGCTGATCGGCAAGGTGCTGATCCCGGAAATGGTGGCCAACGTGTGCTTTGGCGGGCCCAAGCTGAACCGGCTGTTCATCTGCGGCACCACCTCGCTGTATTCCGTATTCCTGAACGTGAACGGCGTGTCGCCGGTTTAGGGGGGCTTCGCGAAAGTCTGTTTCGAGCCCAAAGCTACAATGTCAAACTGCCCCAAGGTGGTCTGTATCGCCAGTCGATCCTGTGTCATGCTTCAATCCTGACCAGCACGAAATGGAGCCTATTTTGCAGGAAGTTACCCAGAAGCTTTGGGACAAGCAAAACCAACATCCCGACGACAGATTTCGGCTCTTTCGCGCTGTCGGAAAGGTCATTGTGCCGAAAACCGTTCTCTATGCCGGTAGCTACGTGGATGTCGCACCGTCGTTTATCTTTCCAAATGTCACCTACGTCGACATGGATCGGCGCGCCAAACGCTTTTTTGAAGACGAAGTTGGCGTTAAGGAACTTGTCCAAGCAAAGGATACTGCTGCGCCTAATGTCCAGTTCTCATTCATTCATTCCGACTACGCAAGACTCTCTTTACCTGAACAATCCTTTGATCTGCTGATTTCACTCTATGCGGGGTTCATTTCGGAATACTGCACCAAGTTTCTCAAATTGGGCGGCCATCTACTTGTAAATCCAAGCCATGGTGACGCAGCCCTTGCGTCCCTCGACGCGCGTTACCAACTGGCTGGCGTTGTTATATCGCAGTCAGGAGATTACCGCGTTTTACAGGCCAACTTGGCCGACTATTTGCAACCCAAGAAGGCCGTGGAGGTCACACGAGAGTTGTTGTTCTCAACCAACCGAGGGGTCGCCTATACACGTCCAGCCTTTGCCTACCTTTTTGAGCGTGTGACTTGAAAGATGAACGGCAGCTAAGTCCCGCCAAGCGACCAAACCAAGCCACATGATGCACGCCGCGCCCCGTTATCCCCCCAGATGCTGGTTCAGCCATGGGCCGTGAAAATCCGTTCCGTCGCGGTCCAGTCTTTCGAAGCCGTGCGCGCCGAAATAGTCGCGTTGGCCCTGCACCATGTTCGCCGTGCCGCGCGCCTGGGTGAGCGTGTCGAAATAGGATAGGGCCGAGGCCATGGCAGGCACGGGCAGGCCTGCGGTCTGGGCGGCAATGACGGTGCGGCGCAGGGCGGGCATGTGGTCGCGGATCAGACCAGCAAAATAGGGCGCGAAGATCAGGTTCGCGGGGCGGTCCTGCAACGCAGCGGCCATGTCGTTCAGCATCGCCGAGCGGATGATGCAGCCCTCGCGCCAGACTTCGGCGATGGCGGGCATCGGCAGGTCCCAGCCGTTGTCTTTGGCCGCCCGTGCCAGCAGGTCGAACCCTTGCGCGTAACACAGGATCTTGCCGGCGATCAGTGCCGCTTCCAGATCCTCTTCGGCCAGGGTGCCTTCGGGCAGGCGGCGGTCATCGCGCGGGAACAGCGCTTGTCCCGTGGCGCGCAGGTCCAGCGTCGCCGACAGATTGCGCGCCGCCACCGCGGCCTCGATCACGGGGACGGGCGCGCCCAGCATCTGCGCCTCGATCGCGGTCCAGCGCCCGGTGCCTTTCTGGCCCGCGCTGTCGCGGATCACATCCAGCATCGGCCCGCCGCTGTCCGGGTCGGTGGCGGCGGCGACCTTGCCGGAAATCTCGATCAGATAGCTTTGCAACAGACCCGTGTTCCAACGGTCAAAGACGGTGCCGCACCTTGGGGCGTCCATCCCCATCCCGTCGCGCATCACCCCGTAGGTTTCGGCGATCAGTTGCATATCCGCGTATTCGATGCCGTTGTGCACGGTCTTTACGAAATGTCCGGCGCCGCCCTCGCCCATCCAGGTGGCGCAGGGCTGGTCGTCATATTTCGCGGCAATGGCTTTCAGGATATGCGCCACCCGGTCCCAGCCGTCGCGCGGGCCACCCCCCATGATGGCGGGACCAAAGCGCGCACCCTCGGCCCCGCCGGACACGCCGATGCCAAGATAGGGCACGCCCGCCGCCGCCGCCTGAGCCGCGCGGCGCTGGGTGTCGTGGAAATTGGCATTGCCCGCGTCAATGATCATGTCGTCATCCTCCAGCAAAGGACGCAACGCGGCGATCTGATCATCCACGGGCTGCCCGGCAGGCACCATGAGGATGATACTGCGCGGCCGGGCAAGCGCGGCAACCAGGGCCTCCGGCGTGTCGCAGCCTATCAGGTTGCCCGCCAGCGGACCGGCGCTTGAGAGGAACTCCGACGTGCGCGCGGTGGTGCGGTTGAACACAGCCACCCGAAACCCGTTGTCAGCGATGTTCAGCGACAGCATGGCCCCCATTGTGCCAAGCCCGACCAATCCGATGTCTGCATCCGCCATGCTGTGTCCTTTTTCGTGTCAAAGCGTTTTGGTGTCGGTACCATACCCTCTGGGCGATGGTAGTGAGAATGACAGAGTATCTGATGCAGACAAACGGCTTAACAAATGCCGCTGTCTTCGAAATGCTGCGCGCCGCCGTGGCCTATGCCGACCAGATCGGGCAACCGCAATGCATCGTGATCGTTGACGCCAGCGGCGAGACATTGGGCGCGTGCCGCATGACCGGCGCCCAATACCTGTCGCGGCTCAGCGCGCGCGCCAAGGCGCGGACATCGGGCAGCATTGGCGCGCCGCCCGATGCGATCCCCGAAGCCGTCCGCCCCAACATCGCGGCGGCCACTCAAGGGCAGGTCACCGGGTTGCGCGGCGGGCTTCCGATCCGGATCGCAGGCGCTCTGGTCGGCGGCATCGGCGTTGGCTCTGGCAGCCCGGACCTGGACTTTGCAGTGGCCGGGACCGCCTTGGCGGCGTTTGGCGCAGAGCCTCAGAACCGAGGCTGACCCATAGCCCGCCACATCTCGATGGTGCCGCAATCAAGGCTTCCTCGTCGATGCTGGCCGCGCCCGAGAAAGTGATGATCCTGCCGTCTGCGCCGCCCCAGATTACAACGGGTTCTGACATCGGAGGGATTCCCGGTTGACAACCTATGATACCGGTAACATGATATCGGTAACAATTCACGCAGGCAAGAGGCTGCGCCCCCCCGCCCCATCCGCTCAAGGAGGACAGATCGTGCCGCACCGATACCTGTTTGCGCGTGACGGAGAACGGGCCCTGATCAGCGGATCCTCCCAGGGGATCGGGTTCGCGCTTGTCGCCGGCGAGCCAGGGGCGCGCATCAACTTTGCCCAGCCCTTTGTCGAGGTCGTCTGGCAGACAGAACGCTATGTGAGGGAGACCATGATATGAGCGGGACCATCGCCCTGATTGGCGCCGGTGCCATGGGGGGCGCCATCGGCGCGCGCCTGCTGGACACCGGACACCGCCTGACGGTCTTCGACCTCGATCCCGAAAAGGTCGCCGCTTTGGCCGACAAGGGCGCCATTGCCGCGGGCAGCCCCGCCGACGCATCGCGCGGGGCGCGCGCCGTGATCACCAGCCTGAACGCCTCTAGAATCGTCGGCCTTGCCGCCTTTGGAGAGAACGGGATCAGCGATGGCGCGGCACCGGGGACATTGATCATCGACATGTCCTCGATCGAGCCCGAGGCGACGCGCGACTTCGCCAGACTGGCGCAGGAGCAGGGCCTGGCCTGGGTCGACGCCCCGCTGTCCGGCGGTGCCCCCAAAGCCCTGGGCGGCCAGTTGACCCTTATGATGGGCGGCGATGCCGCAGATGTGGCGCGCGCGCAGGAGGTTCTCAGGGACGTCGCCACCAACATGACCCATATGGGCGGGCCGGGCGCCGGGCAGGCCACGAAGATCATCAACCAGGTGCTCTGCGGTCTGGGATTCCTCGCGGTGGCAGAGGCCACAAAGTTGGCGCAGGATGCCGGGGTCGATGCCCGGAAGATCCCCATCGCGCTGCAAGGCGGGCGGGCCGATAGCGCGTTGTTGCAGGAATACATGCCGCGCATGGCGGCCAGGGATTATCGCCGCACAGGCCGGATCGACAACATGGTCAAGGACCTGAACATGGCCGCCGACCTGTCGCGCCAGACGGGAACGTCGATGCCCATGACCGCCTTGTGCGCCGAGATTCACCGCATGCTGACCGCCGCCGGATTGGGTGGCGAAGACCAGGCCGCGGTGATGGAATTCTTCACCGGCCCCACAAAGGACAGACCCCAATGATCACCCGATTTGCCCTGTTCGAGGGAACCGTCAAACCCGGCCAGACCCCGGCCTTTCGCGCGGCTGTGACCGACCGCCTTGCGCCGCTTTGGAGGCAGTACACCGGCAACACGGATGTGCGCGTCATGTTCTCGGAAGACCGCGACGAGGGGGCCCCGGATTTCCCCTGATTCTGGCAATCACCTATCCCGACCGAACGACGATGGAAGCCGCGCTCGAATCCCCGGCCCGCTACCGATCGAAAGAGGTCACCGGTGAGATCGTTGCAGAATTCTTCGAAGGCCGTATTCATCACCACATCACGGAATTGACCGAATACAAACGCTAGGAACCGGGCAGTATGGGCACAAAGGTCACGATGCGGGACGTTGCCAGAGAGGCAGGCGTGTCGCCCATGACAGTGTCCCGGGCGTTCAAGCAAGATACGTCGGTGAATGCGCAGACACGCGCCCAGGTCCGCAAAGCGGCGGACCGGCTCGGCTATGTCTATGACGCCACGGCCCAAACCTTCCGGGCCGGGCGCAGCGGGTTTCTGGCCATTACCTTGCCGTCGATCAACAACGCAAACTTCGCCTCAACCCACCGCGCCCTGACCAAAGCGCTGTCCGGCACCGAACTGCAGCTTTTGCTTGGGATCACCAACTACAGCGTCGACCAGGAAGAGCGCCACGTGCGTCAGCTTCTTGCCCGCCGTCCCGAAGCCATCGTGCTGACCGGCGGGCATCACACAGAGGCCACGCGCCGGATGCTGTCGGCCATGGATGTTCCCGCAATTGAAATCTGGGACCTGCCACCAGGCCCGATCGGTCATGTCGTCGGGTTTTCCAACGCGACTGCGATGCGGCTGATTGTCGATCATCTGGTTGCCACGGGGCGTCGAACGCTGGGCTTTGTTGGCGCAAGCGAAGACACCGACAAACGCGGAGCAGAGCGCCGCAATGGCGTTCTGGACGCCGCCCGCGCGCACGGCTTGCCCGACGTGTTGCTGCTGGACGCGGGGATCGCGCCGGTTTCGATGTCGGCCGGCGCCGAAGTCATCTTCCGCAACGCGGATCATTTGCGCGGTCTTGAGGCGCTGATCTGTGTATCGGACCCGGTCGCGTTCGGCGCCATGATGGCATTGCAGCGCCTTGGGCTCTCTGTGCCGGATGATCTTGCGGTCACGGGCTTTGGCGCCTTTGAGATCGCGCAGATTGCAAGCCCCCGGCTTACGACCGTCAACGTCTGGGCGGATCTGATCGGCCAGAAAACAGGTGAAATGATTGAAACACTATTGAACGGCGATCTGCGATCAAAAGACCGCTCTTTGATAGAAATCGAACCCAAGCTTATGCCCGGCGCGTCAAGCTAGCCCAACACAAGACGCATTGCCGGTTCTTCGCATTGCCCAAGCTCGCGACGCTCCTCCGGCTTTCGGAACGGGTGACACGGGGGTGTCCCGCCATGGCACAATCGTTTTGCTGTTCGGCGAGATACGGATATCAAATCCGCTGGCGAAGGTGGACGTCCCCCAATGCGGCCAGGCCGAAACCACGGGTGAGTTGGCCGCCCGAACGAGGCCCGACCCGCGACGCGCTGGCAAGAACACCCCGGGCAAGCCGCGATGGGCTCAGATTTCCCTGCCCACCGTCCGCATCACCGCCGCCAGCAGTTTTGCATCGGTGTCATGTACATGTTTCTCCGCCGTCACCAAATTCTCCTGAATCGGCGGCACTTCAACGGGCGGGTCGACAAAGGCCAGCTCGGCAAACCCTCTGAAATGCGGCACCAGCCTTTCGTGGACGGTCGCGATATTGGTGGTTCCCGCCACATAATGGGGCAACACCAGGAAACTGGGCAGAGAGGCGGCCACCCGGATTTCCTGCGCCTGATCCTCCAGCCAGCGCTCAAAGTGACTCTTGCCGTTTTCCAGGAAGAAGTTCGTGACGACCATCGGGGAGCCAAAGAAATCATCCGAGCCAAACCCCTTGGCAAGGACCGGATTGTCCTTCCACAACACGCATTTGAACCGGTCCCGGAACAGGGGTTCCGCATTGTACTGAGGGGTCAGGGCAAAGTCCGGACCGATCAGGAAATCCAGCACGCCCCGCTGAAACTGCCGAATCGCCTCTTGCGTGAAAGGCACAATCGAAAGGGACACGCGCGGGGCGACGGTCGCCAGCCGCTTGGTCAGCGCGGAAATGTAAACCGCGGCCACATAATCCGACGCGATAACCGTGAAATGACGGTTGAGGGTCGCAAGCTCATTGGCAGGCCGCATGCGCGACAAAGACCGCAACAGGGCAACCAAATCCGGGATGCGCGCCTCCAGCTCGGCGCCAAAAGACGTCGGCACCATGCGCTGACCGTCGTAGTAGAACAGTTCATCCTCAAAATGCAGCCGGGCCCGTTTGAGCGCACTGCTCATGGCGGATTGCGTGATGTGCAGTTCTGCCGCCGCGGCTGTCACGCTGCGTCGGCGCAAAAGCGCATCAATCGCAACAAGCAGGTTGAGGTCCAGGTTTTCCAGATGCATGCCCATTGATACGATTAATGGCAGTCACATCAAATATGGATTTTGCAGATTGCTCGTTGCGTCTTAGGCTTCGGGCAGGCGGGCAAGGTACAAGCATGCCCGCAAAGGGAGGAAGAAATGTTTAGATTTGCCGTCGGCGCTGCCGCTCTGTTGGCCTGCGCCCCTGCCGCATATGCGGAGACGTTCAACGTCACAATCGCCGCCGGACATCCGCCGGTGTTTCGCTGGGTCAAACAATTCCCCGAGGCCTTCATTCCAAGCGCGCAGTCGGCGCTTGAAGCGCTTGGCCACAGCCTGACGGTCTCGGAACAATTCGGTGGATCCATTGCCGGTGTCGGCGAAGAGCTTGAAGCGGTCGAGGCCGGGCTGGCCGAACTCGGCGTCTGTTCCTCGCTGTTCGATCCCGCCAAACTGGCTGTGCAGAACGTCACCTACTACACGCCCTTTGTCAGCGATGACGCCAGGCTCGTGTCGGATGTGGTTCACGAGCTGCACCAGTCCGATCCCCGCATGACACAGGCCTATACCGACAACAATGTTGTGTATATTGGCGCGCCCACGGCGATTGACGACTACCTCTTGATGACCAATTTTCCGGTCACCTCTCTGGCCGATCTGGACGGGCGCAAGATCGCGGCCCCCGGCCCGGCGATCAATTGGCTTTCGGGAACCGGCGCTGTCGGTGTGCAGGGCAACCTGACCACCTACTACAACGAGCTGCAAACCGGCGTGTACGACGGGGTGATCGTCTTTGCCTCCGCCGCCTTCCCGGGCAAGCTTTTCGAAGTCGCCCCCCATATCACGCAATTCGGGCTTGGCGCCCAGTTCGCCGGGGCCATCTGCGCCAACAAGGACTGGTGGGACGGGCTGGACGCCGATGTGCAGGCCGCCTTCAGCGACGCTGCCGACGACGCGATGGAGTGGTACCTTTCGGACCTCGAAGGCTTCGTTGCGCTCGCCTACGCCAAGATGCAGGAGGCCGGCGCCACCGTCACCGCCGCGTCGGACGAGATGCGCGCCGCCTGGGCCGCTGGCATGAACAATGCCGCTGCCGAATGGGCCGCGGGTCTTGACGCCCAGGGCAAGGGCGGCACCGACATCATGACGCTCTACATGGACACGATGCGCGCCGCCGGGGCCACCCCGTTGCGGGATTGGGACAAAGAGTAGCCCCCAATGAGACCATTCTCCCGGACCCTGCGTCTGCTCGATTGGGCAACGCAGGGCGCCAATATCCTGGGCACGATGCTGATTGTCGGCCTCGTGTTGATCATCTGCGTCGATGTGATTGGCCGTGAGACCATCGGGGCGCCTCTTTCGGGTGTGCCAGAGATGGTCTCTCTGTCCATCGTCGCGATTGTGTTCCTGCAGGTTCCCCAGGCCTTCAAGGCCGGACGCATGACCCGGTCGGATGGCCTGATCAATGTGCTGCATGGGCGCAGACCCCTGCTGGCCAAGGCGATGGAAACCCTGTTCGAGATGCTGGGCGCGCTGGTTGTGGGCACGATCCTTTATGCCCATTGGCCAATCCTGACCCGCTCGATCGAACGGGGGGATTTTGTCGGCTCGGTCGGGAATTTCACCTTCCCGACCTGGCCGGTCAAACTGGCCATCTTTGCCGGAGCGCTGCTTTTGCTCTTGCAGTTCCTGGCCCGCATTCAGCGCCGTTTTGCCGGAGACAAACCGTGACCCCCTTTGACATTGGCCTGGTCAGCCTTGCCGCCATGGGCGGGCTGGCCATTGCCGGGCTGTATATCCCGATCGCTTTGATCCTGTGTTCGTTCGTCGGGGTCTGGGCGATCAAGGGCAATGCCCTGCTGGCCGCCAAAATGCTTGGACTGGCGGCAAACGACGCCATTTCAAGCTACTTCTTCGGCGTGGTTCCGGTCTTTGTCCTGATGGGCCTTATCGTGTCGGAAAGCGGCATGGGGCGCGATGCCTTCGATGTGGCAAATGCCATGTTCAAACGGATCAAGGGCGGGCTTGGCGTGGGCACCATCGCCGCCAATACCATCTTTGCCGCGATCACCGGGATCTCTATCGCCTCTGCCGCCGTCTTTACCAAGATCGCGGTGCCCGAGCTGCGCCGCCACGGCTACGAGACCCGGTTCTCCGTCGGTGTGGTCGCGGGCAGTTCCGTGCTTGGCATGCTGATCCCACCAAGCCTGTTGCTGATCCTGTATGGTCTGTTGACCGAGCAATCGATTGGCGACCTGTTCCTTGCGGGCCTTGGCCCCGGGCTGGTGCTTGCGGTTCTTTTCAGCCTTGGCACCGTGCTCATGGCGATCTATGCGCCCGGATTTGTCGGCCGCAACCTCAGCGCGGACGGCGACGAACTGAGCGCGGGCGATCTGCTGACCAAGGGGCTGCCCATCGCGCTGCTGATCACCCTTGTGCTGGGCGGCATCTATGCCGGTTTCTTTACCCCGGTCGAGGCAGGCGCCATCGGCACGGCCGGGGCCTTTGTGATCGGCGTCGTCAAGCGGCGCCTGTCCCTGGTCGCCCTGTGGCGTGTGCTGGTTGAAACCGGCATGATCACCGCCGCGATCTGTTTTTTGTTGATCGCCGCACAGATGTATTCGCGCATGCTGGCCTTCTCTGGTCTGCCCGCCGGCTTTGGCACTTTCGTTGCCACCGCGGACCTGTCGCTGTTGAGCATTCTGCTGCTCTATTGCCTGGTGGTGATCCTTCTGGGGATGATCCTCGACAGCGGGTCGATCATGCTGATCCTGGTGCCGCTGATGCTGCCCGTGGTCACGGCATTCAACGTGGATCTGGTCTGGTTCGGCATCATCACCGTGATCGCGGTCGAAATCGGGCTTTTGACACCGCCCTTTGGCATCTCGGTCTATGTGATCAAAGCCACGCTCGATGATCCCACGATCAGCCTCAAGGACATCTTTATCGGCGCCGCCCCCTTTGCGCTGATGATGGTGCTCTGCCTCGCGCTTGTGATCTTTTACCCTCCCATTGCGACAGGCCTTTTGGGCCGCTGAAGGAACACCCCATGAAACTGATCGACCTCGCGCGCCCCCTGGAAAACACCGTCTATGCGGATCCCCCGGGATTGGGGCCAAAGATCGACTATATGAACCACCAGCAAACGGCGCAGCAGCTTTTGGGCTTTTTCCCCGGTGTGACCGCCGATGAGCTGCCGGGGCGCGAAGGATGGGCCGTCGAAAGCGTCACCCTGTCGACCCATAACGGCACCCACCTCGATGCGCCCTATCACTACCATTCCACCATGGATGGCGGCGCGCGGGCGATCACCATTGACGAGGTGCCGCTGGAATGGTGCTGGGGGCGTGGCGTAAAGCTGGATTTCCGCGCCTTTGAGGATGGCTATGTGGCCACTCCAGCCGATATCGAGGCGGAATTGTCCCGCATCGATCACGACCTGACCGAGGGCGATATTGTTCTGGTCAACACCGCCGCCGGGGCCGTCTATGGCACGCCGGACTATGTGGCGACCGGCTGCGGGGTCGGACGCGCCGCCACCAATTACATGACCGAGCGCGGCGTCCGCATCACCGGCACCGATGCCTGGAGCTGGGATGCCCCCTTTGTCCACACCGCCAAACGGGTGGCCGAAACCGGGGATGCCTCGCTGATCTGGGAAGGTCACCGCGCCGGCATGGACCGCGGCTATTGCCATATCGAAAAACTTGCCAACCTGGAAACCCTGCCCAGCACCGGATTCGAAGTGATCTGCTTTCCCGTCAGCATCAAGGCCGCAAGCGCAGGCTGGTGCCGCCCCGTGGCCGTCATCCGGGAGGCATCATGAGTGACATCGTACGCCGGGCCCGTGAAACGCCACAGCTGACGACGATGCCGCCCTTTCCGAAACCTGTCATCCGGCCGGGCGAGCCGATCCGCTTCGCCTATGAGGTGGTCGCCGAACCCGGCCCGGGCCAGTCCAAGCGCGGCGTGATCCTCAGCCCGAGGCCCGACTACAGCTCGTGGGAGGTGCTTTGTGACGAGGGCACCGGGATGGGCGGCGATGATGCGGCCCCCTCGCCGCTTGGGTATCTGATCATGGGCGTTGCCTTTTGTCTTTTGACCCATATCCAGGGTTACCTGCACAAGGCCCCGATGCAGATCGACAAGATCAAGGTCGAAATCCGCGCCCAATACGCCACCCTGCCGCCTGAACCGGATCAAGGGCAGCAGGGACAAGGCGCGTGCGATGCCTATAGCGCGCATGTACTGATCGACAGCCCGGAACCCGCGGAAAAACTGGAACGATTGATTGCCGTCTGCCGCGACGCCTGCATGGCCATCGCGACGGTTGCAACCGCCGTGCCGACAGCAACGCGTGTCTTCGTGAACGGCGCCGAGAACGGAGTAGACGTCTAGATGAAACTCGTAACGCTTGCCGATGGCACCCGTGACGGACGCCTGCATGTGGTCAGCCGTGACGGCACAAGGGTGCTGCCCGTGGCCGGCGCCAAATGCCTGCAGGATGCGATGGACGCTTGGGAGGCGCTGCAAACGGAACTGACCGAACTGGCCGGGCAGGTCGAAGCCAGCGGTGAGCCGTTTGAAGCCTCCGCCGCGATGGCCCCGTTTCCCCGCGCGGTTCAGTGGCTCGATGGGTCTGCCTTTGAAACCCATGCGCTGCTGCTGCAACAGGCCTGGGGCATGCCCGCAACCGGCCTGTCAGAGCGGCCTTTGATGTATCAGGGCATGTCGGACCGGTTTCTGGCTCCGACGGAAACGGCTGTCTTCCCCTCGGCCGAGGATGGCATTGATTTTGAGGGCGAATTCGGCGTGATCCTGGGCAATGTCCCGATGGGCACCAAGGCCGAAGCCGCCCTTCAACATGTCCGCCTGATCGTGCTGATCAACGATTGGAGCCTGCGCGCCCTTGGGCCCATCGAAATGGCCACCGGGTTTGGCTGGCTCCAGTGCAAACCGGCCTGCTGCGTCGCGCCCTTTGCCGTCAGCCCTGATGAGCTGGGCGATGCCTGGCGCGATGGGCGGGTGTGCCTGCCCCTGACCATCCACCGCGATGGAACGCTGTTTGGTCAGGCCAATGGTCAGGAGATGACATTCAGCTTCGGGGACCTGATCGCCCATGCCGCCTATTCCCGCGATCTGCCGGCGGGCACCATCCTCGGGTCGGGGACCGTGGCCAACAAGAACCACAGCGCTGTCGGCTCAAGCTGCATTGCCGAACGCCGGGCCATTGAGCAGATCGAAAGCGGCGTTGGGGTTACGCCCTTCCTCGCCGACGGCGATCTCGTGACGATGGAGGCGCATCACCCGGCGGGCGGCAGTCTGTTCGGCCAGATCGCGCAACGGGTCGCCATCAAGGCCTGAGGCACCGACAGAGACCGCAGAGCGCGCCTGCCGCATCCCCTCTCGCCGGAGCAACGTCCCGGTGGCGAGCCCCGCCGGAATCCATACAAAGGGGGGGCCGGATGGCACCCGCTGATCGCTTCATTCCGGGGGGGCGCATGCGCTATGTCCCCACCTTGCGGACCAGGCGCAACGGCTCCGCGCTCGGAGCGGCGGCGTTCGACACACCGTGAAACTGCTGCAGGTTCTCGGCCAGTTTGATGGCATCCTTGTTCATTGATGCACTGGCCGCCGTCATCTCTTGCAGGGACGCGGCGTTGGTCTGTGCCGCACTGTCGATGGATGCGACGGCGACCTTGATTTCATCGATGCTGCCGGATTGCTTTTCCACCGCCGACGCAATGCCAGAGACCTGCTCCGAGGCGATTTCCACGTCGGAGATAATATCCTCCAACGCCGCTCTGGACAATGCGACCTTTTCAACCCCGGTTTCGACGCTGATGGCGTTGCGCTGGATGACGTCGGCGATCTCCTTGACGGCGTCCTGCGATCGTTGCGCCAGGGCGCGCACTTCAGAGGCGACAACCGAAAAGCCTTGTCCGGCCTCGCCGGCGCGGGCTGCCTCGACACCGGCATTCAACGCCAGCAGGTTGATCTGAAACGCAATATCCTCGATCACCTTCACGACGCGGTCGATCTCTTCGGACGCCTGGGTCATCGCGTTGATCGCCTGCTCCGTTTCGTTCGACACCTTCCGCGTCTGGTTGGCGCTTTCGCGGGCCTTCTGGTTTGCCTGATTCGCAGCATTGGCATTCTCGACGACCTGCCGAATCCGCGCCGAAATTTCTTCGACCGCGGCCGAAGTCTCTTCCACGGCGGCAGCCGCATGTTCCGCCCGCGCGGCCATTTCCTGCGCGGACTTCTCCAGATGGGCCGAGGTGTTCGCGACACTGTCCCCGCTGTTCTTGATATCCCCCATCGTGAGCGAGAGATTGGAGACTGCGGCGTTGAAGTCGTTCTTCATGCGGTCGAAACTGCCGCTGCGCTCGCCCTCGATCCGAATGCCCAGATTGCCGTTCGACAGGGCACCGATGCTGCGCACGATGTCGTCGATGTTCTTTTCGGTCTCTTGCATCAGGGCGTTGATCACCTTGGCCAGGCTGACAAGCGCCTGGTCCTCCAGGTCGACCGGCATGCGGTTGGTGAAATCCCCGCGCGCCGCTTCGCCCATGACATGTTCCATGTCCTTCTGGAAATTCTCCAGCACCTGAAGGCTGGCACGCTCTTCCGCCCGCGCGCGCTCCGCCATCGTCTGTTTTTCCCGTTCCCGCTCGGCCTCCCGCTTTTGCTCGGCGGCCTGGCGTTCGCGTTCCGCCTCCTCCTTTGCCTTGACCTCCAGGTCCAGGTCCCGCGCCCTGCGCGCATTTTCCAGGAACACGATCATCGCCTTGGTCATCTTGCCGATTTCGTGATCGTCTTTCGGCGGATCAATCTCCACATCCAGGTCGCCTTCGGCCAGCCGGCCCATGCCCTGGGTCACGCTCCGAAGCGGAACAGAGACGCTGTGCCCGGTGAAATAGGCCAGGACGAGGCCGGAAATCACGCCAACGGCGACAAACCCGGCCACGATCATGATCGCATTCCGCGCCTTTGCGGCGCCCGCCGGACCAAGCGTGTTCTGCCGCGATACCACGGCATCCACCGCCCCTTCGACACGCAGCAGAACGTCGGGCCCGATCACGTCAATCCGGTCATAGAATGCATTCCGCGCGAGAATCACCTCTGCCACTTCCAAGGTGGCGGCGTCGAAGGCATCCAGATCCGCCATCGACTCCTGGGTCAGTTCCCGCCGCCTTGGGTTTTGCAACTCTGCCAACAGGTTGGTCAGACCCTGGCGCGCGGTCTCGATCTCGGCGTCCGCGCGCGCTGTCCTTGGGGTCATTCGACACCAGGAACTTTTCCATAAAGAGTCTGCCAAGGAGCAGGTGCTTGACCGCCAGCCCCGCTGCGGAACTCGCGACCGGGTCATTGTCCTGCAAAGCCGTCATCATGACCTCTGACAATTGGTCAAGCGCTTTCAGCACGGTATCCGTCGCGGTGTCCACCAACATGTCGCGACGGTTCTGAAGCTCGGCGGCACGATCCATGGAGGTTGCGTATTCCTCTAGCATCGTGGCGACTTCAAGCAGGCCGTCATGACCTGTATACCTGCCGACCATCTGAGAGAATTCTGCGAAGGCCTCGTCAACTTCAGCGATATTCGAGTGAAGCAGATCGAGGCTGGCCTGTTTCTTGTCCAGGCGATAATCGTACACGGCAACCCGGGCCTCAAACACATCCTCCATAATGTCCGACGCCAGCAGGCTTTCCTTGGCGGTTGTCCGATATTCGACGAAGGTACTCGACAGGCTATTGGTCTGGAAGGCCGCAAAACCGCCGACAAGCAGCAGCAGCGCAACCATCGCGCCCATTCCAAGATAGATACGCATTACGAGCGACATAGAAAACTCCAGAAGACAGACATCGGCAGAACCGATACCGCCTTCGGGTTGATGCTATGTAAATCAGATACCCTGTCTTTTCAAAGAACTGGAGCTTTCCCCTGGACTTCCCTGTCTGGGTGTGGCGCGGACTCGCACCAAAGAATCGAACGTCAAGGGAATGCGCGTCGGTTGCGGCGTCCCGATCCCAAAAGCCTGTGGGGCCGTCCGCTGTGACACCACCGGCGACCGCAACTCGTTTCGGGGGGCGGACCGGGCGGGCGTTGAACGGCGGATCAAGGCGATGGCACAGACGCCCCCAGCCGTTGCGCGCCAACAAATGCGGCCAGACTGCGGCGGCAAAGCAGCCCTGCCCCGCGGCCGGCGGCCATGATCTTTGCGCCGCTGTACTGCCGCGGGGACGTGGCGTCTGGACAGAGGCTTCCGGCGCGCGACCTGGCAAAGACCTGACAAAGACCTGACAAAGACCTGACAAAGACCTGGCGGCGGACGCGGCCCAGAAGACCCGTTCGGCGCCCACAGTGCGGACTGAACACCGGTTCAGGCCAAAGCCGTTGGGGACAACGATCAGTCAACTATATCGGCCTGCCAACTTGACTAATCAAATTTTCAGTTCAAAAATTCGGGTATGGAGAATTCGGAGCCTGCCGCCACACAGCCGCTGTACCGCGTCCTCGCCGAGGCGCTGCGCGAGGCTGTCGTTAGTGGGGACTATCCGCCGGGCGGGAAGCTTCCGACGGAAGCCAAGCTGGCAAAACAATTCGGCATGAGCCGGGGCACGGTGGTCAAGGCCATCGCCACGCTGGTCGCGGAAGGAATCGTGATCAAGCGGCAGGGGGCGGGCAGTTTTGTAGCCCTGCCCGCCTTGCACCGGCGGTCGTCGCGGCTGATGTCCTTTTCCGAAACGGTGCAGGCGCAGGGGCGGACTGCGACCCAGAAGGTTCTGTCCTATTCGCGTGCCGATACCAATGCCGCCCGCGCCTACGGGGTTCACGAGGCATCCATGCTGCTGGTCCGCTTGCGGCTTGTGGACGGCATCGCCGCGACGATCCACCGCTCGTTCATCCCCGAGCGGGTGCTCGAGCGGTTGTCCTCGGAGAATCTGGGCCTGCTCCTGAAGGGCGAAGCCTCGCTCTATGCCGCCTTTGAGGACGCTGGCATCGCGATCGGCCGCGGGGCAGAGCATGTCTCGGCGCGGCTCGTGACGGCGGAGGAGGCTGACATGCTCAAGATACCGCGCCCCTCGGCGATGATGGTGGTCATCCGTCAAAGCTATGACCCACAGGGGCAGCTGATCGAGGCCGCCGAAGCGGTCTATCGCGCCGATTACTACAGCTATGATCTGGAATTGGTGCGGGGCACGGCACATGAGGTGCCGCACCGTCTTCGCATTGTGCCCAACAACACCAACAAGAACCAACAGGAGACCTGACATGACGTTCAAGACGCTTCTAGCAGGGGCCGCGCTGTCCCTTTTCACGGTTCCCGGTTTTGCCGCCGATGCGCCCATCGCCATGCTTGTCGCGCAGGGTGGACTTGGCGACGGCTCATGGAACGACACCGCCAATGTCGGCTTCGAGGCCGGGATCGCGGACACCGGTCTCGAGGGGCGCGCGATCGAATCCAACGACGTGGTGGCGCAGGGCGAGGAGATCATGCGCCGTGCGGCGGATTCCGGTTTCGGTCTTGTGCTGAGTCTCGAATATGCCCACGGCGGCCCGATGGAGGCGCTGGCCACCGACTACCCGGACACCAACTGGGCCATCTTCAACCAGGTCCGGGCCGGCGCCAACGTTGCCTCGGTTCTGTTCGGCGAGCATGAGGGGTCCTATCTCGCCGGGGTACTGGCCGCCAAGATGACCACGACAGAGGGTGTCGAGGGGATCAACCCCGAGGCGATCCTGGGCGTGATTCCCGCCGTCAAGAGCCCGGGCATCGACAAGTTCGTCGTCGGGTTCATTCAGGGGGCGAAGTCGGTCAATCCGGATATCGATGTGATGGTCGGCTATGCCGAGAGCTTTGGCGATCCGACCAAGGGCGAGCAGATGGCCAACGCCATGTTCGAAAGCGGCGCCGACATCGTCTATCACGTGGCGGGCGGCACCGGGCTGGGCGTCATCGCCGCCGCCGAAGCCGCCGGTCATTTCGCCATCGGCGTGGATACGAACCAGGACGGCCTCGCGCCCGGCCATGTTCTGACGTCGATGGTCAAGCGGGTCGATGTTGCGGTCGAGGAACTGATCAAGGCCTATGCCGCCGACACGTTTCCCGGTGGCGAGACCCTGAAATTCGGCCTGCCCGAGAATGGCGTTGGCCTGACAGAGATGGAATTCACCAAAGACATCATCCCGGCCGAATACATCGAAGCGGTCGAAGCCGCCAAGGCCGCCATCATTGCGGGAGAAATCGACGTCTGGGACGTCTCCTCCCAAGGCTACCCGGACTTCTACAAGTAACGAATTGTGCCCCCGGCTGAACCGTCAGCCCGTCGCGGCGGGCCATCTTGCGGCCCGCTGCACCGAAACCCTGTCGCTATGAGTATGCCATGACGACGATCGCGCTCGGCGCTACCGAGATCTGGAAAAGCTACGGGTCAGTTCACGCCAACCAGGGCATCTCGCTGTCGGTGGGTCCGGGAGAGATCCACGCCATCGTGGGCGAGAATGGCGCCGGGAAGTCGACGCTGATGCGGGTGTTGCAGGGTGTTGAGCGCCCCGACAGCGGCCATGTGACGGTGATGGACCGCGACATGCGCTTTTCCGGGCCGGCGGATGCCCTGGCAGAGGGCATCGGCATGGTGCATCAGGAATTCATGCTCGCGCCCGACCTGAGCCTGCTGGAAAACCTGGTGCTCGGCGACGAGCCGGTGACCTGGGGCCGTGGCGCCTTTGGCCTGATCGACTGGCAGACCGCCGAGGCAAATGGGCAGGACCTGGCCGCGCGCATCGGGATCAAGGTCGACTGGCACCGCCGCGCGGGCGCCGCCCCGGTCCACATACAGCAATTCGTCGAGATTATCCGGCTGTTGCGCCGGGGCACCCGGATTCTGATCCTGGACGAGCCCACCGCGGTGCTGGCGCCGCAACAGGTCACCGAACTGTTCGATCTGCTGCGCCGGATTCGCGCGGATGGCACTGCGATCCTGTTCATCAGTCACAAGATCGGCGAAGTCACCGCCCTGGCCGACAGGGTCACCGTCATCCGCCAGGGCAAGGTCGCCTTCAGCGCCGCCATTGACGCGACAGACGGCGCAGAGATCGCGTCTCATATCGTCGCTGGCGCCAATCCGGTCAGCGATGAGGCGAACCGCGGCACGCCCGGCGCGGTTGTTCTGAACGTGACCGGCCTTTCGGCCGAAGCTGTCGAGAAGTCTCATCCATTGCACGACATCTCGCTGACCGTGCACGCGGGCGAGATCGTCGGCCTTGCCGGGGTCGCGGGCAATGGTCAGGTCGAATTGATGGAATCGCTCTGCGGTCTTCGGCCCGCAACGGGCCGGGTGACGCTGGCGGGCAAGGACCTGAGCGACCTGGACGCCGGACACCGCCGGGCCGCCGGGATCGGATATGTCAGCGCCGACCGGCGGCACGAGGGTCTCGCGATTGACGCCTCGATCGAGGACAACGCCATCGCCGGTTCGCACCGGGTCCGCCCCATCTCGAACGGGCTTTGGCTGGACCGCCGGGCGCTGAAACGCGTGGCGCTTGACCGGTTGCAGCGGCTTTCGGTGAAATACGGCGCGCTGCGCGACCCGGTGGGCAGCCTGTCCGGAGGCAACCAGCAACGCGTGGTCTTTGCCCGCGAGATCGCCGGATCGCCGCAGCTTCTGCTTGTCTCGCAACCCACACGGGGTGTGGATCTGAACGGGATTGCCGCGATCCACAGCATTCTGCGGACCTTCCGCGAGGCCGGCGGCGCGGTGCTGCTGGTGTCCGAAGAGCTCGACGAATTGCAGATGCTGTCGGACAGGATCGTGGTGATGGCCCGGGGCAGACTTGTCGGAGAGCTGGGCGCGGATGCCGACCGGCGCGACATCGGCCGCCTCATGGTGCTGGAAGGCGCGGGCGCATGAGCAACTGGCTCGACCGGAGGCTTGGCTTCGCCGTCCCGCTGCTGGTCGCGTTTTCGGTGAGCGCCATTGTGTTGCTGGCCATCGGGGAAAACCCGCTGGACACATTCTCGCTGATGCTGACCGAGGGCTTCGGATCGCAGCGGCGCATTGCCTCCACCCTGTCGGCCGCCACACCGCTTTTGTTCACCGCCGTCGCCACGGCGATCTGTTTCCGGGCCGGAGTGTTCAATGTCGGGGTGGACGGGGCCTTTCTGATCGGTGGCCTGGCCGCCGTGGTGGCGGGCTTCAGCCTGCCTGCGGATCTCGGCTGGGCGCTGATCCCGATGTGCCTGACAATTGCCGCCGGTTTCGGCGCCGCCTGGCTTTTCATCCCCGGCTGGCTGCTGGCCCGACTGGAGGTGGACGAGGTCGTGTCTACCCTCATGCTCAATTTCATTGCCGTGGCGATCACCGGATACCTTGTGAACGGGCCCTTCCTGTCACGGCAATCCGGCAACAACGTCACCCCGCCGGTTCACGAGGCGGCCGAGTTGTCGCGGCTGATGCCTCCGGCGACGCTGCACAGCGGCTTCCTGGTGGCGCTGGCGGCGCTGGTTGCCTACGCCGTCTGGACCCGCCACACCCCCGCAGGTCTGGAAGGCGCCTGGGCCGGGCTGAACCGGCGGTTCGCGCGCGGTGTCGGGGTCTCTGTCCAGCGCACCATTATCCTGGCCATGGTGCTGTCCGGCATTGTCGGAGGCCTGGGCGGCGGCGCCCATGGGCTGGGCCAGTTGCACCGCTTTACCGATGGTTTCTCCGCCGGGTACGGGTTCACCGGCATGGCTGTGGCCTTGCTGGCCCGCAACGCGCCGTTGGGGATGCTGGTGGGCGCCATTCTGTTCGGCGCCCTCGCTTCGGCCGGAACCACGATCCAGCTCTTTTCCGATATTCCGCTGGATCTCGTGAACATCATCCAGGGCATCGTGATGATTTTCGCGGTCATCGAACTGGGCCGCATCACCCTGCGCCGAAGGGTGAAGGCATGATCGAACAGGTCCTGGCCTCTGGCATCGTTCTGACCACGCCGATCCTGCTTGCGGCCATCGGCGGGCTGGTGAACCGGCAGGCGGGCATCGTCAACATCGCCCTGGAAGGCAAGATGCTGGTCGGCGCCTTCGTGGCGATTGTCGTCTCGGCAGCCACCGGAAGCTGGCTTGTCGCCACCCTGGCGGCCGCGCTGACGAGCATGCTGATCGGCTGGGGCTTTGCGCTGACGATCACACGGCTCGGCGCCAATATGATCACGGCGGGGCTAGGGCTCAACGTGCTGGCCGCCGGTGCCATCGGGTTTCTGATGAGCTATGCCTATGGCTCCTCGGGCACCCTGCGCCTGCCCGACGTTGTCCTGCTGCCGCATGTGTTTCCCGAGTCGATCGAGCGCGTGCCGGTGGTCGGGCAGCTTCTGGCAAATCTCGATCCGTTGACCATTCTCGCCGTGCTGGCGATCGCGGTGCTGCCGTTCCTGCTTGGCGCGACGCGGTTCGGCCTGTGGATCCGCGCCACCGGAAACGCCGCGCCCGTCATGCGCTCTGTCGGGTTGAATCCGAAACGGATGCAAGAAGCCGCGACCGCCTTTGCCGGCGTCTTTGCCGGGCTGGCGGGCGCCCAGCTTGCGCTGGCCTCGATCGGCATCTTCAACGAGGGGTTGACGGCGGGCCGGGGCTTCATCGCCCTTGCCGCCTTCTATTTCGGACGGGACCGGCCCTGGCAGACGGCTGCCGCCTGTCTGCTGTTCGGATTGCTCGACGCGGCGCAGATCCGGATGCAGACCGTGGGGCTTCCGCCCCGGCTGATCGGCGCGCTGCCCTATCTTATGGTTCTTGTCGCGCTGGTCGTGTCCCAGATGCGCAGCCTCCGGAGGACACAATGACCAAGACCGCCCTGATCGTGGTGGACATGCAGAACTCGTTTCTGCATCCCGATGGCGAAAATTACTATCCCGCGGCGCCCGAGGTGATCGAACCGGTCCGCGCGCTCATCCGGGCCGCAGAGGCAAGCGGGACGATCATCGTGCATGTATGCGACCGTCACCGCGAAGGTTTCGCCGATTTCGAGCAGCCGCGTCTTCCCGTCCATTGCCTGTCCAGCGGGTTCAACGCCGAGTTCTTCCAGGGCTTCGGGCCGCAGGGACGCGCCAGAGAGATCCTGATCACCAAGCGGCGCTACTCCGCCTTCTTCGCCACCGAGCTGGCGCTGTTCTTGCACGAGCAAAGCGTCGAACGCGTGGTGATCTGCGGGGTCAAGACCAATGTTTGCGTGCGCGCCACGGCAACCGATGCCTTCGCCAACGGCTTCGCGGTCGCTGTGGTCGGGCCGGCTGTCAACACCAACCGCGCCAGTCTTGGCGACGCCTCGCTGGAGGATATCGACCGCTACATCGGCAAGGTGGTCGATCTGGAAACGGCAAAGGGCCTTTTGGCATGAACCGTCTGGTGGTGACCGGCTATGCCAGCCTCGATTTCGCGGTGGGGCTGGACGGTCAGGCGATGGGGGACCGCACCACGCTGATCGCATCCCGCAATCCGCTGGCATGGCCGCGCGCCGGTGGCTGCCCGACATATATCGCGGCGGCGGCCGTCCGTGCCGGTCAGCAGGCCACCCCGGTGATGTGGGTTGGCACGGGCGCCGAGGGCGACGGCTTTGTCGCCAGGCTGGGCGCGCTGGGGATCGGCACCGAGGGCATCGGCGTGGTCGACAGCCCGCGCTCGCCCACCGCGCTTTTGATCTACCAGGCGGACGGCTCCTGCATCTGCCTTTACGATCCGGCCCTCGGCCGTGCCGAAACCCTTGCGACCGCGCAAAGGCAGCTGATTGCCGGGGCAACCCATCTTTGCATCGCCGTCGGCCCGCCGCAGCTGATGGCCGAGATCGTCGCGCTGTGTCCGCCCGATGCCCGGCTTTACTGGGCGGTCAAGAACGACCAGGACGCGTTTCCGCCAGCGCTTTGCCGCCTCTTGGCCACGCGGGCGGATGTGATCTTTCACGCGACGTCAGAGCGGTCGCTGATTGGCGACACCGCGGCGGTGCTGGTGGAAACGCGCGGCGGCGACGGTGTTGCAGTGACCGCAGCCGGGCATACTCGGAAGCTTCCGGTTCAGCCACTTCGGATCGCCGACACCACCGGTGCGGGCGACAGCTTTGCCGGTGGATACATCGCCGCGGACATGGCGGGGGCAGACCCGGTTCAGGCCGCTGGCGCAGGAATAGAAGCGGCGGCCGCACTTTTGGCGGATCGGAAAAGGAGGCACTCATGAAACGAGCCTGGTACACAGGACACAGCGCCGAAGACTTGGGCGACAGCGTGATTCTGGTCGGCGATCCGGACCGTGTCGACCGGATCGGCGCGCGTCTCTCAGACCCGGTGTTTCTGCCGGTCAAACGCGGGCTGAAGACGGTCACGGGCACCTGGAACGGCAAACGGGTGAGCATTGTCGCCTTTGGCATGGGGGCGCCGATCGCGACCATCGTGCTGCATGAATGTGCCGATCTCGGCATAGGGCGATTCCTTCGCATCGGCACGGCGATGTACTTTCCGCCCGCGGCCGGGGGCGCGTTTCTGATCTCTGACTCCGCCATCGGCTTTGACGGAACATCCCCCGCCTATGGCGTCCCAGCGGGCGAGCCGGTGTCGGCGGACCCGGCCCTTGCGGCATCCCTCGCGAAGGTCGCCGCCGCAGCGGGCGAGACATCGCATCGCGGCCTTTTTGCCACCTATGACGCCTTCTACCGCGACATGTTCGGGATCGATCCGACAGGGGCCGCGCGCGCGGATGCGATGCGCAAGGCGATGAACGCGCGCGGC
>CAYGRI010000014.1:0-38403 GCA_964352155.1 uncultured Maritimibacter sp. | reverse complement strand
CAGACCTCAAGGGAATCCCTCACGATCCAGGTTCAGATCGAAACGCTTTAAGCCGTCGGGATGGCGGTCTGTACCGACTTGCGAGGCAGGTCCCTTGGCATTTTCAAGCATGCCGTCACCAATCAGGTCCTTTCCATGGGCGTGACATCGTCAGGCTTGCGTCTTCCAGGTTTTCTCAGCATTTGCAATGAACTCGGCCATTGACGATCTGAGGTCGCGAATGAACTTCTCTTGCGTTTCGTGATATATGTCAGGGCTCGCGCTCGCCAGGCCAACCAGATGCCCGTTTGTCTCGGCCAGCCGCGCCACCGTATCGATCAGCCGTTCCGGGTTGCTGTGTGTGTCAGAGGGTCCCCCGTCGTGTTGCGCAAGGTGTTCTGTCAGGCGTTGTTCAAACCGAATGTACTCAGTGGCAAGGCTTGCAACGAGGCCCTCGAGACGGCGCAAGAATTGGCCGCTCGCGGTATTGAACCGTGCAAAGCTTTGCCGTTGCGGTGTCAGGTCGAGCACGGGGTCTGGGCGCGCCGCCAGGGTTGAAATCTGCGCCGCGAGGCTTGTCCCTAGGGCATCGATTGACTGAGCCACCTCCTCGGACCGGGGGTTCGCCGTGTTGGCATCCGCGACGCTCCGCAAGTCTGTCTTGATCTCCTGGATCGCCCCCATGGCCGTGTCGATCCGCCCGACGACCGCGCTTTGATCGCCCAGGTTGGCAAGGAAGCCCCTCAGATCCTCAAGCCCCTTCGCGATTTCGTCGAGCTGGGGCCGCATGTCGTGCTGCTCCGGCGTTTGGTCGGCGCGCAGATCTTCCAGAGATTTGCTGATCGTCGCGGCCCATTGCGGGGTGTCCTTTGACATGGTTTCGGCGACAGCCTCCAGGCGTGCGACCACCTGGCCGAGGACCGTGCTGAACCGCGCAAAGCTCTGTCTTTGCGGGGTCAGGTCGAGCACCGGGTCCGCGCGCTTTGCAAGATTGCCAAGCCGGTCTCCCATATCGGCTTGCAGCGCCTCGAGTGCGCGGGTCAGCGCCTCGAGCCGGTCCGCAGTTTGGGCCTGATTTGCCGTATTGCCCAGTTCGGTGCGGAGCGCGTCGATTGCCCCCGCGATCGTCTCGATGCGATCCGGCAGGCCGTTGTCCGCACTGACTTCGGCAAGCTGGGTTGTCAGGACAGTCTGCGCCCGTGTGACCTCGCCAAACCCGGAGCGCAATTCCTCCTGTAGCGCCGCGAGGGGCGATTGCAGTTCTTCGATCTTGGTCTTTCCAGCTTCGGCCATTTTGCTGGCGAGGTCTGCCGCCCATTGCGGGGGTGCGTTGAAGGCGGTTGTGACGGTGGTCTCCATGCGATCCACTCCGTCCGAGAGCGCTTCCTTGAACTGCGCGAGATCGGCGCGCTGTTCTGTCAGGTCGATTTCCGGGGCAGGACGGTCTGCAATGCGGTCGACGGCGCTGCCAATCTTGCCAATCTCGTCCCGCGCGGGATCCAGATGCTCTTTCATCAGCGCGCCAAGGATCGTCGACAGATCCTCGGGCGTGATCGCCGGCGTGGTTTCTGCGGGCACCTGGGCGATTTGCTCTGACAAGTAGGCGAGGCGTGCCTGAATCTCTTCCAGCGCGGGCAGGGGGACCTGTTTGCGTCGCAGGGCCGAGCCGAGGCGTTTTTCCGCGGCATTGATGCGGTCGGTAACGGAGACAAGCCCATCGGAAATGGCCGGAGCCAGTTTGCCTTCTATGTCAGCCTGCATCTGCTCTGCCGCTGACCGGAGGCTTTGCCCGACATGCTCTGTCAGTCCCTCCTGCAAGGCCGATGTGTCTGCCGTGACCGTCTTGGCCACATGCTCGAACCGTTTAAGGAACGTCTCCATCGCGAGGCGGAGTTGCGCGGTTTCCTTCTGCTTGGCCGCGGCCTCTGCCTTTTTGGCTTCGGCGTCTTCAAGGAGGCTGTCGATTCCGGCCTGCAATTCGGCGATTGCGGGCGGAACCTCTGCGTCAGGCTGATGGTCGGACAGCGTCTTGCCAAGCTCTGTCAGAGCCGTCGTCATTTGCGCCTCGAATGCCTCCCGGTGCTTGGCGACGGATGTGGCGAGGCTGTCCATCTGATCCGGAAGCGTCGCTGTCGCCTCGACGATGCGTGTCAGTTCTTCGCGCGTATCGGCCGTGTCCGACAGGTTGGCCATCATCTCGGTCATGCGCTGCTGGAACGCTTTCCACTCTTCGGTGGTCTTGGCCCAATCCTTGGTCCAGTCTTCGTTCGGGGCGTCCGGGCCCGGCGTGGCCGTTGACGCGGTTCCCAGCGCTTCGACCCGCTCCACAAGCGGCGTCAGCGCTGTTTGAAGCGTCGCCTCGAAATCCGGTGCTGGGGGCTGGTGTGCGGCGAGCGCCTCGAGCCGTTCCTCGATTCGCGACAGCCGGGAATTCATCCCCCCCTCTGCGTCGTCCGCATCTTCCGGCGGCACCGACAGCTCGACAATCGTGAACTCGAGCTGGTCGATCCGGTCTGTCAGCCGATCAAGATAGTCGATCAGGTCGCCACCGGGCAGGCCGCCGGCGCCTGCGCGGTCGGGCAGATCCTCGGATGGCGTATCGCGGTTCCGATGGGTCGAGAAAGTCGCGGATTGACCGTTGGCGTTCGCTTGATGTTCCACATGTCTCTCCGTCGGCAACCAGCCCGGCTTGGATACGACTCTTGCCTTAACAAGATGTTTAGCTTCATGACCGGAAACGGCCAGTCAGCGCATTTGCCCTAAAATTTTATGCTAGGGGGTGGGTCGCCGGGTTCCTTGCGGCTGGCTTGAATTCGAAAAGCGGCCTTCGTAAGACGTGGCAATATCCACGAGGGAGGAATCGAGATGGGCCATTCGACGGTGCGCCTGACCATGGCGCAGGCGTTCGTGCGCTACCTGACCAACCAGTTCACCGTGATCGACGGCGCGAAGGTTCCGCTGTTCGCCGGTGTCTTCGGGATCTTCGGCCACGGCAATGTCACCTGTCTGTCAGAGGCGCTGGAGGCGGTGCAGGACGAACTGCCCACCTGGCGCGGACAGAATGAGCAATCCATGGCGCTGGCGGCGATCGGATTCGCCAAGGCCAAGCGCCGCCGGCAGTTGATGATCGCCACCTCCTCCATCGGCCCCGGCGCGCTGAACATGGTGACAGCGGCAGGTGTTGCCCATGCCAACCGCCTGCCGGTGCTGCTGATCGCCGGTGACACCTTTACCAACCGCCTGCCCGATCCGGTGCTGCAGCAGGTGGAGCATTTCGGCAATCCGACCGTGACGGTGAACGATTCCTTCAAGGCGGTGACGCGCTACTGGGACCGGATCACCCACCCGGCTCAGATCATCTCGTCTTTGCCGCAGGCGCTGGCGACACTGCTGGACCCGGCCGATTGCGGCCCGGCCTTCATCGCGATTCCGCAGGACACGCAGGAACTCGCTTTCGACTATCCAGAGGCGTTCTTTGAGCCCAAGGTCTGGACCATCCCGCGCCCCAGGCCGGATCGCGACCGCGTGGCCGAGGCTGTGGCGCTTCTGCAAACCGCGCAGAAACCGCTGATCATCTCTGGCGGCGGCGTGCGCTATTCCGGGGCCGAAGCGGCGGTGGCAAAGCTGGCAGCGGGCCGGGGGATTCCGGTGGTCGAGACCATTGCGGGCAAGGGCGCGCTGACCCACTACGATCCGGTGCATTGCGGGCCGATCGGGATCATCGGGTCGACCTCAGCCAATGCATTGGCGGCCGAGGCGGATGTGATCCTGGCAATCGGCACGCGCCTGCAGGATTTCACCACCGGCTCCTGGACCGCCTTCCGCAAGGAAGCCGCCTTTGTCTCGATCAACGCGGCGCGCTGGGATGCAACCAAGCACCGGGCACTGGCCGTCGTGGGTGACGCGCTGGAAACGGTGACAGAGCTGGATACCGCGCTGGGCGACTGGCGCATGGACCCGGGCCATCTGGCGCAGGCCAAGGCTCTGTTCACCCAGTGGGACAAGCTGCTGGATGACCATCAGGCCGCCACCAACGCGCCTGTTCCGACCTATGCCCAGGTGGTTCACGCGGTGAACACGGCGGCCGGAGAGCATGACAATCTGGTGGCCGCTGCCGGGGGGATCCCGGGCGAGGTGGCCAAGGGCTGGCGGGTCAAGACGCCGAACACCTTCGATCTGGAATTCGGCTTTTCGTGCATGGGCTACGAACTGGCGGCGGGCTGGGGCAATGCCATGGCCAATGCCGGGCATTCGACGCCCTATGTGATGCTGGGCGACGGAACCTACATGATGATGAATTCCGACATCTATTCCTCTGTCCTCAGCGGCCACAAGTTGATTGTGATCGTCTGTGACAACGGTGGCTATGCGGTCATCCACCGGTTGCAGGAATTCAAGGGCACGCCGGGCTTTAACAACCTGCTCAAGGATTGCCGGATTGAAAACCCCGGTGACCCGTTGCATGTGGACTACGCCAAGCACGCCGAGTCCATGGGCGCCCTGGCCCGTAATGTCGACAGCCTTGCCGATTTGCCGGCGGCGCTGGACTGGGCCAAGGCGAACGACCGGACGACGGTGCTTTGCATCCGCACGGACGCCCATGCTTGGGTGCCCGGCGATGCCGATTGGGATGTGGGCGTGCCCGAAGTGTCTGAGCGCGAGACGGTGAACGCCGCCCGCGCCCATCAGCAAGAGATCCGCGCCAAGCAGCGTGTTGGAGTGTAAAGAGAATGCCCAAGGCCAAACTGGGAATGTCGCCCATCGCATGGTGGAATGACGACCTGCCGCAATTGTCCGATGATGTCAGCCTGGAAGAATGCCTGCGCCAGTCGCGTAGCGCGGGCTTTACCGGGATGGAACTGGGCCAGCGTTTTCCCACCGACCCCGCCGAGATGCTGCCGATCCTGAAAGCGGCGGATGTGACGCTGTGTGGCGGCTGGTACTCGGGCTCGCTGGTGGACGAGGATCTGTCGGTCAACAAGGATCGCATCGCCCCGATGATCGAGCTGTTCAAGGCGGTGGACGCCCCTTGCATCGTCTATGGCGAGGTCGCACGCTCGATTCAGGGTCAGCAGGGAACGCCGCTGGATCAAAAGCCGGTGCTCGCTGCCGACGAGATGGCCGCCTATGCCCGCAAGGTCACCGTGTTCGGCGAATGGTGCGCAGAGCAGGGGATGCCCCTGGCCTATCATCACCACATGGGCGCCGTGGTGCAGTTCGAGCCGGAGCTGGACGCTTTCATGGCGAACTCGGGCGAGGGGATCCCGCTGCTGCTGGATGCCGGGCATCTGGCCTTTGCGGGCGGCGATCCGCTGCGCGCCATCGACAATCATCACGCCCGGATCTCGCATGTCCACGTCAAGGACATCCGGCAGGGCGTGGTGGATGCGCTTGACCTTTCGACAGAGAGCTTTCTTGATGCCGTCATCAAGGGCGCCTTCACGGTGCCGGGCGATGGCTCGCTCGACTTCGGGGCGATCGTGCAGCGCTGCGCGGATCACGGCTACGAAGGCTGGTTCGTGGTCGAGGCAGAGCAGGACCCAAAGGCCAACCCGCCGCTGAAAATGGCGCAGGTCGGCCATGCGGAACTGATGCGGGTGATGACGGCGGCCGGATACGAGGTGATCGCGTGAACCGGATCGACGGCAAGATCGCGGTTGTCACCGGGGGCACGCAGGGTCTGGGGGCCGCCATCGCGCGGCTGTTCGCGCAGGCCGGCGCCGGGGGGATGGTGATCGTCGGGCGTGGCCAGGACAAAGGCGAGAGCGTCGCGCGGGAGATCACCGAAGCCACCGGCGTGCCGGTGCAGATGGTGACTGCGGATCTGGGCGCGATAGAGGACGTGCAGCGCGTCCTGCCAGAGACCGACGCGCGCTTTGGCCGGGTCGACATTCTGGTCAACGCCGCGGGGCTGACCGACCGGGGCAATCTGCTAAACACCACGCCGGAATTGTTCGATGCCATGTTCGCCGTGAACACCCGCGCGCCGTTCTTCCTGATGCAGGACACCGTCAAGCTGATGGAGCGGGAGGGGGCGCAAGGCACCATCGTCAACATCGGCTCCACCTCGGAACATGCCGGGCAGCCGTTCATCGCGCCCTATTGCGCCTCCAAGGCCGCGCTGGCGACGCTGACCCGCAACTCTGGCTATGCCTTGATGCGCAACCGGATCCGGGTCAACCAGCTCGACATCGGCTGGATGAACTCGGATCACGAACGCAAGCTGCAGGCCGAGGAATCCGGGGATCCGGACTTCATCGACAAGCAAGCCGCCACGATGCCCTTTGGCCGGTTGCTGGAACCGGCAGAGGTCGCCAAGGCGGTGCTTTGGATGGCGTCCGAGGACAGCGGCATGATGACGGGCGCCGTGATCCAGTTCGATCAGTCGGTCTGGGGCGGCTATGACGGTCAAGCCCCGGCACCGGCGGAAAAGCTCAAGGCCTGACGGACCTGCCGCCGTGGCACCCTGGTGGGCAGGGGCTTTGCGGCAGATCCGGCCATAGGCGCGGTTCTTGCGCCGACGGGCGGGGACGGCACAGCGAATTCCTTGTGCCGACCCCGACTGCGCCCTTGAGCCGGACCACATGATCGTGTCAGGTCAAATCCGACAAGCAGCGCGCGAACGCGGCGACAACGGGAGAATGCGGATGGGGCAGTCGCCGAAGATCGAGTTGAACCGGCAGGTGGGCGATACGGTCAAGCAGACGACCTGCTACATGTGTGCCTGCCGCTGCGGCATCGACGTGCATCTGCGCGACGGCAAGGTCCGCTACATCGAAGGCAACCGCGCGCATCCGGTTAACAAGGGCGTCCTGTGCGGCAAGGGCAGCGCCGGGATCATGCAGCACTACTCTCCCGCGCGGCTGAAGGCGCCGCTGAAACGGGTGGGGCCCCGTGGCTCTGGTCAGTTCGAAGTGATCAGCTGGGACGTAGCGCTGCAGCTGGGGACCGGTTGGCGGGGCGAGGTGCGCAAACGCGACCCGAAGCGGCTGGCCTTCTTCACCGGCCGGGACCAAAGCCAGTCGCTGACCGGCTTTTGGGCGATGCAATACGGCACCCCGAACTTTGCGGCCCATGGCGGGTTCTGTTCGGTGAACATGGCGGCCGGAGGGTTGTATACCTTCGGCGGCGCGTTCTGGGAATTCGGCGATCCGGATTGGGAGCATACCAAGTATTTCATGCTGTTCGGCGTGGCCGAGGATCATGCCAGCAACCCGATCAAGATCGGCATCGGCAAGCTGAAGGGGCGCGGCGCCAAGGTGGTCTCGGTCAACCCCGTCCGCACCGGCTATAGCGCCGTCGCGGATGAATGGATCGGCATCCGGCCCGGCACCGACGGTCTGTTCGTCGGCGCCCTGATCCACGAATTGTTCCGCACTCAGCAGATCGACCTCGACTACCTGATCCGCTACACCAACGCGCCCTGGCTGGTGGTGCAGGATCCCGGCGCCGCAGATGACGGCATGTTCGCCCGCGACAGTGACGGCAATCCGATGGTCTGGTCCACGGACACCGGCGCTTTCGCCAGCGGCAAGGCCTATGAGGCGAAGCCGGCCCTGACCGGCGCCCGCGTCCTGCCCGATGGCCGCAGCGCGCGCCCGGTGTTCGAGCTGATGGCCGAACGCTATCTGTCGGACGATTACGCCCCCGATGCCGTGGCCGACCGCACCGGGCTGGAGGCAGAGCAGATCCGCCGCATCGCCGCCGAACTCGCCCATGTCGCCTTTCAGGAAGAGGTGGTGCTGGATCAGCCCTGGACCGACTGGGCCGGGCGCAAACATGACAAGATGATCGGCCGCCCGGTCTCGATGCATGCGATGCGCGGCATCTCGGCCCATTCCAACGGCTTCCAGACCTGCCGCCTGATCCATATCCTGCAGATCCTGCTGGGCACGATCGATTGCCCCGGCGGCTTTCGCTACAAACCGCCCTATCCGAAACAGACCCCGCCCAACCTGCTGCCCCATGGCGCGGCGGGCGAGATCAAGCCCGAACTTCCGCTGGGCGGCCCGCATCTGGGCTTTCCGCATGGGCCGGAACATCTGCTGCTGAACGAAGCGGGTGGCGCGAACCGGCTGGACAAGGCGTTTTCCTGGGACGCGCCCATGTCCGCCCATGGTCTGATGCATATGGTGATTGCCAATGCGGCGGCCAAAGACCCCTATGGCATCGATGTTCTGTTTCTCTATATGGCCAATATGGCGTGGAACTCGTCGATGAACGTCCCCGCCACGATCGAGGCGCTGACGGCCAAGGACGAGTCCGGCGCGTATGTCATCCCCAAGATCATCTATTCCGATGCCTATTATTCTGAAACGGTTCCCTATGCCGACCTGATCCTGCCGGACACGACCTATCTGGAACGCTACGATTGCATCTCCCTGCTGGACCGTCCGATTTCGGAACCCGATATGGTCGCCGATGCGATCCGCCATCCGGTGATCGAGCCGGACCGCAACGTGCGCGGCTTTCAGGAGGTGCTGATCGACCTGGCCGGGCGGCTGAAACTGCCAAAATTCACCAATGAGGACGGCTCCCCGACGTATCCCGGCGGCTACCCTGACTATATCGTCAACCACCAGCGCAAGCCCGGGATCGGCCCCTTGTCCGGCTGGCGCGGCGCGGGCGAGGATTTCGGCGTCGGCGCCCCCAATCCCGACCAGCTTGACCGCTACATCGAGAATGGCGCGTTCCATGTGCAGCACATCGCGCCGGACCATGCCTATTTCAAACATGCCAACCGGGGCTACCTCGACTGGGGCATCGAAAAGGGCATTCGCCTGTCGCCCGAGCCCACGATCTTTCAGCTCTATTCCGAGCCGTTGCAAAAGTTCCGCCTTGCGGCGCGTGGCCATGGCGAACGCCAGCCCCCCGACCATCTGCGCCAAAGGATCGAGGCGTATTTCGACCCGCTCCCCTTCTGGTACGAACCGCTGGAGGGCGAGATGGTGGACAATGCCACCTACCCGCTGCACGCGATCACCCAGCGGCCGATGCATATGTATCATTCCTGGGGGTCCCAGAACGCCTGGCTGCGTCAGATCACGGCCGAGAACCGGCTGTATATCCACCGCGACCTGGGGCAGAGCGTCGGGGTTGTGGATGACGATTGGGTCTGGCTGACATCGCATATCGGGCGGGTGAAATGTCAGGTCCGGCTGATGGACGGGGTGAACCGCGATACCGTGTGGACCTGGAACGCCATCGGCAAACGGCGCGGCGCCTGGGGCCTGTCCGAGGATGCGCCGGAAAGCACCCGGGGGTTCTTGCTGAACCATCTGATCTCCGACTTGCTGCCGCAGGATGACCGGCAGTCGAATTCCGATCCGATCACCGGGCAGGCGGCCTGGTTCGATCTGCGCGTTGGCATCGCAAAGGCAGACAGCGGCGGCCATACCGAGCCGTTCTTTGAGCGGACGGGGACAGCGACGCAAGCCGGTAGCCCGGCCAAGCTTGCCTTCGGCGCCGAATGGAAGGAGCCCGCGAAATGACCTCTTTGCCGCGAAGCACTGGCAAGAAGCTGGGGCTGGTGATCGACCTCGACATCTGCGTGGGCTGTCAGGCCTGCGCGACCTCGTGCAAGGAGTGGAACACAGGCGGCTATTCGGCACCGCTGTCGGACCACGACCCCTACGGCTCGGATCCCTCCGGCGCCTGGCTGAACCGGGTGCATTCCTTTGAGGTAGAGGGTGATTTCGGCGCCCGCACGGTGCATTTCCCGAGGTCCTGCCTGCACTGCGAGGAGCCTGCCTGTGTGACGGTCTGCCCCACCGGGGCCAGCTACAAGCGCGAGGAAGACGGGATCGTGCTGGTGAACCCCGACACCTGCATCGGCTGCAAGCTGTGTTCCTGGGCCTGTCCCTACGGCGCGCGGGAATATGACCATGACGACGGGGTCATGAAGAAATGCACGCTTTGTGTTGACCGGATCTATAACGAGACGCTGGAGGAAGAGGACCGGGTGCCGGCCTGTGTCCGCGCCTGTCCGACCGGCGCCCGTGCCTTTGGCGATCTGGGCGACCCGGACAGCGCCGTGTCGCAATCGGTGGCGGAACGGGACGGGTTCAACCTCCTGGAAGAGTTCGGCTACAAGCCGGTGAACAAATACCTGCCGCCGCGGATCAACACGGTGGCGCCCGCCGCCGCGCCCGCGCCAGAAGCTGTGCCCGCGCCGGGCGAGTCCAAGATCGAAAAGCTATTCGCCTGGGTCGACCGGGCCTTGTCGTCGTAGGGGGCGATTCATGCATCCGGCTTATTCCGTCATCTTCTTCACCACCGCCTCCGGCGCAGGATATGGCTTGCTGTTCTGGCTGGGGCTGGCCGAGGCGGCGGGTGCGCTGCCGGGCACGCGCTGGTTTGCCCCCCTTGTTCTGACGCTGGCGCTGGGCCTGATCACGGTTGGGCTTTTGTCGTCGACCCTGCATCTTGGGCATCCTGAACGGGCGCATCGCGCATTGTCGCAATGGCGGTCGTCCTGGCTGTCGCGCGAAGGGGTGGTGGCTGTGGCCACCTATCTGCCGGCGGGTCTGTGGTGGTTGCTGGCGGTGCTGGGAATTGAGCCAGGGGGGATGACACTGTTGGCGTTGTTGTCGGCCGTCGGCGCGGCGCTGACGGTCTATTGCACGGCGATGATCTATGCATCGCTGCGGACGATCCGGCAGTGGCATGATCCGCTGGTCATGCCGATCTATCTGACCCTGTCGGCCGCCACGGGCGCGTTGGTTCTGTGCCTTGCCCTGGCGGCGCACGGGGGCCTGCCGGTGTGGGCGGGGATCGCCTGCCTTGTGGGGCTTGGGGCTGCCGCGGCGCTAAAATGGTCCTACTGGACGCGGGTTGACGCGGATCCGGGGCAATACACGGTGCAGATGGCGCTGGGTCATATCGGCACCGCGCGGCCACTGGACCCGCCGCATACCCAGCCCAATTTCGTGATGCGCGAGATGGGTTATTCAGTGGCGCGGAAACATGCCGAAAAGCTGCGGATGTGGGTGATGCTGGCATTGTTTGCGACGCCTGCGGTTCTGACGCTTGTGGCGTTGCTGTTCCCGGCGGCGGGCGGGCCGTTGCTGCTGCTGGCCGTTGCCGCCGCCGCGGCGGGGGTGGTCACCGAGCGGTGGCTGTTCTTCGCTGAGGCGGAGCATGTTTCGATGCTATATTATGGGAAGGCACGGGCCTGATTGGCGGCGCCGAGGGGGCTCTGCCCCCGCGCCTTCGGCGCCCCCCGGAGTATTTCTTGCCAGAAGAAAACAGGATCCGGGCGGGCGGTTGTCAGAGGCCCAGGTAGCGTTCGCGGGCTGCCTCGTCGGCCTTGAGGGCCGCGGTGTCGCCGGACCAGACGACGCGGCCGCGCTGGATGATGAAGTGCTGGTCGGCCAGGCGCATCAGGTCGTGGAGGTTTTTGTCGACCACCAGAATCGACAGGCCGGTTTCGCGGATCTCGGCCAGGGCGCGCCAGATCTTTTGACGGACAAGGGGGGCCAACCCCTCTGTCGCTTCGTCGAGGATCAGGAGCTTGGGGTTGGTCATCAGGGCGCGGGCGATGGCAAGCATCTGCTGTTCGCCGCCCGACAGAAGGTTGCCCATGGAGCCTGTGCGATCTTTCAGTTCCGGGAACAGGGACAGCACGCGGTCCAGGGTCCAGGGGTCGGACCGGTTCAGGTGGTTCGAGGCGGTGGCGATCAGGTTTTCCAGGGTCGAGAGATTCGGGAAGATCTGCCGCCCCTCCGGCACCAGGCCGAGGCCCAGATTCGCCGTGCGGAACGAAGCGCGGCCTACCAGTTCGGTGCCTTCGAAGGTGATCGAGCCGCCCGATGCGGGGACGATCCCCATGATCGAGTTGATCGTCGTGGTCTTGCCCATGCCGTTTCGGCCCAGGAGGGTCGCGACCTGGCCGGAGCCGACCACTAGATCGATGCCGAACAGCGCTTGCGACGGCCCGTAATGCGTGGTGAGCCCCTGAACGTTCAACATCACGCCGCCCCCGCCTCTTCGCCCAGATACGCGGCTTCGACCTCGGCATTGGCGCGGATCTCGTCCGGGGAGCCGGTGGCGATGATATGGCCGTAGACCAGGACCGAGATCCGGTCGGCCAGGGCAAAGACGGCGTCCATGTCATGCTCGATCAGAACGATGGTGTGGCGGCCCTTGATGCCCAGCAGCAGGTCGACCATCGCGCGGGTTTCCTCGCCACCCAGACCGGCCATCGGCTCGTCCAGCAGCATCAGATCCGCTTGCGACGCCAGGGCGATGGCGATTTCCATATGGCGGTGTTCGCCGTGGGACAGCGCCAGCGTGGGCATGTCGGCCTTGTCCGCCAGCCCGACCTGGCGCAGCAGCTCCATCGCGCGGTCGCGGATCCTGGCGATCGACCGGGCGGGGCGCAGGAAGCGAAACGACGTGCCGTGCTGCGCCTGGACGGCCAGGGCGATGTTGTCGATCACGCTCATGTCCAGGATCAGCGAGGTGATCTGGAAACTGCGGGTGATCCCAAGACGGGCGCGGCGATGGGCCGGAGTTTTGGTGACATCCTGCCCCTTGAACAGGATTGCGCCGCTGTCGGGCCGTTGCGAGCCGCAAAGCTGGGTGATCAGCGTGGTCTTGCCCGCACCGTTGGGGCCGATGATCGCGTGCAGTTCTCCCGGCGTGACGCTGAGGTTCAGATTGTCGGTCGCGCGGATCCCGCCGAAGGCCTTCATCAGCGCGCGTGTTTCCAGGATCGGCTGGGTCACGTCGGCGCCTCCGCCGGTTTTGCCTTGCGCGTTCGGCGCAGGCCCTTGCCGGTCAGCAGCCCCATCAGCCCGCCGCGCCCGTACAGCACCACGACGATCAGCAGCAGGCCAAAGGGCAGGTGCCAGTAGTTCGACAGTTCAACATGGCTGCCCAGCAAGGAGCTTAGCGGGCTTTCCAGCCATCCGAGAGAGTCCACCAGAACCTCTTCCATCACGATGAAGACCGCGGCGCCAAGGACCGGGCCGCCGGTGACGGCCGCGCCGCCCAGGATGACCATGAACATCAACTCGCCCGAGGTGCGCCAATCCATCATTTCGGGGCTGATGAAGGTGGTGAAATTGCCCAGCAGCGCCCCGGCATAGCCCGCCATCGCGCCAGAGATCACATAGGCCGTCAGCCGGTAGGCATAGGTGTTGAAGCCCAGTGTCACCACGCGTTCGTTGTTGCCCTTGGCGCCTTGCAGCACCATGCCGAAGCGTGAGTTGACGATGGTGCGCACCAGCAGCATGGCCAGCACAAGCGAGACATAGGCCAGCCCGAACAGCTGCATCGGATCGTCGAGGGAGATCAGCGGCAGTTCCGACCGCATGTCGATCACCAGACCGTCGTCGCCGCCATATTCCTGGATCGAGACGATGGCGTAATAGACCATCTGCGCGAAGGCCATGGTGATCATGATGAAATAGACACCCTTGGTGCGCAGGCAGATCGCGCCGGTGACCAGGGCGAACAGGGCGCAGACACCGATGGCCAGCGGGATCTGGACCGCGCCCGAGGTGGTCGCCAGGCCCAGATGCTCCAACCCGCCATACAGCCAATGGTGCGCCGGGATCCCCACGGCATAGGCACCAAGGCCCAGATAGGCGGCGTGCCCGAAGGACACCAGCCCCCCGTAGCCGAGGATCAGGTTCAGGCTGACCGCGGCGATGGCAAGGATCGTCAGCCGCGTGGCGAGATCCAGGTAAAAGGCGTTGCCGGTGTAGTAAAACACCGGCGGCAGCACGGCCAGCAGCGCCATGGCGATCAGGGTGACAAGCGTTCTTGGTTGCATCAGCGGACCTTTGGCGGGAACAGGCCCTGCGGGCGGACGGCCAGAACGACCGCCATGATGATGTAAATGAGCATCGCCGATATGGCGGGGGCCGAGTTCTCGGCCGCTTCGGCGGACATGACGATCTTGAAGATGTCATCCAGATAGGACCGGCCCAGCGTGTCGATCAGCCCGATCAGCATCGCTGAGATGAAGGCGCCCTTCATCGAGCCGATGCCGCCCACGATGATGACCACGAAGGCGGTGATGATCACGTTGTTGCCCATGCCGATGGAGGCCTCGCTGATCGGGGCGATCAGCATGCCCGCCAGCCCGGCCAGCATGGCGCCCAGGGCAAAGACGAAGGCAAAGAGCATCTCGATATTGATGCCAAGGGCCGAGACCATCCGCCGGTTGGAGGCGCCCGCCCGGATCAGCATCCCAAGCCGGGTATAATTCACCAGCCAAAACAGGCCGCCCGCCGCCGCCAGCCCGGCGACAATGATCAGCAGCCGATAGGTGGGGATCACCAGCGTCTCGGACAGGGCCATCTGACCGTTCAGCCAATCGGGAAGCGGAACGGCGATGCCCTCTGGCCCCCAGATCAGATGCGCGGCGGTGTCCAGCACAAGGATCAGACCGAACGTGGCCAGGACGTGATCCAGATGGTCCCTGGTGTACAGGGGCCGGGCCAGGAACCGCTCGACCGCCCAGCCGATGGCGGCGGTGATGGGCAGCGACACCACGACGGCCAGCAGGAAATTCCCCAGGACGAAGGTAAGCGACGCGCAGACGAAGGCGCCCAGCATATACAGCGAGGCATGGGCGAGATTGACGAAATCGAGGATCCCGAAGACCAGCGTCAAACCCGACGCCACAAGAAACAGAAGCAGCCCAAGCTGCACCCCGTTCAGGGTCTGGATCACCAGCAGCGATGTGTCCAAGGAAAGCTCCTGCTCTTGAGGCGGGCCGCAGGGGCAGCCCGCCCAATCCGTCTCAGGTCATTACATCGCGCAATCGGCGGCGTAGCTGTCCTGGTGATCTTCATAGACGGTATCGACGACTTTGGTCGTCCAGGTCCCGTCGGCATCGGCCACAACCTCGCGCAGGAAGAAATCCTGCACCGGCAAGTGATTGCTTCCGAACTTGAAATCGCCCCGGACGCTGTCGAAATCGGCGGCGGCAAGCGCGGCGCGCAGGGCGTCCTTGTCTTCAAGGTTCCCGTCCACGGCGGCCACGGCCGAGGCAATCAGCATGATCGCATCATAGCTTTGCGCGGCGTAGAACGAGGGATAAGTGCCAAACTCGGCTTTGAAATCGTCGACGAACTTCTTGTTCGCGGCGTTGTCCAGCGACGGATCCCATTGCTGCGTCATCCGGCTGCCCAGCACCGATTCAAACCCGGCGTCCTGCAGTTTCGGCAGCGACAGCGCGTCAACGGTGAACACCGAATACAGCGGCAGAACGTCCTTCAGACCGGCCTGGTGATACTGCCGGATAAATGCCCCGGCCGCCGCGCCCGGGTAAAACACGAACAGCCCGTCCGCGCCCGATGCCTTGGCCTTCGCCAGCTCGGCCGAGAAGTCCAGCTGCGCGTCCGCGCCCCACTTGGTCAGGTCCTTGCCCGCGATCGTCCCGGCAAAGGTCCGTTCCACCCCGGCGGTCATATCCTTGCCCGCAGCATAGTTCGGCGCCATCAGATACAGCGACTTGACGCCCTCGCTGTTCAGCACTTCGCCCATGGCCATCGGGGTCTGGTCGTTCTGCCACGAGGTCGAGAAGAAGTTCGCATCACACAGCTTGCCCGCAATCTGGCTGGGGCCCGCGTTGGCCGAGATCAGGAACTTACCCGCATCCAGCACCGATTTGCGCGACGCCAGAAGAACATGCGACCAGATGTAGCCCGCGACGAAATCGACATCGTCCTGCTTGACCAGCTTGTCGGTCACCTGCTTTCCCGCATCCGGCGCGAACTGGTCGTCGCCAAAGATGATCTCCAGATCCAGCGGGCCGGCCTTGCCGCCCAGATGCTCGACCGCTAGGTTGACGGCGTTCTCCATATCCTTGCCGATCACGGCGGCGCCGGTGGTCAGCGTGGTCACAAAGCCAACCTTGACCGAGTCGGCCCAGGCTGTGCCGGTCAGCATGGTCGCGGCCAGAGCCGCGGAAATAATGTGTTTCATAGATCCTCCAAGGTTACCCCGCCCCACGTTTCCGGGGCATTTTGAACTGTTGTGCATTTTTTTGCGTCTTTAGGCAATATTGTTCCACATCGCCATTGGCTTCCGATCAAGAAAACCCAAGGCGCCCATGCGGGAAGGATGCGACGAAGCCGCCGGTACGGCAAGCAAATTGGCAGTGCGCGGCCTGGCCCGGTCTGACAGGTGCCCGATTTCAGATCGTCGCGGCGAGCGCCTTGCCCGGCTGTTAGCCACGGTGCCGAATATCATCGCAAAGCGCTGGCGTGGCCGTGCCCATGCTCGACAGCTTGGGGTCCGGGTGCTACGTCGCGCGGTGCCCCGCAACCAGGAGAAAGCCGCGTGGAACAAGCCGAAGTTTTGCACCGCTATGCCTACCGTGTCAGCTTTGGCGACTGCGATCCGGCGGGCATTGTCTATTACCCCAACATCTACAAATGGGTCGATACGGCGTTTCACGATTATCTCTATCAGTTTGGCGGCCACGCCGGGCTATGCGAGGCGCTGGGCTCCATCGGGATCGGCCTGATGGAAACCTCTGCCTGCTACCGGGTCCCGTTGCGGGCCGGGGACCGGATGGAGATTGCCTTGGTCAAGCTGACCTGGGCGCGCAAAAGCCTGACAATCGCTTACCGGGTCGAGGTCTCTGGCACCCTCGCGGTCGAGGTGACCGAGGTGCGAGGGCTGTTCCAGCAGCGTGATGGCCGGATCAACGCTGCCGACATGGGGCCGATGCGCGCGCGGATGTCACCCGCCGTCTGACGCGTCCGCTGGCCCGGCGTCCCGGGGCTTGCCATGCGGGTCGGCAATGCTCTCCCTTGCGACGGAAACGGCCTTGAGCACGGCAAATACCTCTTGCCCCGGAACGAGACCCAGTGTGTCCACCGACCGCCGGGTGACGCGGGCGAGAAGACGATTGTCGCCGACCTGCAATTGCACGATGGCGCCGGGGCCGTTGCCCATCCGGATCTCTCGGATACGGGCGGCAAGGATATTGAGCGCGGAGATCCCCTCGGGCCGACGGGTTGCCAGCATCACGTCCTGCGCGGCGACCCGGAGCCGCAGGCGCCTGCCGGGCGCCTGCGCCACACGCGGCACCAGCAAGGGCAGCCCGCCGGCCAGCAATTCGCTTAGCCCGTCCGGGTGATGCCGCAGAACCTCGGCCTCCAGCACAGCGCCCGCGGCGCGCACGCCCAGTGGGGTGACTGCTGGGTCGCCCAGAACCTCGGTTGCATCGCCCTGTCGGATGACCCGACCGTCCTGCAGCACGACGACAGTCGTGGCCAACCGGGCGACCTCTTCAGCGGAATGGCTGACATAGAGGATCGGGACAGACAATTCATCGCGCAGCCGTTCGAAATAGGGCAGGATCTCTGCCTTGCGCGGCGCATCGAGAGAGGCCAGCGGTTCGTCCGCCAGGATCAGCCGGGGATTGGCCAGCAGAGCCCGCCCGATGGCCACGCGCTGCTTTTCGCCGCCCGACAGCGCGCCGGGGCGGCGGGTCAGCAGATCGCCCAGGCCCAGCATCTCGACCACTTGCGCGAGCGCTGGCCCACCCGCCCCCTTTGGCGCGAACCAACGGCCATAGCGCAGGTTCTGGCGAACGTTCAGATGGGGAAACAGCCGCGCCTCTTGAAAGATATAGCCGACGCGCCGTCTGTGTGGCGGCAGCCACAGGCCCCGTTCGGTGTCGATCAGCACCAGATCCTCCACCGCGATCCGCCCGGCTTCGGGGCGCAGCAACCCGGCGACGGCGTTGACCACAGTTGTCTTGCCCGCGCCGGACCGCCCGAACAGCACCGTCAGCCCCTGCGGCGCCTCGAACGCGATATCAAGCTGCGTGCCGGGAAAGCGGTGTCGCAGGCGAAGGGTGAGGCTCATGTGCCCGCCACCCAGCGCGCGGCGCGCCGCGCCACGTGTTCCGACAGCAAAAGCGCGGCCATGGCGATGACGACAGAGATGATCACCAGGCGCCAGGCCGCCGCCTCTCCGCCTGGGACCTGCAGAAAGGCGTAGATCGCCGAGGGCAGGGTCTGCGTCTGGCCCGGAATGTTGGACACGAAGGTGATGGTGGCGCCGAACTCCCCCATCGCTTTGGCGAAGGCGAGGACGGCGCCAGCGACGATGCCGGGCAGGATCAGCGGCAAGGTCACGGTCAGGAACACCCAGGCGCGGTTTGCCCCCAGCGTCGCGGCGGCCTGTTCCAGTTTCGGATCGACCGCCTCGACCGACAGGCGGATTGCGCGCACCATCAGCGGAAAGGCCATCACCCCCGCCGCCAGCGCCGCGCCGGTCCAGCGGAAGGCAAAGACGATGCCGATGTCCTGCAGCCAGCCACCCACCGGGCCACGGGTGCCGAAGGTCAACAAGAGCAGATAGCCGGTGACGACCGGCGGCAGGATCAGCGGCAGATGCACCAGCCCGTTCACGATCTGCTTGCCCGGAAACTCCCACCGGGCCAGCGCGAAGGCAATGAAGATCCCCGGCGGCAGGCTGAAGACGACCGCCCAGAGGGCGACGCGCAAGGACAGGGCGACGGCCTGCCATTCCTCTGGGCCCAGCCAGCCCAACGCGGCGTCAGCCCTGCACGCCAAAGCCCTGCCGCACGAAGGCGGCGCGGGCGTCGGGATGGTCTAGGTAGGCCAGGAATGCCTCGACCTCCGGGGTCAGGCGCCCGGCGACGGCGGCGACAGGATACCGGATCGGCGGGTGGCTTGCCTTGGGGAAGGTGCCCAGAACGGTGACGCGGGGCTCTGCCACGGCGTCAGAGGCATAGACGATGCCAAGCGGCGCCTCGCCCAGCGCCACCAGCGCCAGCGCCGCGCGCACATTGTCGGTCTGGGCGACGCGCGGGGCAATCGCGTCCCACAGGCCCAGATGAGACAGCGCGGCCTTGCCATAGATACCGGCCGGAACCGCGTTGACCAGGGCCATCGCCAGCCGCCCCGTCCCCAGCATCGCCGCCAGGTCCAGATCGCCCGAGATCTCCAACGCCGCGACATCCTGGCCGTGACCGATGAGCACGAGCCTGTTCGTCAGCAGATCCCTGCGGGTGTCCGGCGCGATCAGATCGTCGGTGGCCAGCACATCCATCCAGTCAGGGCTGGCGGACAGGAACACATCCGCCGGCGCGCCCGCCTGGATCTGCCGGGCCAAGGCCGAGGTTCCGGCGAAAGACAGCGTCACGCGGTGGCCCGTCCGCGCCTCGAAGTCCGCCGCGATCTCTTCCATCGCGGTCAGGGTGCTGGCGGCCGCAAAGACCGTGACACCGCCCGCGCGCGACGGGGCAGAGAGCGTGACCAGCATGGCCAGGCAAAAGCATAGAAAGCGCAAGCGAGTCAGGATCATGCCGACGATACTCGTTGAAGGGTCCATCGGCTGCAAGTGGCGCTGGCTGTGGGCCCCGGAATCCGGCACTGCCCCCTGGCGCCGGGTCATGCGGTCTCCGAAATGCCTTTGGACGGGGCGCCATCGTCGAAATCCGCAATCGGGAACCGCATCACAGCGCAATAGCGACCCTGCTCGCAGGCCATCTTGCAGGTGCCTTCAAGCTGTCCGGTAAAGGCCCGCACCAGCGCCAGCCCCAGACCGGACCCTTGCTCGTCCTCCTCCTTGATGGCGGCCACGGAGTTGCAGACCTCAAGCCGCGCGCCGCTGTCGCCGTCCCGCTGCAACAGCACGGACAGGTCCGGCGTTTCCCCTTCGGCCGCGCCGAGGTTCTTGAGCGCATTGGCCAGAAGCTCTGTGACCGCCATCGACAGAGGCACGGCCTGATCGGGATAAACCACGATATTGTCGTAGGATTCCGTGAACCGGATCGACATGAGATCGCTCACCCCGGACCGCACCGTCTGCCCCACGATGGCCTCCAGCAGTTCGCCCGCATGGACCCTTTCCGCCGTCGAGGTTTCGTATAGGTTCTGATGCACGCGCGAGATGCCAAGCACCCGCTGCCGGATATCGGACAGGGCGACGCGGGCTTCGGGCCCGCCTGCATTGCGGATCTTCATGTTCAGGATCGAGACGATGAGTTGCAGGTTGTTCTTGACCCGGTGATGCACCTCTTTCAGCAGCACGGTGCGCTGGTGGATCGTGTCGTATAGCTCGGCTTCGTCATGCAGCACGTTTTCGGCCAGACGAACCCAGGTGTCCTGCATCTCGCGCAGCTCTCGCGGAGTCGCAGCATCGTGCCGGGCCGGTTTCATCCGGCGGCTGCGCATGAAGGTCAACATCCGCGCGCGCAGGTCGCGGGTCGGGCGGATCACCATGCGCTGCACCGCCAGAAACGCCACGCCAAGGCAGACCAGCCACATCGCAACCGGGAACACGAGCGATTTCGTGATGCTCAGCCCCTCGACCAGTGCGTCGCGGTGATGCGACCAGCTGCCCAGCGCATAGACCTGGCCTGCCACAATCGGCACAACCGCGAACACCCGCCAATCGCCGGCCCGCGTATAGTCGATAAAGGCGATCTCGTGCGCCATGACGAGTTCTGCCATGGAAAGCCGGGCGGGCAGGCGGGCCTCTACCCCGTCAAGCCCGCCATTCGACGTCAGGATCTCGGCATCCGCATTGTAGGTGATCAGGTCAAGCGGGCGTCCGCCGGTGATCTCGGCGGTTGGGCGAAACAGGCTGCCATGGGGCAAGGACACGGCGACGAAGCCATCGAAAACGTCGTCGCGCATCACCGGGACCGACACGATGATCACCGACGTCCGGCTGACCACGCCATCGGCCGAAATCGTGACCCGCGTCCGGGGATCCTGCTTCATCTGCCGGTACATCGTGCGGTCGGACACATCCAACCCCTGACCGCTGGAGGCGCAGGCGATCACCCCGTTGGCATTCACATAGCCAATGAAGGAAAACGCCTGCACATGATGCAGAAAGCCGGCGAGCGTGTTGGTGCAATCGAAGGCGTCGGCATGCATGCTGGGTACCATCGCGGCCATCATGCTGGCGGCGCCGATGCCGGTGCGGACAAAGGCTTCTTCGGGAGCGGCGGCCTCGGCGGTCAGCGCGAGCAGGTTGATCTCTGCATTGCGGTCGGCGGCGCGCAGCACTTTCGACGTCGTCGCGACCGAGATCAGCCCGATCGGCAACAACGCAAGTGCCAGCAGAGCCGCGATCCGGAACGTCAGCGACTGGCTTGTTTCCCGTAGCCTGGCGATCAAGCGATGGTTTTCCCTGGCAGCGACGTGTTGTTGACGACCGCCAGCGTGGCGCGGTCCGTCAGCTCCAGCGAGTCGTCGTCCGACAGGCCCAGCAGCTCGATCAGACGAAGGCGGCCGCGATTGACCCGGCTCTTGATGGTGCCGAGCGCGACGCCGCAGGTCCTGGCCGCCTCTTCATAGGACAGCCCGGAGGCGCCCACGAGCACCAGCGCCTCGCGCTGTTCGACGGGCAGCTGGCCAAAGACCTTCTCAAAGTCGGCCATCGCCAGCCGCCCGTCGTGATGCGGCTTTTCCGACAAGGTGGCCGCCATGGCACCATCGGTATCGGACACCTCGCGCCGGCTTTTGCGCAGATCCGAATAGAACGTGTTGCGCAGGATCGTGAACAGCCAGGCGCGCATGTTCGAGCCTTTGGAGAATTTGTCGAAGTTCTTCCATGCTTTGAGGATGGAATCCTGCACAAGGTCGTCCGCCGCCGCGGAATCCCGCGTCAGGCTCATGGCGAAGGCCCGCATCGACGGCAAATGTTCTACCATCTCGTCCCGCGGGTCGTCGCGGGGCGGGCTATTGGCCATCGCGGCTGTCCTGCTCGCGCAATTGCTGCAACAGGCTCATCAATCGATCCGGAACCTGTTCCTGCAGGGTCTTTTGGTAGACCATGCGCAGATTTTCGTCGATCTGCTCCTGCACGTTCCTGTTTTCCTGGTTCTTGTTCATCTTCAAGTCCTGTAGCGGTTGTGCGTCCACTACTCCGCTTTGAGCGGGGGCGCACTTTTTCCGTCAGAGTCGGGAACCGAACGCGCGGCGCGGCGTTTGGTTCCATGACAGATAAAAAAGACAGGACGACAGATGCCCACGGACAACGAAAGCGACTATCTCTCGATCAAGGTGGCGGGCTTGTTGCCCTATCTGCGTCGGTACGCGCGCGCGCTCACGGGCAGCCAGACCACGGGCGACACCTTCGCGGCCGCCACGCTGGAGGCTTTGTTGGCCGACCGGTCCGTGTTTGAGCAGGGTCTGGCGGACAAGGTCGCCCTGTTCCGCGCCTTTCACCTGATCTGGAGCAGCGCGGGCGCGCCGGTCGAGGGGGACGATACGGGCATCGCCAAGCGGGCGCAGCGCCATATGGAAAAGCTGACCGCCAACACCCGAGAGGCGCTGTTGTTGTATACGGTCGAGGAATTCTCGATCGAGGAGGTCGCCCAGATCATCCAGCAGGACGCGGTCGAGGTCGGGGAACTGATCGCCATCGCACGGCGCGAGATGGAAGACAGCATCAAGGGCAAGGTCATGGTGATCGAGGACGAGGCGATCATCGCCATGGATCTTGAGGGGATCGTTGCCGATATGGGCCATGCCATCACGGGGGTGGCCCGCACCGCCGCTGGCGCCGTCAAGCTGGCGGGGCAGGAGCGGCCCGACCTTATCCTGTCCGACATCCAGCTTGCCGATGGATCCTCGGGGATTGATGCGGTGAACCAGATCCTGACGGTTGCGGCGGATATTCCGGTGATCTTCATCACGGCATTCCCAGAGCGTTTGCTGACGGGCGAGCGGCCAGAGCCGGCCTTTGTCATCACCAAGCCCTATTCCGAAGAACAGGTCCGCTCTGCCGTCAGTCAGGCGATGTTCTTTTCCAGCACCGAAACCCTGCACGCCTAAGGACCGGACAAGCGGCACGTTCAGCATATGGCGCGGCGATCTTTCGTCGGGGCAAACGCGATCCAGGCGGCGGCGGGTCAAATCGGGGCCGTCTGTGATCGGCCGGCGAAAGGCGCGCCGGGGGTTCGCCGTTGCGCGCGGCCTTCGCCGCAATGTGGCTGATTGTGCGCGGTTTCACCCGTCACACGCGCAGTTTCCGACCTCTTGCGACCGGCATGGGCGAGCGCCATGCAAGTGCAGCAAGCCGGGTTTGCCGCGACATCCTGACGGTCGATATCGCTTTACCGAATCGTCGGCGGCGGCCATGTAAAAATGATGGATGAAAGATTAACAGCGCCGGGGTCTGCCCGGACAGGGATTGCGAACAGGATCGTTGACCTGTCTGCGTCCGAGCTGCACGAGTTCATGCAAAAACGGCTTATCCGCCGCGAGTTGCATCAGATCGTGCGTGAACTGAATGAAACGGTGCTGTCCAAGGTGCCGGAGAACGCGCGCGTGGCACGGGCCGCGCTTGACCGCCTCGGTTTCTCCGACTGAGGCGGCGGGAGGCCACCACGCGCGCGCAAGCGCGTGGTGGCTTTCGCTTACATGTCGATGTCGACCTTGAAGAACAGCGTCTCGCCAGAGCTGTCGTCGACCCCGTCATTGTCCGTAACGGCGAACATGGTGCCGGCAGCGTCGATGGCGAAGCCTTCCAGCTTGTCCACAACATAGCCGTTCAGCGACTTCAGGTCGGGGATGAAGTCGTGCACCATCGTCTTGGTGACAACCGGCAGCTCGCCGCCCAGAGGCGCGGGAACCAGATCGGCGACCGGTACGGAATACAGCCGCTTGATCGCCGCCTTGGCGCCAATCTGGTTGTCCCGCTCGACGATATAGACAACATCGCCCGCCGCGGTGATCTCGCTCAGGCCAACCCAGCCCGCGTCGACGGGTTCGGTCGGATAGGCCACACCGCCCCATTCCTTGGTCTCAAGGTTGTAGGCCAGAAGCTTGACCTGGTTCTTCGGATCGTCGTCGAAGCCACGCTGAATGGCGACCCACAGGGTATCGCCGATGCGGGTCACGCCCTCGGCCGCCCAGCGACGCTCTACGGCCATGATCTCCTTGGGGAAGGGGATCACCTGGGCGATCTCTCCGTCACCCTCGATGTGGTAGATCGCGTGCAGGATGCCCCGGTCCAGCCGTCCTTCGGAGGCGACATAGAAGGTGCCGTCGTCATTGGCATAGATGCCTTCCAGGTCGAAACCCTGCGCCGGAACGCCTTCGCGCGTGATCGTGATGCGGTCGGTGATGAGCGCAGGCGTCTGGTTGGCGTCGATGACGAAGATCGACGGCTGCATGGCAAAGAAGCTGTCCGAGACGGCATAGAGCATCCCGGCCTCGGTCGGATGCGCGGCCAGACCGGACAAAGCGCCCCAACCGATCGGGCGGTCGCCATCCATGACGGACTGGATCTGCGGATAGGCCGCCGGACCATCGCCCAGTTCGTAGACCATGACATGCGCGCGCACGCCGCCATCGGGGCCAAAGTCCGCCTCGTTCGCGGTGATCAGCAGATTGCGCGAGGGGATGGCATAGGCGCCTTCCGGCCCGATGCCCGAGGGCAGCAGCTGCACGAATTCCGGATCGCCGCCGGTGTCGCGGTAGACGCCGACCAGCGAGGCCCGCTCCAACAGAACAAAGATATAGGTGTCGTCGCCGAAGGTGGCGATGTCCATGCCCTCGGGCTCGGCACCCTTGTTGCCGGACCGGTCTTCGGGATAGTGGCCGGCCATGGCGGCGGCATATTCCAGTTGCAGACCGTTGTCGTACAGCACCTCGCCTTCGGTGTTCAAAATGGTGAACCCGCGCGAGCCGCCGTTCCAGTCGCCTTCGTTGGCGATGACCAGCCGCGTGTCATCCAGCCATTGCACCGCGTCCGGTTCGCGCGGCACGTCGGACAGCGATCCGTCAAAAGTCAGCGCACCTTCTTCTTCGGTGTCCACATTCATCAGGTCCACCGACCCGGCCGAGAAATGCGAGGCGATGGAGCCATCGGCGTTCACGATCACGATGTGGTTGTTTTCCTGCAGCGTGACGGCGATCTGGCCCAGCGAATTCACGTCGACGAATTCCGGCTCCGGATCTTCCGGGGCGACATCGGCAAGTCCGGTCAGATCGACGGTGATGATGCCGTCGCAATCCATGCCGCCGTCCACGACGGGCACGATCTGCAGCGCACCGGCGGGCATCTGCGGCAGGCCGCCGTCGCCCAGATCCTCATCCCGCTCGTTCTCGATGGCGATGGCAACGAACGCGCCATCCTTGGCGGGAGCGGTGGAATCGGGCTGACCGGCCAGGGTACATTCGCCGGTGATCGCGCGGGTGGCGATGTCGATGGACACCATCTTGCCCGACGGCTGGGTGTAGCTTTCAGAGGTGTTCACGCCGGCAAAGGCGGTGCCGCCGACAATCGACACGGCGGTCGGTTCGCCGTCCATCTCGACAACCCCCAGGCCCTTGGGCGCGGACGGGTCCGTCAGGTCAATAAAGCCGATCACGCCCAGCGGGCTGTCGGAATAGGCAAGCGTCATGCCGTCTGCGGTGGCCGCGATGATCTCGGGCGAGGTTTCGGTGTCGGCAGTGGCGCCGGTGTTTTCACTGACCGGGTAGCTGGCGATGCGATTAAAGACCTGCGCCTCTGCGCCCGCGGCAAGCGCAAGGGCCGAGGTCGCAAGAAGAAGTCTGCAGAGCATACGTGTGTCCCCATATTTTGGATTGCGTCGCCGGGGCTATTCCTGTTTTGCAACAACTCTGTGACAGGCCGCGCCCGGGTCCGGCCCCGCCCAGAAGGCCGAGCGGCGCATCAGGTGTGGGCGAATTGCCGGTTTTCCCCACCGCGCCGCGCCGTTAAGGTCACTGAACACAAAGGAGGCGGGCCAAGGCCGCCGCGCCAACACCCGGAGAGGAGAGCCATGGCCAAGCCCAAGAACGTCCTGTTCATCATGTTCGACCAGCTGCGCTGGGACTATCTGAGCTGCTACGGCCATCGCCATCTGGACACGCCGAATATCGACCGGCTGGCGTCGAAGGGCGTCCGGTTCAACCGCGCCTATATCCAGTCGCCGATCTGTGGCTCGTCGCGGATGTCGACCTATACCGGCCGCTATGTTCACAGCCACGGTGCCAGCTGGAACGGGATCCCGCTGAAAGTGGGCGAGATGACGATGGGCGACCATTTGCGCGACGCCGGGATGGGGTGCTGGCTGGTGGGCAAGACCCATATGCGCGCCGATGCCGAAGGGATGGCGCGTCTTGGCCTCGAACCCGACAGCCTGATCGGAGCGCGGGTCGCCGAATGTGGCTTTGACGTCTGGGAGCGGGACGACGGAATGCTGCCCGAGGGTCCCGACGGCGCCTATGACCCCGATGGCGCCAAGGCCTATAACGCGGATCTGCGCGCAAAGGGCTATGACAGCGAGAACCCTTGGCACGACTTCGCCAATTCCGGCGTGGATGCCGAGGGCAACGTGCTGTCCGGCTGGTTCCTCAAGAACTCCTCCGAGGCCGCGAACATCCGCGAAGAGGACAGCGAGACACCCTATATGACGCGCCGGGCCATGGAGTTCATCGACCAGGCCAAAGAGCCGTGGTGCTGTCACCTTTCCTATATCAAGCCGCATTGGCCCTATGTCGTGCCGCAGCCCTATCACGGCATGTACGGGCCGCAGCACATAGACCCGCCGATCCGCACGCAAGAGGAATACGACACCGCACATCCCGTGCTGAAGGGAATGATGGAAAGCCCCGTCGGCAAGGCGTTTTCCAGTGACCGCGTGCGCAATGCCGTTATCCCGGCCTATATGGGGCTGATCAAGCAATGCGACGATCAGATGGGCGTGTTGTTCCAATGGCTCGAAGACACCGGGCGGATGGACGATACCCTGATCGTGGTCACCTCTGACCATGGCGATTTTCTGGGTGACCATTGGATGGGGGAAAAGCAGTTCTTCCACGACACCTCGACCCGCGTGCCGCTGATCGTCTACGACCCCTCGCCCGAGGCGGATAGCACCCGCGGAACCGTGTCCGACGCGCTGGTGGAATGCATCGACTTTGCCCCGACTTTTGTCGAGGTGGCGGGCGGAACGGTGGCGGACCACATCCTCGAGGGGCATTCCCTGCTGCCGATCCTGCATGGCAAGGCGACAGAGCTGCCGCGGGATTTCGTGATCTGCGAATACGATTACTCTGCCACGCCGCTGGCCGACAAGCTGGGGGTCAGCGCCCGCGAGGCCGTGCTGTTCATGATCGCCGACAAACAATGGAAGCTGGTCCATGCCGAAGGCGGCTTTCGCCCGATCCTGTTCGATCTGGTGAACGACCCGCAGGAACTGACCGATCTGGGTGACCGCAAGGAGTATGCTCCGGTCATCGCGCAGATGTATGAAAAGCTGTTCGCCTGGGCGCGGCGCCCGTCGCAACGTACCACCCGTAGCACCGCGCAACTGGAAAAGATGCGCAACGGCAGCCGGCGGCGCGGTGTCCTGCTGGGCATCTATGACGAGAATGACGTGCCGCTGGAGCTGACGGTCAAGTATCGCGGCCTCAAGGTGCCCGACATGAAGCAGGGCGAATCAGGCGGCTAGCGGCGGGCGCGGAGCGCTGGAACAGTTCAGCCGAACCTGGCAGCATTGTCCGGCATTCGTGTAAACGCCCAGAAAACGCAACCGCCCTGCCGCAGTGCGGCCACGATTCACATGGATCATGCGCTCTGAGGACAGAGCAGCAGGAGACATGTCATGCCCGTTTTGCGCGAACTTGCCGAAGATATCACGAAAGCCACCGGCGTCGCCGAACTCGTCGTCGAGCCGATGGCGCGGTCGAAGTCGAACATGACCATGTTGCTGCGCGGCAGCGGCCAGGTCTTCTTTGCCAAGATCTACACCGATGCCGACCGCGTGTCGCTGGACGCCAACGAGCGCTATGACCGCGAAAAAGAGATCTTGTCAAAGCGCTGGCGGGTTCCGACGCCGATGCTGGTCTATTCCGCCGATGTCGAACGCGTGCTGGTCACCCGCGAGGTGCCCGGTCACGGCTTCAAGCATTTCATGGACGAAGGCCGGGCGCTGGAAGCGCTGGGCATGATGGCCCGTTGGGTCGCGGGGTTCCATGCCTCGGCCGAGCCGGCGCCGCAGGATGGCACGCTGTGGGATCATTTCAGCAAATACGAAGAGTTCCAGGACGATCCGCAGTTCGCCGGTCTGAGGGATCTGCTTGCGGCGCAGCCTTTGAAGGAATTCGTTCTGACGAAGGGGGATTGCGCGGCCGCGAACTTCAAGTTCAGCGAAAACGGGGCAATTGGTCTCGACTTTGAGGGGGTCGCGTTCCGGGCGAAGGAATACGACCTGTTGTCCTTGATTCGCGGTCTCGAGAGCCTCACCGGCGAATCGGTTTCGGACATGGTGGACACGGTTGTGCAACAATACTCTACCGTGCGCCCGATTGAAGACGAAGCTGCAACCAAGGCCGTCGTGGAAGCGCTGGTTCGGGTGTCGGACTACTGACGAAATGGAACCCGTAAGACTTTGAAAAATTGTGAAAAGTCGCTTCTGTAATTCGATTTCTTGTAAAATGCGTGCTTTGTTTGCAAGCTCTCGGTGCGTATAAAGACCGCATACCGCATCAGGGATCGCACATATGACTTACACGATTAACGGAAGCTCCGCTCCAAGCAGCAGTACCCACGGCAATGGTGTCTACCATGCCAATATCAATCAGGAAGAAAATGTCGCCATCCTGAACCCGGGTGGACCGTTCAACGGCGAGTCGATCCGCTCCATGCAGTCGAACGTCGACCAGGATACCACGGTTTATCTGGACGGCCACGGGCATGATCGGGGCGATACGGTCGATATATGGTACGATTCCACGGGATGCGAGGAAGACACCGTGGTCATCGATACCGGCGACTTTGCTGGCGATTTCTGCCTGCGCGTCTGTTCCATGCAGTCGATCGACAAGCTGTACATGTCGAATGTCGTGACCTTCAAGGCGATGGATGCTCATGGCAATCTGATCTCGCCGGTCTATTCGCAGGACAACGTCTACGGTAACGGCGAGACGGGCGACCAGAACGGCGATGAGTTCGGCGACGGCACATACCAGCTGCACGACACCGGCGATGGCTGCCCCGCCTATTACCAGATTTGCTACATCGACCGGAATGGCGACGAGCAGACGATCATCATGTCGGTCGATGTCGCCGATGGCGATCACTCGACCATTGCGATCAACTTCATCTGCTTTGGGCGCGGCACCCTGATTGAGTGTCAGGACGGCATGAAGCGCGTCGAAGACCTGAAGCCGGGCGACTTGGTCCGCACCAAGGACAACGGGTTCCAGGCACTGCAGTGGATCGCCTCGCGCAAGCTGTCGGGCGCCGAGGTCAAGGCCAACCCGCAGATCCGCCCGATCAAGATCAAGGCGGGCGCCCTGGGGGAGAACATGCCGGCGCAGGATCTGTCGGTATCGCCGCAGCACCGCATGCTGGTCAGCGATTGGCGTTGCGAGGCGATGTTCGGCGAAGACGAAATGCTGGTACCGGCCAAGGCGCTGATCAACGACAGCTCCGTGACCGTCGACCATGGCGCGGAAGAGGTGGAATACTTCCACTTCATGTTCGAGCAGCACGAGATCGTCTATGCCAACGGTGTGGAATCCGAAAGCTTCCACCCCGGCGACTTCGGCCTGTCCACGCTGGACGGTGCCGCTTTGACGGAACTCTTCCAGGTGTTCCCGCATCTGGAACAGGATGTGAACGCCTTCGGTGCGCCGGCCCGCCCGGTTCTGCGCGCCTTTGAAGCTCACGCGATGCTGCAGGCCTGAGGGCTCGCATCATGCGAAGAGGATCGGCCGGCACGGGGGCGTCGGCCGATTTTCAATTTTTTTGAATGCGGTATTGGCGCGGGTTCGACTTGGTTGAACCCGCGTTTCTTTGGTCGCCGGGTGCCGCGATGGTCCGGCCATGCCCCGGTTGCCGGGCAAGAGGCCCTAGAACGGGACCTTGGCCTTGAAAGTCGTCCCAACCCCGCCGTCCGGATGCCGCAACCGCAGGCTTTCGGAATGCAGCATCAGGCGGGGAAAGGCGCGCGCCGGTCCCTCGGCATAAAACGGATCGCCAAGGATCGGGTGCCCGATCTCGCGCATATGAACCCGTAATTGGTGGCTGCGCCCAGTTTTTGGCATCAGTCGCACCCGCGTCGAGTCTGCCTCGACCCGCAGCACGCGCCAATCGGTCAGGGCCGCCTTGCCGTTTTCATGGTCCACCATCTGGCGCGGGCGGTTGGGCCAGTCGACGATCAGCGGCAGATCCACGGTTCCTGTCTTTTCCGCCATCCGGCCCCAGACGCGGGCGACATAGGTCTTCCTGGTCTGGCGCTTCTCGAATTGCAGCCCAAGGTGGCGCTGCGCCTGTGGGGTCAGTGCAAACACCATCACGCCCGAGGTGTCCCGGTCCAGCCGATGCACCAGCAGCGCTTCGGGATAGGCGGCCTGGGCACGGGCGATCAGGCAATCGGCCAGATCCGGCCCCTTGCCGGGCACCGACAACAGGCCAGCAGGCTTGTTGAGCACAAGAATTTCGTGGTCCGCGTGCAGCACGTCCAGCGGCACGTCGGGTGGGGCGTAAGCTTCCATGGGGTCCGCCTAGCGGGCGTCGCCGCCGGGCGCAACCTTACCGGGCGAAGACATCGCTCAGGATCCTTGCCAACTCGCGTGCATCCGTGTCGTCGAAGGCATCTGCCTGATCGCTGTCGATATCCAGAACGCCAAGCAGATCACCCTTGGCATCGAAAACCGGCAGGACGAGTTCCGACCGGGTCGAGGTAGCACAGGCGATATGCCCCGGAAACGCTTCAACATCGGGCACCAGTTGCGTCTCGTGGGTCCGGGCCGCCGCGCCGCAGACCCCTTTGCCGAACGGTATGACAAGGCAGCCATGCCCGCCCTGATACGGGCCGATCTTGAGCACCTCTGGCGCGGTCACCCGGTAGAACCCCGTCCAGTCAAAGCGGTCGTCGGCATGGTGCAGCTCACACACGACCGTGGCCATCAGGGCGACGGTGTCGGTTTCCCCCTCGGTCAGGGCGGCGATGGTCTTGGCGATGGTTGCATAGTCAATCTGCATGGCGGGGCTTTCCTGAGGATCGGACAAGGGGCAGGGTGGACGGCGGGATCAGACCCGCTCGATGGCGATGGCGGTTCCCTCGCCGCCGCCGATGCAGATCGCGGCAATGCCCCGCCGGAGGTTCCGATGCTCCAGCGCATGCAGCAGCGTTGCGATGATGCGCGCGCCTGATGCCCCGATGGGATGCCCCAGCGCGCAGGCGCCGCCGTTCACATTGACCTGCACGTGATCCAGCCCAAGTTCGCGCATGAAGACCATTGGCACGACGGCGAAGGCTTCGTTGACCTCCCACAGATCGACCTGCTCGGCCTGCCATCCGATCTGGTCCAGCAGCTTGCGGGCGGCGGGGATCGGGGCGGTGGTGAACCAGCCTGGCTCCTGCGCGTGGCCCGCATGCCCCACGATCCGGGCGCGAACGGTCAGGCCCTGCGCCTGTATGGCCGCGTCAGAGGCCAGGACCAACGCCGCGGCGCCGTCGGAAATGGACGAGGCATTCGCCGGGGTCACGGTGCCGTCCTTGCGAAAGGCAGGCTTCAGCAGCGGGATCTTCTCGGGCCGGGCGTTCGCGGGCTGCTCATCGGCAACGATCACGGTCTCGCCCTTGCGGGTTGTGACAGTGACCGGCGCGATCTCGGCCGCGAAGGCGCCGCTTTGCTGTGCGCTCAGCGCGCGATCCAGCGAGGCAAGCGCGTAGCTGTCCTGCGCGTCGCGGGTCAGTTGAAAGGCTTCGGCGCAGTCTTCGGCGAAGGTGCCCATCAGCCGGCCCTTGTCATAGGCATCTTCCAGCCCGTCGAGGAACATGTGATCGACCGCCTGACCATGGCCCAACCGCGCACCGCCCCGCATCGCGGGCAGCAGATAGGGCGCGTTCGTCATGCTTTCCATTCCGCCCGCGACGGCAAGATCGCTGCGGCCAAGCGCGATCTGGTCGGCCAGCCCCATCACGGCTTTCATCCCCGATCCGCACATCTTGTTCAATGTGGTGGCGGGCACGTTCTGGCCCAGCCCGGCATGGAACCCCGCCTGGCGCGCCGGGGCCTGCCCCTGACCCGCCGGCAGGACGCAGCCCATCACCAACTCTTCAACTGCATCCGCTTGCGCGCCCGAAGCGGAGAGGGCCGCCCGTATCGCCACCCCGCCCAGTTCCGCCGCCGAAACGCCCGAGAACGCGCCCTGGAACCCGCCCATCGGCGTCCGCGCCGCTCCAGCGATAAATACGTCTTTCATCCCGACCTCCCTTGGTGCTGCCAAGGCACGCATACCGAATGGTAACGTTTGGCGTCTACCTTCCTGTTGATCGTGAGCTCAGGAGGCCTTGATGAAACTGGGAACGGAAAGAGTGGACGACATACTGATCATCCGCGTGGAAGAATCGCGGATTGATGCGGCTGTGGCGGTGCAGTTCAAGGACGCGTTCCGCGAGGCTGTGGCAGACGCCCCCGGGCGGGTCATCCTGGATTGCGGGCAGGTCGATTTTCTCGACAGTAGCGGGCTGGGCTCTATCGTCGCGGCGATGAAGCTGCTCGCCCCCGACCGTCAGCTTGAACTCGCGGCCCTGTCGGAAACCGTTGCCAAGGTCTTTCGACTGACGCGGATGGATTCCGTTTTCGTTATTCACCCGGACCTTGCCACAGCAATGGCTGCCACTGCGAATGCCCCCTGATCGCTGCTTTCCGCGGTGCCAAGGCGGCGGCACTGTGGAGACCCTTGACGATCAGCGGATCGCCCCAACCCCGGAAAATGTGCGGCGGGCCATTGGCCACTTCCACACATGCCTTGCCGCCGCTGGGGTTGAGCGTGAGACGCTGGAACACGTGCAAATGGTTCTGACCGAAGTTCTCAACAACACTGTTGAGCATGCAATGCGCGACAATGCCACCGGCGCCATCGACATTGCATTGAAAGGTTGCAGCAACCACGTGTGTTTCCAGGTGCTGGACGATGGCGAACCTATGCCGGGCGGACGCCTTCCCGATGGGAACCCGCCGGCCGTCGATGTCCCCACGGCGGATCTGCCCGAAGGCGGCTTCGGCTGGTTCATGATCCGAAGCGTTGCGGACGAATTGCAATATACGCGCACCGATGGCGGCAACTGCCTTTTCGTCCGTATCCGTCGCCAGGGGCAGGGCGCAACCACCTGACATATCGCCTTCGCGCTCAGGCAAACGGCACGCGTTTCCCTGCGGGGTGTTGGCCCGGCCCTGGTCTGTAGCTGCCCAATTCCGAACACAACCTTCGCAGAATAACCTTCTGTCCGCCCTGCCCAAGCCATGCCGCACAACGATACCGAAAGGGTAGCTGCACAGCTTCACCCGGCGCCATGTCTTCATAGCCCCCACCCAGTACGTGGCGCCGGGACTGCCCTTCCCCCAAGTTTGATAATCAAGACCGGGCGGCTGTTTCGTGGTTCCCTCTGGATGGTTTGCGCACTAGGTTGCGCGCGAAAAAGGGGGACATGATGCGAGATTTTCAGCTTCCGGGGCGGTCCCCCGTCTTTGCGCAGAACGGACTTTGCGCGACCTCTCATCCGCTTGCGGCCAAAGTGGCGGTGGATGTGCTGCAATCCGGTGGCAATGCCATGGACGCGGCCCTGGCTGGCGCAATTCTGCTGGGCATATGTGAACCGCAGATGACCGGCATCGGCGGCGATCTGTTCTGTCTGGTGCGCCCGGCGAGCGATAGGCGCATTGTCGCTTTGAACGGCTCCGGCCGCGCTCCGGCCGGGCTGGACGCCGAAGCTTTGCGGGCGCGCGGCGACACGGTCGTCTCGAAAGAGGGGGTGGACTCTGTCACCATTCCCGGCGCGGTCGATGCCATTTGCCGCCTGGCTGGCGACTTCGGGATCAAGGGGCTGGCGGCGATCCTGGCCCCCGCGATTCACTATGCAGAGGCCGGCGTGCCGGTGGCGCCCCGCGTGGCGCGGGACTGGGCCGAAGCCGCCGGGCGGTTACAGGGCGTGGCGCGCGACTATTACCTGGCGGATGGCGGCGAGGCACCGCGCGCGGGCGTTCTGTTTCGACATGCCCGCCAGGCCGAGGTTCTGCGCCGCATCGCGTCCGAGGGGCGCGCGGGTTTCTACGAGGGCGAGGTGGCCGAAGACATGGTCGCCGCACTGCGTGCGATGGGCGGCCCGCATACAATGGCGGATTTCGCCGCCACCGCCAGCGACTATGTGGAGCCGATCCAGGGCGAGTATCGTGGCTATGAGCTGGTCGAGCATCCGCCGAACGGTCAGGGCGCCACGGCGATTCTGATGGCGGCGATGCTGGCAGAGTTCGATCTTGCGGCGATGGATCCCTTCGGGGCGGAGCGGGCGCATATCGAGGTCGAGGCAGCCAAGCTCGCCTATGACGCCCGCAACCGTTTTCTGGCCGACCCGAACGATACGACCCGGCTGGACCATATGCTGGCGCCCGAAACGGCAAAGCGCCTGGCCGCGCTGATTGATCCCAAACGCGCGGCGCCCAACCCGGCGGCTCTGGCCGAACAGGTGCACCGCGACACGATCTACATCACCGTTGTCGACAGCGACCGCATGGCGGTCTCGCTGATTTATTCAATCTTTTCCAGCTTTGGGTCCGGGCTGGCCAGCGACAAATTTGGCATTCTGTTCCAGAATCGCGGCGCGGGTTTCGCCTTGCAGGCGGGGCATCCGAACGAGGCGGCGGGCGGCAAGCGGCCGATGCACACGATCATCCCCGGAATGCTGAAACGCGATGGCAAGCTCGATATGTCCTTCGGCGTGATGGGCGGGCAGTATCAATCCTGCGGCCATGCCCGCTTCCTGTCGAACCTCGCCGATTATGGGATGGATCCGCAGCAGGCCATCGACGGCCCGCGTCTGTTCCCCGAACCCGGCAAACCGCTGCAGGTCGAAACCGGCTATTCCGACACTGTGGTGCAGGCGCTTGTCGACAAGGGCCATGTTCTGGAACGGGCGCCGGTTGGCATCGGCGGGGCTCAGGCGATCCGGATCGACCACGCGCTGGGCGTGCTGGAAGGCGGATCGGACCCGCGCAAGGATGGGTGCGCCCTTGGCTATTGAGGCCGTGGGTGCGCGTGCCCTGCCCATGGCCCCGGGTTGCCAACCAGTTTCCAAGACAGCCTTCAGGAGAAACTGATGTCCGTTCGTCCCGTCAAAGATATGGTCGCCGAAGCCAAGACCCGCATTGTCTCTATGTCGGTCGAAGACGCGCGCCAGCGTGCCGAGGCCGGAGAGGCGCTGCTTGTCGACATCCGGGACGTGCGGGAGCTGCAAAAGATCGGCCGCATCCCCGGCGCCTTCCATGCCCCGCGCGGGATGATCGAATTCTGGATCGACCCGGCCTCGCCCTATCACAAGCCTGAACTAGCGACCGACAAGACGCTGATCCTGTTTTGTGCCAGCGCGTGGCGGTCGGCTCTGACGGTGGATGCCCTGCAAGGTATGGGCGTCGACAACATTGCCGAGATCGAGGGGGGATTCACCGCATGGCAAACGGCAGGCGCCCCGGTCGAAACCGGCGCCTGATCCAAAACGCAGGCGCGCGGGGACAACAGCGCGCCTGATCCCGGGTCAGTTCAGCTGGACCTGCAGCGGGTAATGCCCATCCTCGAAATCGCCAAACAGGTCGGGCAGGTCGGGGTGATCCACAGGCTCGCCCGAGTAATCGGCGACGAGGTTCTGTTCCGAAACATAGGCCACGTAATAGCTGTTCTCGTTCTCGGCCAGTAGGTGGTAGAACGGCTGATCCTTGGACGGCCGACTGTCTTCGGGAATCGCGCGGTACCACTCCTCGGTGTTCGCGAACATGGCGTCGACGTCAAAGACGACCCCCCGAAACGGATGCTTCTTGTGCCGGACAACCTGGCCCAGATGGTATTTCGCGCGTGTTCTAAGCATATCAAAGCCCCCGATCTCTCCTTTTCCTAGACAATCGAGACGGGTGTTGTCCATGCGAGGCGGCGAATTTTCGGGGAAACAGTCTGTGAAGCACATTCCATCGCCGATTCCGGCGGGGGAATCGGCACAGTTTGCAGAAATATTCGTTTTTGTGATCGGTCTTTCAGGAATAGTCATTTCGAGCGAAGGGGAATTCCGCTAAGGTATTTGAAAAATTACCGAAAGAGGGGCAGATGAGCAGGACCCTTCGGACCCTGATACTCTTGTTGTTCGTCGCGTCATGCGGCGGCGGGGGCAGCGTAAAGCCGCCTCGTGATCTTGATGACGCCTGTGCGATTCTGCGCGAGCGGCCGGACTTCAAACGCGCGTTCAATAGGACGGAGCGGAAATGGGGTGTGCCGGTGCATGTGCAGATGTCCACGATCTACCACGAATCGAGCTTCAAGGGCGATGCGCGCACCCCGCTGAAGTTCGCGCTGGGGGTGATTCCCCTTGGTCGGCAAAGCTCGGCCTTTGGCTATTCTCAGGCGCTGGACGGAACGTGGAAGGAATACAAGGCGGGGCCAGGGCGCGATCGGGCCAAGCGAGACAACATCCGCGACGCAGCCGATTTCATCGGTTGGTACATGACGGCGACCCACCGGGAATTGGGCATCTCCAAGCGTGATGCGCGCAACCAGTACCTCGCCTATCACGATGGGCGGGCCGGATACCGGCGCGGAACCTACAAGGCAAAGCCCTGGCTGATGCGCTATGCGGATCGCGTGCATGAACGCGCGCTGAAATACGAGGCCCAGCTTCGGCGTTGTCGCTAAACGCAGTCGTTCCACGCGACGTCCGCCCGTACCCTAGGCGCGCTACGCGCCATCGGGGCGGGCTGGCTGAGCGCAAAGCGCCTTGAGACACACCGCCGTGCTCACCGGGCGCGGCGGGCGATTTCCTGCTGGATGTTGAAGATACCCACCGGGACATTGCCCTTGGTGTCAAGATCGTTCAGCGTCACCGTTGTACGGGTTCCATCCCCGCTGGTGATTACCCATTGCCGAAGCTCGACCGTCGGGCCGGTGAATTTCAGTCGAATGCTGCCGTATTCCGGATTGTCCGGATCCTGCGCCACGATCATTGTCGCCGTGCCGTCGTATTCGAAGGCCTTGACCATATTCGCGCGCTGCAGGTTCACGTTTCGCTCGAGAATCAGGTTCAACGGCGTGCGGCGCAGGGGATATTGCTCTGGCGGCTGGTTCGACTTGGCATCGAACACCGCGACCTGCCCGCCCCCTGCGAGAACCAGCGCGGCCTCGGGGGGGTCGTACTCGAACCGGATCCGTCCGGGGCGCCGGATATAGATCGTGCCGGTCGCGATCGTCCCGTCATCGTTGATCTGGGTGAACCGACCCTTGGCCGACTGAAGGTTGTTCAGATAGGCATTGATCTGGTTCAGGTTCAGGGCGTCCGCCAGGGCCGGCTGCAGCGAGGCCGCCAGGACCAGCGGAACAAGGAACATGCGAATAAGTTTCATGGGGATGCCGTAGCCCAGGTTGCGAGGGTTTGCACCACATCTTAATTCACGTTGCGGCGATCCGCCAAGAAAGAAGCCCTGGCCCGGCGGCCGGGGCTGTGCATTGGGTGGCGGTTCATTGCTGTTCCGGCACCAGAATCTCGCGCTTGCCCACATGGTTCGAGGCGCTCACAAGCCCCTCTTCTTCCATCTGTTCGACCAGACGAGCGGCCTTGTTATAGCCGATGGCGAGCTTGCGCTGGATGTACGAGGTCGAACATTTGCGGTCCTTGATGACCACCTGAACGGCCTGATCGTACAGCGCATCCTCGCCATCCGTATTGCCGCCCAGACCCAGCACCGCGTCGATGTCGCTGCTGGCATCCTCTGGTGGGCCTTCGACGACACCGCTGAGATAGCTTGGCGGGCCGTAGGCCTTGAGGTGGTTGACGATCTCTTCGACTTCCTCGTCTGACACGAAGGGGCCGTGAACCCGGGTGATCCGCGATCCGCCCGCCATGTACAGCATGTCGCCCATGCCCAGAAGCTGCTCGGCCCCCATCTCTCCGAGGATCGTGCGGCTGTCGATCTTTGAGGTGACCTGGAACGAGATCCGGGTGGGGAAGTTCGCCTTGATCGTGCCGGTGATCACGTCGACCGAGGGCCGCTGAGTCGCCATGATCAGGTGGATCCCGCTGGCCCGCGCCATCTGTGCCAGACGCTGGATGCAGGCCTCAATCTCTTTGCCGGCGACCATCATCAGGTCGGCCATCTCGTCGACGATGACGACGATATAGGGCAGCGCCTCGGGGGCGAAATGCTCGGTTTCGAACACCGGATCGCCAGTCTCGTCATCGAACCCGGTCTGGACGGTGCGGCTGAACATCTCTCCCTTGTCCAGCGCGTCCTGGACGCGGCCGTTGTAGCCCTCGATATTGCGGACGCCCATCTTGGACATTTTGCGATAGCGCTCCTCCATCTCGCTGACGACCCATTTCAGCGCGACGACGGCTTTCTTGGGGTCGGTCACGACGGGGGACAGCAGATGCGGGATGCCGTCATAGACCGACAGTTCCAGCAT